>CAZOKM010000104.1:0-5618 GCA_964580405.1 uncultured Candidatus Bathyarchaeia archaeon | reverse complement strand
GTAGTAGTACGGGGGAACCGCTGCCACAACGTCGGCGCCCGCCTTTTCAGCGTGCTTCGCAAGAGCCACGGTTTCGTCGGTGCTTGGGGCGCCAACCTGGGCGATGACGGACATGCGACCCCTGACTTGGTCCACGGTGACGTCAATTACCTTATTCCGCTGCTTGGTGGACATGAGTGGGCCGGAGCCGTAGGTTCCGCACGGGAAGACGCCGTGAACTCCTCTTTCGGCGTGGAAGTCGAGAAGCCGCCTCAGCCCCTCCTCGTAGACTTCGCCGTCCTCCGTAAAGGGCGTAATAAGTGGGACTATAACGCCTTTTATGTCCGGTTTGGGCAATTCGTTGTTTCCTCCCTTGTTCGCTCAATAGTCGGCGGCAGTTGATATATGATTTTTGTCTTCGGACCAGCCTTTATTAGTTCGATGCGATTCAATGTAAAATGGGGTGTAGGTTGTGGACGTTATTCCTGAGCTCAAGAACCGCGAGAGTCCGCTTGTCTTCGACGAAAGGGACGTTGAAGAAGAGAAGGTTCAGGCCCTAATCGAGGCGGCGAGGTGGGCGCCTTCGTGCTTCAACATCCAGCCGTGGAACTACGTCTTCGTCCGAAAAGGCGACTCGACCCGGAAAGCCGTGGAGGAGGCCCTGTCATTCGGGAACGGGTGGGCGAAGAAGACTCCAGTTCTGGTCGCTGTGGGAGCCAATCCCGAAGAGGCCTGCGACGTGAACGGGCTCCCCTACTACGCGTACGACGCGGGCCTGAGCGTGATGAGCCTTGTCGTCGAAGCTGAGCACCTTGGACTCAGCACCCACCAGATGGCGGGCTACGACGAGAAGAAAGCCAGGAAAGCCCTAGGGTTCCCCGAAGGCTACAGAGTCATTGTCGTGTTCGCGGTCGGGTACGAGGGGGACGTGAAGAGAGTTTGGGACAAGCTCGAGCAGCGGGTAAAAGATAAAATTGCCCAACCGCGCACTAGGAAGCCCGCTGAGAAGAACTTCTTCTTCGCTTCGTTCGGAAACCGAAGCATCTAGAAGCCACAAAAGCGATTGCCAGAGTTTCAGTAATGCTCGTAGTGGACGATTTCTGAAAGGCTCTTCCTTGCTTTTGGACCCGGAGTCTCAGCTGGGTAACCGAGGGGAGTAACGGCGATGACCTTCACGTGCGCTGGAACCTTCAGAGCCTGCTTTATCGGTTCGTCGTTGCCCATTTTGCCCATCCAGCAGGTTCCTAGACCGAAGTTCGCTGCCGCAAGGACGATGTGCTCGAAGGCGATGGCGAGGTCCACGGGGTACCACACGGACGAGACGCCGGAATCTCCGCAGCCGACGATGACGACGGGCGCCTCGGCAGCCCACGGGGATATGCTGAGCTTCTTCTTAGTTTCAGGGTCCTTCACGACGATGAAGTGCCACGGCTGGCGGTGCGCCGCGGAGGGCGCCACTCGGGCTGCCTCGAGAATCTGGTTGAGGACCTCGTCAGGCACGGGGTCGGGCTTGTACCGCCTAATGCTTCTCCGAGTCTTAATTACGTCCATAAAATCCAACTTTTTATCACCACTCAAACTCATAGTATGCGTAAAGAGCAATAAAAGGCTTACAAAAGACTGCGGAGAACGGGAAATGAGGGAATTTAAGTTCATCTTTCATCACACTATTTAGGTATATTAATCTAGATGGGTTATTATTGAGACCGTAGTTGTGGTGGAATCGGTCATGAAGTGGGTGACCCGCGAATACGTACACGTCGACAGGACCGCTTGCCCTTGGCTGATTCAGAGGTTCATTGACCCAAAGGCGGAGTTCATCTTCGTTCCCGCCGACAAAATCGGCGAAGTTGCGGAGAAGCAAGGGGCAATACCGTTCGATGCGGCTGGAGTGAAACTTGGTCACAGGGATGGTAAATGCAGCTTCGAAACCATAATCGAGGAATACCACCTTGAGGATCCTGCTCTAGGGAAGGTCGCTGCAATCGTCCATTCGGGGGACACGAGCGACAAGACAGCGGCGCCTGAAGGAACAGGGCTGGACGCCATAATGACGGGCATAAGGCTCAACGCGAAAGACGATTTTGAGGCAGTTCAGAAAGCCAGAATCGTCTACGACTCGCTTTACAGTTGCTGCAAGCTCAGGATTCTCCGCGAAAAGTACAGCGACGAACTGAAACAGCTGAGCCATAAGCAGCAAACCGACTTTCTACGCGGGAAAATGCGGGAAAAAATATGAACCATTCCGTAATCTGGCTTCGCCTATGACTTCTGAAACAAAAAAGAGCGGCGACGTAGTTTTCCTTACTCTTTCACTGATGGGGCTCGTTGCAATACTGAGCTCGACAATGTCCAAAAATCCCGTGTTGAAGCCCTTCGCGACGAGTCTTGGAACCCCCGACGAGTGGACGGGCTTCGTAGCGTCAGCGTCCACGATTCCAGGCATTTTGGTGAGTCTGCCCGCAGCTTCGCTTTCGGACATTTTTGGCAGAAAAAAGTTTCTGTTGTTAGCAGGTTTCATTTTTGCCTCTGCGCCTTTCCTTTATGTCCTGATTACTGTTTGGTGGCAGTTAATCCTCGTGAGGTTTTACCACGGCTTCGCGACCGCGATCTTCGTCCCCGTGGTTGAAGCCGCAATCGCAGAGTCGTTTCCCACAAAAAGGGGAGAGCGTTTGTCGCTGTTTTCCTCAATCACCTACGTTGGACGGGTCATAGCGCCTGTTCTGGGAGGAACCATACTACTCGTCAGTGGAACAAACTTTCACACGTTGTACCTTTCTGTTGGAGCAGCTGGCGTAACAGCCCTCATCACTGGATTAGTATTTCTCCGCGAGAAAACTCCACCGAAAGAGTCCGAGACGAAAAGCGCAGGGGCTGTTTTGAGAAAAGTTTTCGAAGGCTGGGGGACGATGGTCAAAAACTCCGAGGTTCTCGTCGTTTGTGTGGTTCAGGCGTGCCAATACTACAGCTTCGGCGTCGTGGAATACTACATGTCCGGTTACGTGCAGGAACTCGTTCATCTCGATTGGCTCTCGACGAGCTTGATTACGGGGAGCTTGATCGCCGTGCCGCTTGTCGTCAAACCCTACATGGGTAGAATGTCGGACAAGACTGGAAGACGTTTACCAATCATACTCGGCTGCATAATCTGTGGGCTTCCTTTAATGGTGATCCCCTTCACCTCCGTCTTCTGGGTCCTCCTCCTGATGACAATGGTCTACGGATTCGGGTTCGCAACCGTGACCGCTTCCACGCCAGCCCTAATCAGCGAACTTATGTCCAAGGAGCTGATTGGCGCGTCGATGGGGTTTCTTGACACGATAATGGACGTTGGGCAAACGTTTGGACCCATAATCAGCGGATTTATTCTGGCAACAAGTCTCCGATATCAAGGAGTATTCACTTCATTAACGGCAGTACTGCTTTTCTCGTGTGTAGTTTTCGCGTCGTCAGGAATCTTGAAAACAAAACCAAAAAACAGGACGTAACTACGACTATCCTCCATCGCAGAAAAAATAAACGAAATAGATGGGCATCCTAATGGGCAATTAAAGGCGCAATATTTTCCACGAAACTGGAACGGATTGCCTTCTAATGGGGTTTTGCGTAGAAAACATTTCTAAGGATTATGGGACTCGGTTAGTTCTAGAAGAATCTTCACAGCGGTTTCGACGTATTCGGGGCATTTTTTCTGGAAGACGCCGGACTTTACTGCTTTTTCATACTCGTTAGGGTCCGCGAGGGTGTACCCGATTAGGTCTCTGCACAGGGTTCCCCCGTTCCTTTTCTCGAACCGCTCAAGGAACTTCCGCGTATAATCGTACGTCAGGAGCCTCTTCTCCGTGGAAGGCTCGTTAACTCCGTACCGTACGCCCAGAGCCATGACGCCGCCAGTTACGGCGCCGCAGACGGAGCTGCTTCTCCCCATTCCACCGCCGAAGCCCGTGGCGATTTTGGGGACGAGGTCGCTTTCTACGCCCCAGTGCTGGCACATTGCAAGAAGGACGCTTTGGCTGCAGTTGTAGCTCTCGCGGAAAAGGGTTTTTGCCTTCTCTCCTAAATCGGTCTTCTGGGCCATCCAGATTTTCCTCCTACTCACTGTGACACAGTTTATTGCTTTTCTGTTAAGATAAATACTTTTCAAAAAAATCACAGAACGTGCTGGAATCTTCAGATCCGCCTATGTTGAACGTCAACTAGTCTGTGAGTGTTTTTTTGGCAGGTTCCGTTGGAGCCTAGGGCGAAGCCAGCTTCTTGAGGTCTTCCACTCCTTCGGCGTAGCCTGAGGCGATGAGGATGTCTCCGCTTTCTATCACGGTGTCGGGTTTGGGCCTGACGCATTTTTCGCCCCTTCTGATGGCGAGGACCCACATGCCCGTCTCCTTAGGTATGCGGGCGTCCCTGAGGGTCTTGTTCACGAGCGTGGACTTCTTCGTCACGCGAACGTTCGCGATGGTCTCCTCGGCCTCTCTGATCACCATCTTCAGGATGGGGTGAGGCTCCAGCCCCCTCAGGATGACCTTGGAAATTTGCGCCGCGGAATCCGCTATTTTCTCGGCCGCGACGCCCAGCCTGATCAGGCCGAGGAAGCCCTTCGCCTCCTCCTTCGTGAACTTGCTCGTGAGGACCCGCAGCTCGAAGTCCGTGTGCAGCTTGTCAACGTACTCCTCGAGCCTCTGAACCTCCTCGGCGAGGTCCATGCTGTTCAGCAATATCGAAGAGTAAGCCAAGTCCATCATCAGCTCCGACGTGTTCTTGAGATCGGCCAGCTGCTCGACGATTTTTTCGATTTCTTCAGGATGCTGGTGGGCCACTTCACTTCACCTTGTTCCTCTGGTTCTGCTCCGCGAGCTCCTTGAACTCCTTTATGCC
This sequence comes from uncultured Candidatus Bathyarchaeia archaeon, assembly GCA_964580405.1. Lineage (GTDB taxonomy): Archaea > Thermoproteota > Bathyarchaeia > Bathyarchaeales > DTEX01 > JAGTRI01. The sequence continues at coordinate 767 of CAZOKM010000104.1, read as the reverse complement.
CGAGGATGCCCCCCTCGCGATGAGGATGTCGCCGTCCTTTATCGTCTCGCCTTCCTTCGGGTCGATGATCCACTCCTTGTTTCTGCCGATGGCTATGATGTCGACGCCCATCTTCGCCACAAGGTCCAACTCATGAACGCTTTTTCCGATAATGGCTGACTCCTGCACCACTTTGGCGCGCATCAGGCGTTCCTCGACCTTCTCGAAGATTTCGGTCACGATCGGGTGCACCCCGATGTCCTGCAGGATAATCGCTGCTATGTCCGCTGCAGCGTCAGAAATTTTGTCCGCGGCTGAGCCGATTCGTGAAACCGCGAGCAGTGCCTCGGCGTCTTCGGGGTTTCTGGCTGCGACCATGATGTGGAGTTCGAGGAGGAAGGCCAGGTTGTCGATGCGGTTTTCGAGCTCGATGACGTCCTCCGCGAGCTCCTTGTCGTTGAATAACGCGGCGGAGTACGCCAGGTCAATCATCAGCTCGGAGAGGTTCTTCATCTCCAAAACTAATTCCCTGACGGACGTGGGCATATACTTTACTTTTTCTAAATGACGCATCCCTAGTATGTGCTCCGTTTATGTTCTATGGTTCAAGTTGTATTTTAATTGTGCCATTCCAAGTCAACCCATCAATAGTAACACGATGAGGAGAGCGACGGACGTTACGCTGTCGGCAAGCGAGCTCTCGATGGGGATGACGAAGTTGTCAGGGTCCAGCCCCCTCCTGTAAGTCAAAATGGAAATTGTGAAGGAAATCAGGGCAATCACGGCTA
>CAZOKM010000103.1:0-5639 GCA_964580405.1 uncultured Candidatus Bathyarchaeia archaeon | reverse complement strand
ATGTTGACGTTGAAGGCCTTTTGGATGTGGCACAACGCGGTCAACGCGGTCATATCGTACATTCCACCGCCCCTAGCCATGGTGTCCGAGAACCCATAAGTGACAGCTCTGGTGGTAAACCACGCTTGGTTTCCGGGCGGGTCTACCGGCCAGTAACCCAGCGCTGAACCTGCAGGATACATCACTTTCCAGTCGCCATAATTCAAAGCTCCTCCTGCGCCACCGTACACAGCGGCAGCTCTGGCAGCAGCTGTGTAGAAGCATATCCACATCACTAGCCACATTACCCCAATCACGAGTGGGACTCCGACGACAGCGAATAGGCCGATGCACAGGATGATGCTGGCGATTCCGATGTAGCTCACGAACCGTAGGGACAAGCCTGCTTCAACAACGTTTTCTTTTCCAAGTATGGCGTTGATGACCTTTTTGACTCGGTGCCTTGCTGCCCAGAAGAGTATTATGCCAACTCCGACGAAACCGCCTGGCATAATCATGTACCGGAGCGGGAACGGAGATTGCCCTGAGGGCAGGTCCCAGTATCCGCCGGTTACTTCTGACCCTGGCGTGTAGTATTGGTACCATCCTGCTTGCACGGCTATGACGTTGTAGATGCAGTGAACGAGGTATGCTACTATGGCGGAGATGAGTGCTTCGTTAGAGACGACTAAGCCGATGAAGAACTGCGGGAAGACCCACCATCCGTACCCTATCCAACCGGGCAGGGCAGACGATATTCCCGACAGTATTGGTACACGGGTTTCTCCGAAGTTGAAGGCGTTCAGCAGAGGCAATGTCGGTACTAGTTCAAGCAGCACTGGCGTCAAGGAGGCTACAGCACCGATTATGAAGAATATCCAGAAGACTTTTCTGTCTCCTTCCTTCAGGTTGAAGATTCTTCTCTTTTCGATGCCGTCTTTCGCGAATTCTATGGCTGAAAGCGCGTGAATCGGGAAGGGCAGTTTTTCGATGTCGGTCCACACCGGGCTCAGTATGGCGAAGGAAATGAAAGCAGAGATAGACATCATGAGGAAAGTGAACAGCGAGTACCACATCACTGGCACGGCTAAGGCTCCCCACGGGAAGACCTGCCCAGGACTCATTCCCATCATCACCATGTTTACCACATCTGCTCTTTGAGCAGTGGGGAAGAGGATTTCAGGGACGAGGGATTGGTACAGACTTTGTGTGTTGAATAGCCCCGTGATCAGAATGGAGGCCATTTCGTCCGAGAATCTGAGGAAGTTTTCTGTTTGAGCCCACATACTCATGCCTCTGGCGCCTGCTAGGATGTTGACGATCACGAAGACGAACGCGTATTCCGCCCCGCTTAGCCTGAGCCTGTTGCTAATTTTGCCCAAGGCGTAGAACATCATAGTCAGCCAAAAGAACGTCAGCGGAAAGCCGTAGTACGTTGACGGGTTCCTGTTGTAGAGAAGCAGAATCTCTGAGATTGGGAGGAAGATAGCGAACATCAGTATAGCGACGATTATTGCTCTCAATGTTACTGGTTTAGTCTCGTTTTTTCAGTTGCCATCATTATAACCTCTTTTCTCACCATATTTTTCATGTATATTTGACTATGTTTTTAGTTTACGATTTTTAACTCAGTCGCAGAATATTTAACTCTTACTATACGCCGTTATAATTTTTAAATCTTGTTATCGTCATCATCGCCAAAATATTTTGGAATTATGACCTAATTATATTACCATTGCAGTAGCAGAAGATGCGCGTTCCCTCTTTCTTCGATGAAAGATGCACATGTGCTCAATGGATGTAAATTTTCTGATAAAGTATTATTTAAGCCAAATCAACGACTGTTAAAAATCAGCCAGCTTCTTTTCTTAGAAACTGATTCGTTTTTTTATTATGAGACGATGCGGTGTAACTTTTTATATCAGAAATTTATTATTACAGAGTTATGAAAGCCAAGAGGTTCATGGTTCTCGGGTTCGACGGCGCGATGCCTGAACATTTTCGCCGGTTTCTGCGTGAGGGGTGCATGCCGAACGTTGCGCGGCTGGTCGAAGGGGGTGTTTATTCGCGTGCGCTTCCCGCTCCTCCCGTCGATTCTCCGACTAACTGGGTGACGATTGCCACTGGCGCTTGGCCTGGCACGCACGGCATAACGAGCTTTACGACTCATTTGCCGGGCGACCCTTTGGACGTTGGGCGTTCAACGGTGGGCTTGGACTCGACGACGCTCTGCAAGGCCGAGTTCCTTTGGGACGCGGCGGAGAGGGTGGGGAAGAAGTGTCTGGTCATGAACTACCTTTGCTCGTGGCCTCCCACCTTCAAGGACGGGATGCTTGTCGGCGGTCCTTCGCCTTCCGGGTGCGCATCCGAGTGGAACAAGGGAATCCCCGTGAACTATATCACCGGGTCTCCTAGCTCTAAGGAAACGCAGGACATTTTCGAGTACCAAATACAATTAAAAAAGGCTGAGGGGTGGAAGAGGCTCCCCAAATCGTTTTCTCAGCTCCTAGAATCCCAGATTCCGAGTAACTTCACCAGCAGCAAACTTGCGTCGGACGTTTGGCAGAGCGAGTGGGAGCAGCTGCACTACGGGAAGACGGAGGAGGGGGAAAGCGAGCCGATTTGGGACCCAATCTACTATTTGCTGATTGTCGATTCAGGAAATAGCGGGTACGACGAGGTCTACGTTTGCCGCGAAAAGGACGTTGCATCCTCGGTTGCCCGTCTTAAGGTGAAAGGATGGAGCGACTGGGTTTACGACAAGGTTGTCAGCGACGGCCAGAAATTCGAGGTTGGGTTCAAGTTCAGGCTGAACGATCTGTCACCCAAGGGCGACAGGGTTGAGATTTTCAAGACCATCCCATACAAAACGGGCGGTTGGACCTACCCTTCTACTTTAGCCAAGGAGATCGTGGAGAACGTCGGTGTCTTTGCTGGCGGCTTCGAAACGTACATGGGTTACAGGCACCCAATTCGCGTGGAGAAGCCGAAGCTCCTTGACATTTACTTCGAGTGCACGTCGCAACAGCTGAACTACTTCGTCGACGTCGCCCGCTACCTGAAAAAGGAGCGCGGCTGGGACGGGCTGTTCTCTTTGCTTCACCTGCAGGACGAGATTGGGCACCAGATCGGGTTCGACGGCATCAACCCCTCGTCTCCCCGCTACAACCGCGAGGAGGCGGAGGCTCACTGGGGAATCATCAGAAGAATGTACGAGCTCATGGACGTGCAGGTCGGGAAGATGGTTAAGGAATTCTGGAGCAGGGACATGCTGACCGTCGTGATTTCTGACCACGCCGCGGTGCCAGTCAAGAAGTCCATCTCGGTGAACGGGCTGCTGCAGGTAGCTGGGCTGTTGACGGTAGAGACCGACAAAAAAACTGGGGTAACGAGGGTTGACTGGTCCAAGACGAAGGCTTACATCCGTCCCGGGTTCCCGATGGAGTACCTCTGGGTCAACCTAAAGGGCCGAGACCCGCAGGGAATCGTCAGTCCGGGGCGAGACTATGGCGACGTCGTCGACCAAATCATCAGCCTCCTCTACGGGCTGAAGGACCCCGAGACCGGGAGGTGCCCCATCGCCCTCGCCCTGCGGAAGGAGGACGCGAAGCTGCTGGGTCACTGGGGCGAAAGAGCCTCCGACATACTCTACTTCTTCGCGCCCGGATACACGGGGGACCCCGGTCCCGTTCCCCTGCCCGAGAAGATGCGGTACACGGAGGAGGAGAAGAAGATGATGATTTCCTCGAGGCCCGGGCGTGGCAACCACTCGGGGTTCCTGCCTACCGCGAAGCTCGACGGATGCTCGAACGAGGCGATATTCGTCATTTCGGGTCCGGGCGTGAAAAAAGGCTACGTGCGGTCTGAGCCCATAAGGCTCGTGGACGTGGCTCCGACGATTGCCTACTTACTCGGTATTCCTGCGCCAGCCCAAAGCGAGGGGCAAGTCCTCTACGACATAATGAGCTAAGACCAACCGACCGGTCGTCATACTCGTCTTCATGCCCTATAATTTTCTATAAATTCGTATGGTCTTTTTTTGGTGACGGTTTACTAACTTTTACCCATCTTTCCAGAATGGTTCATCGCTTTCATATGCAATTTCAGCGAATTTCCGTGTATAAGTTCTTGAAGCAAATTATATTAACGTATTTTCCTTTCTGAGCTGTATGCACAGTTTCGACTTCGGTTCCTCGCCTCTCTTGCAGAAGCTCGAGGACAAGTACGCGGAGTTGACAGGGTACCGCGACAGCCTTTGTTGGAGGTTCTTTCAGGGGCAAGCGCCCGGCGCCTCTGAACAGGGGTTTGACGATTCTGGGTGGGAACAGGTTAAGCTGCCCCTGACCGTTGACGCGAGGAAGGGCGAGGCTTGGCTCAGGACCCGAATAGTTGTTCCCGAGGAAATCATGGGCATAAGCGTGTCGGGTTCAGCCGTTAAGCTGCCTTCCGGCATCATCATGAACAAGGTCGAGGTTTTCGCGAATTCCACTAAGGTTTTGAGCGCTGATTACTGGACTGAGCTCCGGGGACCCCGGATAGTCCTCGACGAGAAGACTGAGCCCAACAGAGAGTACGTCGTCGCGATTCACATTTTTCCACGGTTCGAACCCGTGTCGATACCCAGCATCAGCATAACCTACAGCAACGTCGAGAAGGTTGTGTTCGAGCTTGACTCCTTCATTCAGGAGCTCAGATTCGCAGCCATTCTGGACAATGAAATCACGGACAAAGTTTTCAAAGAGTTCGACGCGACGGTTCTGGGGAAGCTTCCCTCGGCGCTGATGACTGAAATCGAGAGGACGCGGCCTAAGCTGTCCGTCCTTTCCGAGAAGGCCAAAGAATATAGAGTCTTTCTCGTGGGTCACGCGCACATCGATATGAACTGGCTTTGGCCTTGGTCCGACACGGTGGCCACCATAAAAAACACTTTTAGCACGATGGTTGACCTGCTGGACAAGTACCCCGATTTCCACTTCTCGCAGAGCCAAGCGTTCACGTACAAGGTCGTCGAGGAAAGGTTCCCAGAATTATTTAAAGCGATCAAGCGGCACGTGAAAAGGGGGAACTGGGACGTTACCGCCTCCACGTGGGTCGAGGCCGACCTGAACATGGGCGGGACCGAGGCGATGGTCAGGCAGCTCCTCGAGGCTGACCGCTACGTCAGGCAGAAGTTCGGATTGAAGCCCAAGGTGTGCTGGGAGCCGGACACCTTCGGTCACACGTTGACGATGCCGCAGCTTCTGCGGAATTCGGGGGGCAAGTACTATTACCTGACGAGGTGCGCCAGGGGGATAATCTTCTGGTGGGAGTCGCCCGACGGGTCGAAGGTCCTCGTGTTCGCCAGCCTGTACAACAACACCATAACGCCGAGGAACATCATGGTGATGGTCCTCTACCTCGCCAAGCAACTCGGAATTAAGACGAGCATGTTCGTCTACGGGGTCGGCGACCACGGCGGCGGCGCTACGATTGAGGACCTTGAGGCTGCTTTGAAGCTGCAGAAGAAGGCGGTCTTCCCCGAGCTCGTCTTCAGCTCGACTCAGAGGTTCTACGAGGAGCTCGAAAAAGAACCCAACATCAAAAAGGTACCCGTGGTCAGGGATGAGCTCCAGTTCACCCTTGACGGATGCTACACTACGCACGGCGACATCAAATGCTAC
>CAZOKM010000102.1:0-5652 GCA_964580405.1 uncultured Candidatus Bathyarchaeia archaeon | reverse complement strand
GTCCTCAACAAGAAAGAGGCCGTTGCGTTTGGTGATAGGTAGAATTTTGTCGAGGTCGACGGGGTAGCCGCCGTAGTGGACGACCAGCGCCGCCTTCGTCCTGTCGGTCGTTAAGTCTCTGATTGACTGCGGGCTGATTGACCCAGTCTCGGGGTCGACGTCCGCGAAGATTGGGACCGCGCCGACCTCGGTGATGGCTGAGGCTGACGCGATGAAGGTGACCGCTGGCACGAGGACCTCGTCGCCGTAGCCGATTCCGCAGGTCTTGAGGGCGAGCTCCAGCGACACCGTGCCGTTCGCGACGGCTATGCCGTGCTTCGCGTCTTGGTACGCGGCGAACGCCTTCTCGAACTGCTCAGCTTTCGACCCCTCGTAGATGCGGCACCACCTCCCGCTCTCAAGGGCATCGAGGAGCGCCTTCTTCGCCTTCTCGGTCGCCTTCGGCCACTTTGGTATTTTCTGCTTAAGCTCAGCGGCTTCGGCTGGTCCGCCGTTGACGGCTAACTTTGATTTTGTCATGACTTCACCGACAGTTGACGATAAACGTTTTCAGGCTTTTATCATTTTATATACAGCGTTGCCCGAATTAGGCCTTAATTCACGTTGAAAATTCATTGTCTCGATTAATGTACAGCGTACTTTGCGAACGTCTTTTCGTCGAGTTCGACGCCTAAGCCCGGCTTGTTGGGCACCTCGAAGTATCCGTTATTCAGCTCGAAGGGCTCCGCGAGTATCTTGTCGATGAGGTCTGCTTCGACGCTCTTTTCCCTCCCGGGCTCGGGTCTCATGTACTCGACGAGCTCGCCGTTGGGTATCGAAGCCACCAGGTGAATCTGGGCTAGAACATTTATGCCTGTGCTCCAGTCGTGGGGTACGCATGTCATGTTGGCGGCCTCAGTCATCTTCGCAATTGCCCTCCACTGGGTGATTCCGACCCTCGACGGGTCAGCCTGCAGCACGTCCACGGCCTTCCTGTCAATCAGGTTCCTGTACTCCTGCACGGTGGACATGGTTTCGCCGCTGGAGATGGGGAGGTCGACGCTTCTGGCTACCTCGGCCAGCCCGTCTACGTCGTCCGGGTTCAGGGGCTCCTCGAGGAAGTGCACGTCGTACCTCTCGATCCTCTTCGCGGTCCGTATGACCCAGGAGGGGGTGCACTGCCACGGCCTCCCCGCGTCGATGATAAGTTTGACGTCTTCGCCGACGCCCTCACGCACGGCCTTGACGAGGGCCACGTCCTCCTCGACGCTGACCCTTCCGAACGTGCCCCAGCCGAACTTGACGGCCCTGAACCCTTGGTCCCTGCATTCGGCTGCCCTCTCCTTCAGCTTGTAGGGCTTGAAGCTCAGCGGCGTCAGGCTCGCGTACGGCACGACCTTGTCTCTGTAGCGACCGCCCAGCAGCTTCCAGACGGGGGCGCCGAGCTTCTGGCCCTTGATGTCCCAGAGCGCCATGTCGACGCCCGCCATGCCGTGGACGGTTACGCCTCGGAGCCCGTGCCAGTCCAGCGCCCGGTACATCGCGGTCCACAGGGCCTCGGGTTCGAGCGGGTCCCGGTTGAGTACGACGGGTTTGATGTCGCCTTCGATGATGAACCGGACGTTGGGCGAGGTGTCGCAGTGCCCGACTCCCGTGATGCCCTCGTCCGTGTAGACCTGGACTATCGTCTGGGTGGTGTGCGCGAGGTTCGTCGCCTTAACGTCCGTAACCTTCACGTAGCAGGCCTCCGCGACGCCGAACCCTTGCAGAAAACGCTTCTTTCTGAAGCGGATATAACGCTTTCGATGCTTCTACAATGTTATCTTCTCTTGTGGAATTGCCAGAGGAAAAAGGAATTTTAACACAGGAAGAATTTGAAAAGAGTACAAGATCCTATAAGGCTGATGGTTCTACAAGTTATAGAGACATTCAGTTCGACAAGAGGAAATGGAGTTTATAGGGCATTAAGCTCTTAATGGAGCTAACTCTGTCATCTCACCTTGAAGATTCTGCATTTCCTTAAATAGTTCTGCATTTCCGAAAAAGAGTTTATCTTGGTATTCCAGAGCTTTGACCCTAACTAATTCTTCCAAAATGTATGGTAGTCTAAAAATAACTCTTGATTTATTGCCATAAAGCATGACACAGTGATGTGTAAAAGAATTCATATTCCAATAGATCAAGTCTTCAGCTTCTAGAGCTGGTTTATAATAGCAGCTATCGACATGAATAAAACTCTCAAGTTGATTTATGCCAAATGTTTCTCTTAATGCTGAATAACGTTCCTTTATTATTGTAGATAGTATGGCAGTACTTAACATCTCAAAATCATTATTAGTCTGAGCGCTAAGTTCTGAAAACAAGTTCCCATAAGAGTAACCATTATTATTATGCGTAACTATATCCAGACCTTCAAGTAGTTGTAGGTACTTTCTAAGTTTACTTGCTGCATTTATGGGGAGTGCCTCTATTTCGTTATCCAATATCATATTTTTCCATTTTAGACGAGCAATAATTGTTCCGATTTGCCCTAAAACCCATTGTGCATCATTTATATTAGCAAAATTGTCGGCTGATGCCCTAACGATTATTCTTTCAGCTCGTTCCTGCCACATATTGAGATAGCCTGAAAGATTATTAACACAAGTCTCTCTCGGGGTAGCGTCTATAGGTTCTAAGTTTTCCCCAATTTTTATTGCACCAAGCCTGCGAAGAGAAAGAAACTTTAAGATTCTTTCGTTAGGATTGCGATCGTCGTGAATAATGCGGGGGTAATCAGATAACAATTCCGCTACCCATACTTTCCCTTCAGAATCAAATTCTGGTTCACCAACAGAAATGAGGTTGCCATAATGTTGGATTGCATACTTGCGAACTACAGTTTGAGCACTCATTTCCATTGTTCAAGCCTTCTAATTTTCTTATTTTTCAATCTTCTTATCAAATTCCTCTAATCTCCTTTGTGGATTCTTGCCTATTTTAACTTTTATAAGAACTCTATCCCCTTCATCCCATCTCGTTAAGAAAGACGAAACGTCTTCACTTTTTTCGCCAAATATAGGGTCATTGTAATAAATCCGATTGTTTTCTCTATCTATATCAGTAATAACGATCGCATGTCTACATTTATGAAGGTGCGCATCATCATAAAGTGTAACCCAAGCAATTGGTGGTTGTTTGTCTTGAACTTCTTTGAGCAATTCATCTACTGTGTGCCATTTTATTTCTGGAACAAATTCAATAGATGGAGTGGCTGACGCAACTTCACTAACTGAATTTAAATTTAAAACAGTGTCTGGGTAGGTTCCCTCATTTTTTGTTTCAATTATTTTACCTATCTGGTCTAGATTAAAATCGGGTACATGCCCTTCAAATGAATTTTCAATGAACATAAAAATCATCTTGATACATCTTGGAACACATGAATATCCGTCTTCTTGAAGGGGCAAGACCAAAGGAACATCTAGTTTCGGCATATTTCCCCCTTTCTTAGATTATTGGCATGCAAGAATTATCTATCCTTTGGGTTCCCATATAAGCTTTGAGCATCCAAATCATGTCCTTTAACTGAACGGTGTCCGACGCTTCAACGGTATTTATCAGAAATAAACTATTCCTAAAAATAAAACGACGAAAACTTGACGCTCAGCATGTGCTGTTTCAGTGGTCAGCAGGTTGAGGAGATGTTAGCATGTTGGATTCGCGACTTTAGCCGCATCTACGCCTTTTACGGGGTGATAGTGTAGGAGGCTTCTTCAGCGTTGAGGAGAACCTAACAGATTGTTAAGGCTCTGATCGTGTAGCCGACTTTTTTCGTGCATCTGTCGGCGGCTTATTTTTTTTCGATCAGCTCGATTAGTGTTCCATCCGGGTCCTCGACGAAGGCTATCAGCGAGCCGCGCGGGCCGAGCCTGAAGGGTTCGTCGGTGATTTCGACTCCCTCCTTCCTCATCGCTGCGATGGTCTTCTGCATGTCCCTGATTTCGAAGGCGAGGTGGTCGAAGACCCTGTCCTCGTACTCCGCCTGCTCGAACTTTTTCTGGTCCTTGTAGAGGGTCAGCTCCAGCTTCGCCCCCCTTCCCTTCGGGGTCCTGAAGGAACGCGACCTCGGCGTTGTTCTGGGCGATTTCGTGCCTGTTGAGGAGCTTCAGCCCCAGCAGTCTCGTGTAGAAGTCTATCGACTTTTCCATGTTACTCGTTCTAACACTCGTATGAGTAAACAAGTCACCACCACAACCAATCATGAACAACTCCGTATATAGATTTTAGGCAAAACAATCCTTCTCAACAAAATATGGTAGTACTTTCTCTCCGATCAGTTTTATTCTTTCAGGAAATGTGTGAGTGACAAGTTCAACATGTGTCGCACCATCTTTCCGATACTTCTCAATGGTTTCGATGATTTCCAATAAATAATATAATATCCAATAAATAATACTGTTATGGTTTCACTTGCTGAAATAGAAATTAGGCAAAATACATACGACCCACCGTAGAAGGTAGAGACATTTCAATATCAATTCCAGCATCTAAAGCCGTAATGAGACGACGTAGAAGATCTCTAATAACTAGTTGCAACCGGCAAATTTATATATAACCTTTATAAATTTAAAAATTTGGGAATGAAAATGGTATTTACTAAGCCAAAAGACGTGAGAGCAGCTGTAATGGTAAAACCTGGTGTAATGGAACTTCGTACTTATCCCTATCCTACTATTGATAAAGATTCAGCTATAGTAAGAATAGAAATGTGTGGTGTCTGTGGGACAGATAAACATATTTTTAAGGGTGATACAACGCAGATTCGTGGGAAGTCTCCTTTTCCAATAATAAATGGACATGAAATGATAGGAACAATAGTTGAGATTGGTGAAAATGCTGCAAAGTCGATGGAAGCAGATAGTAAGATCCTAGAGGAAGGGGATAGGGTAGCGGTTGCAGTTGAAGTTAATTGTGGGGAATGCTGGTACTGTAAAAATATGTATGATAACATAACATGTGAAAATCAAGTAATGGCTTATGGAGTTCACCCAACGGTTGATGTACCCCCTCATTTGAGAGGAGGTTTTGCCGAATATATGTATGTTTTTCCCAATTCGGTACTTTTTAAAATTCCAGAAGGCATGCCAACAGAGGTTGCAGTTTTTGTAGAGGAAATGGCTGTTGCCTATTCTGCTTTAGCTAGGGCGGTGCAACCTTATCCAGCAATAAAGGAGGGATTTGGCCCTGGTGATTCTGTTGCCATTCTAGGAAATGGTCCTTTGGGTATTTTACATGGAATAATGACAAGAATTCATGGAGGCGGTATGTCTATTGCTACGGATTTAGCTGAAAATCGACTGGAAGTAGCAAGAAAGTTTTATGCAGACTTTACTATAAATGCGATAAATACGTCGTCTAAAGAAAGAATACAGCAAGTCAAAGATTTAACAGGGGGTATAGGACCTGATCTTGTAATTGAAGCAGCAGGAGAACCACAAGTGTTTATAGAAGCACTCGAGATGGTGAGGAAAGGTGGCACTGTTATTGAAGTAGGTAATTGGGTTGATAGAGAGCAGACTATACAGCTAAATGTCACTAAGCATGTATCTTCTAAGAATATACATATTCATAGTGTCTATCATTGTGGAAACGTCTGGGGACCTGTTCTTAAAGTATTGGAAAGATATTCAG
>CAZOKM010000101.1:0-5818 GCA_964580405.1 uncultured Candidatus Bathyarchaeia archaeon | reverse complement strand
GGTTCCACGCGACCATCGCCGCCTACCTAATCCTAGCGTACAAGATGAAACCCGCCAAATTTGAAGAACGTTTCAAGTGAACCATCCTGAATGGATCCGTAATTAGCTGCCCTTGGCATGCCATAAATGGGGCGTTCCGGAGCTAATCTTTCGTAGACATGCCTTTCTTGGCCAGAAAAGTAGCCTTACACGCCCCGAAATCAAAAGCCTACACCTAAAAAGGCAACGATTCTACGCAACTAAACCAAGGACATCATATACGCCATTCTACCCGTAAACCACAAAAAACTGAAAGCATGCTGTTCAGCATTCAATTTGAACAAGTCCTATTCTGAGACTTAAAAATACGCTTGGAAAGAAACCAAAAACTTTAAAGAAGCCACGAAACAAAAAGAAGCCAGATTCCGATACGCCACCGAAAATGGACGGTTGCAGTCTCTTTGGGAATCCGGAAGCGTCTTTCCCGGGGTCGCCGTCCGGTGATATGGGGTTGTCGGCTAGCTTGGCTTAGGCTCCGAGCTTCGGGCGTTCGGGACCCTGGTTCAAATCCGGGCAACCCCACCACTATTTTCTGTGGTCTATCTCGCTTGGTATAGAATCATTCATGGAGACAACTATCGATGATAGAAAGAACAAGAATTAACGGAGAAAGTTAGCCGATTGTTGCTGGCTTTTATTTATTCTATTTTGTGAGGTATTTTTGTGCCATCTGCTTGAGGAACTTGAGTCCTCCCGTGGCTAGGGCGTCCGCGCTGGGCGCCATCTTGCGCCAGATTGCTGTTGAGGCTGCGATTTTCTCCATGTCCATCGTGAACGACTCGAAGACTATCCACTTGTCGTACTTCACCTCGGACAGCGCCCGGAAGACTCCGTCCCAGTCGACGTGCCCCGTTCCAGCCATGCCGCGGTCGCTTTCGCAGCAGTGCATGTGCCCAAGCATCGGACCGACCTCCTTGATGGGGTGGTAGAAGTCCTTCTCCTCGATGTTCATGTGGAACGTGTCCAGGTGGACCTTGACGTTGGGTTCGCCTATGTCTTTGGCCAGCTTCAGGGCGTCAGCCGCCGTGTTGAGGAAGTAGGTCTCGAACCTGTTTACGGGTTCTAAACCAAAAGTGACCCCGTAATCTTTTGCATACCTGCATACTTCCTTCAGGGACTCGACGCTGCGGTTCCACTCTTCTTGGGTTCGGGGCTTCCCCGTTATTTTGCCCCACGAGGCGTAGACGACGCCGTTGATGGAGTCGCCACCGAGCTCCGAGATGGCGTTGACGCAGCGCTTCATGAACTCAATTCCACGTCTCCTCGTGGCTTCGTCGCTGCTGACGATGTCCATGTCTTTTGGCAGTCCTAATGAGCCGATGCCGACGACGCCCTGGCGCTTGAGCTCCTTCTTCGTCTTCTCGATGTCGATTGAGTCCAGCTCGGTCAGGGGGATTTCGAAGCCGTCGAAGCCCAGCTCCTTGATCTTCCTGACGTATTTCAGTGAGGGAACGTCGAGCTTCTCAGCCCACAGGTAAAGGTGCGCACCGAATTTTACCATGAACCAGAATATGCTCCGCGACGTGATATAAGTTTTCCCACAACCCGTAATACGTCGAACGGAAGATGGAGTACCAAAAAGATTCGTACCTACTTCTTGAGCAGCGAAGCCAGCTTCCTTGCGCTTCCGCGAATCCCGAAGTAATCCGCAATCATCTGCCTGATCTCCTGCCCCACCAGCTTCTGGGCAGCCTCAACGTTTCCCGTCCTTCGCATCTCCGCCTCGTAGGGCTGGCGAATCGCGGTGCCGATGTTGATTTTAGCGACGCCGTTCTTTACGCCCGCGAGGACGCTTTCCCTCTGGATGCCCGAGCCTCCGTGGAGGACGATGGGCACATCTGTCACAGAGACAATCTTCCGGAGGTGGTCGACGTTGAGCCTCGCGTTCACCTTCTTCTGGTCCTTCGCCGCGCCGCTGATGGCACCGTGGACGTTGCCGATGGCCACGGAAAGCCAGTCCACGCCCGTCTCTCGGACGAACCTCTCCACCTCTCTTGGGTCGGTGAACCCCCTGCCCGAACGGAACAGCTCCTCGTAGGGCGGAAGCGGACCCTTCTCGTGCCCGTACACGGCTCCGAGCTCAGCCTCGACGGGGACCCCTTTCGGATGAGCCATCTCGACGACTTCTCTTGTGACTTCGATGTTTTCTTTGAGCCCCAGCCTGGACCCGTCGATCATGACTGAGTCGTAACCGAGGCCAAGCGCCTCCTCCATGATCGGTTTCCAGTCCACGCGGTTGCCTTCCTCGTCGACGACGGGAACGTGGTCCAGATGGAGCCTGCTGAAAGCCCTGTCCCCGAGCCTCGTGTACTCCTTTTTGACCGCGCCGAAGCTTTGGGCGCCGAACTTTTGGATGTCGGGAAGCGCCACTTCTAGGAGTCCGAAGCACTCGAGCTCCCTGAGCGCGTCCGAAATCGGCTTGACCATGGGCAGGTAGGCGATGTTGAAGGCGGGGACAACGGTGCGGGCTTCGAAGGCTGCGCGCATCACCTCGCCCATTGAGTACTTGGCGAGGACCTTTCTGAAGTCGAAACCGGCGGCGTCCATACGGATTACCGTCCCATACTAACAGATACTCGTCCGATAAGAGTTGCTGTACACCGTTATATTTTCGAATTTTTGTTAATGAATATCGGACGTAGTGTTGAATCTTTATGGAAACTCTCATTAGCACGGTGGAACATATTCTGCCTCGTTCTCGGAGGAAAAGGTTTGGGCTCCTTCCTCGTGGGCGTTGACCTCGGAACCACCTCGTGCAAGACCGTGGTCTTCAACGCCGAAGGCAGGAAGGTCTCGGAAGCCCAGCAGGAATACCCCGTTCTTCACCCCCAGCCGAAGTGGGCAGAGCAGGACCCGCAGGAATGGTGGAACGCCGCTGCCAAGACCATAAGGGAGAGCCTGAAGAAAGCGTCCATCAAGGGAGAGGACATAGCCGGATTGGCGGTGGACTCCCAGAGAGAAGCGATAGTGCCCATAAACAAGCAGGGCGAGGAACTGTACAACAGCATCATCTGGCTTGACAACCGCACCGTCCCACAGACCCACAGAATCCGCGAGCTCATACCGCAAGAGAAGGTTCTGGCTGAGACCGGAGTCCCGATTACCCCCGTGTTCTCGGCCTCCAAGATAATGTGGTTGAGGGACAACGTCCCTGGAGTCTACGATGAGGCGGCGTGCTTCCTGTGCGCGAAGGACTATATAGTTTACAGGCTCACGGGCGAAGCCACGACGGACTACTCGATGGCCTCTCGCACCATGCTTTTCAACGTCACGAAAAGGGCGTGGTCAACCGAAATCTGCTCAACCCTAGGCATCGAGGTCGAGAAGCTCCCCCCAGTGAAGGAGTCCGTGGCAGTCGTCGGCGAAGTCTCAGCCAAAGCCTCGCGCGAAACGGGCTTGCCGAAGGGGCTTCAGGTCGTGAACGGCGGCGGAGACCGACCGTGCGAGTGCCTCGGCGCAGGCGTGACCCAGCCGGGAACGGTCAACACGGGGACAGGCACAGGCTCGGTGTTCGAGGTTCCTCTGGACAAGCCTACGATTGACGTGCAGGGAAGGGTTCCGTGCTGTGCCCACGTGATTCCGGGCATGTGGGAGTACGAGGTCATCATCTCGACGACGGGCGTCACTTTGAGGTGGTTCAGGGACACCTTCGGCGTCGAAGAAAGGGATAGGGCGCAGAAGCTCGGCTTGGACCCGTACGACTTGCTCATGGAGGAAGCTGAAAAGACGAGCTTAGGCTCGAATGGTCTGTTCTTCTACCCGTACTTGGCGGGCATTTTCCTTCCGAAGTACGACGAGAGGGCGAGGGGGGTCTTCTTCGGCATCAACCTTTCGCACGGGAAAGGGCACTTCGTCCGGGCGATCCTTGAGGGAGTCGCCTTCCAGTACCTCGAAACCTTCAGGCTCCTCGAGGAACTCGGCGTGAGAGTCAACGAGATCAGCATGGTCGGCGGCGAAACCCGGAGCCACCTCTGGAACCAGATCAAGGCCGACGTCTGCGGAAGAAGAATCCGAATACCCGAAGTCGACGACGCCGCGGCTCTGGGAGCTGCGCTTCTCGCGGGAACCGGAGTGGGGCAGTACACGAGCCTCAGAAAGGCGGCTGAAGATGCAGTCAGAAACAAAAGCGTCTTCGCGCCGAACCCGGAAAACCACAGGCTCTACGCTAAAGCGTACAAGAACTACAGAACCGTCTATTCGCAGGTCGAGAAGGGGTACGCGGTTTATTAACTGTATCAACGAAAATGCATGGGGTTCAATTTTTTCTGAACCTTTCGTGTGCAGCCTTCAGCCCTGAATCCTTCTTAAATTTGTACCCTTGGTCTGCCAGAGCGTTTTCGAGAGCATCAATCGTTTGCAGGGTCTCGGTTTCTGATATGATGCCCATGCAGCCTATGCGGAATATGGCGTCCTTGAGTTTTCCCGCGCCTGGAGAGATTACCACGTTGTATTGTTCGTCCATGGTCTTCCGAACCTTGGCGTTGTCAACCCCTTCAGGCTTGTTGAAAGCTATGACCGTGTTCGACCTAACATTTTTGTCAGGAAGTGGCGATAGCCCCAAAGCTTCCACAGCGGCATAGAACGCTTCGCTGCAGGTTCGGTGCCTTCTGATACGGTTTTCGAGCCCTTCCTCGCGCACCATTTTGAGGGCTTCGTCCAAAGCGTAGAAAAGTGGCAAAGCGGGAGTGAAGGGTGTCTCCTTCTTTTTGGCGAACTCGCGCATCTCGACCATGTCGAAGTAGAACGGCTTCTCCACCTTCTCGATTGCCTCCCAAGCCTTCGGGCTGACCGAGAACAGCGAAAGTCCCGGAGGGCACGCTAGGCACTTCTGGCTCGCTGTGACGCCTATGTCGACTCCCCACTTGTCCACGGGCAGGTCGTCTCCGCCGAGGTTCGAAACGGCGTCCACGATGAGGAGGAGGCTGTTTTCCCGAGTGATTTCACCGATTTCGGGCAGCTCGCGGACCGTGACGCCCGTCGAGGTCTCGTTATAGACGACGAACACCGCCTTCACGTCCTTCTCCCCTTCAACGGCTTCGCGTATTTGGCTGGCTGTCGGAGCGGTCCCCCACGTTGACTGCAGCTCAACGACGCGTCCTCCTCGCCTCGCAACCGCTTTTTTCGCTCTTCCGCTGAACAGCCCGAACACGGGGACGATGACCTTGTCGCCAGGGCTGATGGCGTTGCCTACGACGCATTCGAGTCCGCCTGTGCCCGACACCGTCAAAACGTAAACATCGTTTCTAGTTTGGAAAGCGTACTTCGCGTTCTCGGTTATCGAGTCAAACATGGCTTTGAACGCTGGTCCCCGGTGGTCAATCATCGGCTTGGTCATAGCCTTCATCACGCGGTCGGGAACGTTCGTTGGACCCGGGACCATGATTAGCTTCTTTTCAGTCATTTTTTCAGCCGTCTCAAATGCTTAAAACAAGCCATACATGTACTGTATTTATGTATTAAACCTTAACGCATCAGCTGGAAACCGACAAAAGTAATATACGTTGTTAGCTGAGAATGTTGAATTGCGTTTAGGCTTCTGCATCCCAATTATTGAAGATCGTGGTGAAAACATGAGTAATTCTAACAAGTGGATAAAGACTCTCCTTGACAACCTCGAAAAAATGGACAGCGAAAAAGGCATAAAAGCTTTAGAAGATTGCGGGCGAAGCTGCTGCCGTTCCAGCAGCTATTACAGGAAAGCAGTTGAAAGCATGAGCAAGGCGAAGGACGTTGACGAGTTTGTGGATAGGCTTGGGAAGGCGTGGAGCCACCTCCACAG
>CAZOKM010000100.1:0-6014 GCA_964580405.1 uncultured Candidatus Bathyarchaeia archaeon | reverse complement strand
TTTCCACCCATGCCACCTCCGTAATTGGTTCCTTTCAACAATCCATTAATATGGATATTAACAGGCCGTTCCATTCTCATTCAGAATGGGTTTTTGTTAAAGTACCAAATTAGTAATAATTGTAAAAGATATTGCTAAACAAAACAGAGAGGTTCTCGCACATCACGGGTCGAAACCTTTAACAGTTTAGAGGCTGTTGCTGAATGGAGTATAGGAGTCCAGAATTATGCTGCTGCTGGTCGACATCGTCATCCTAATCCTGTTGGGGTTCCTCGTGGGCGTCATCGCGTCGATGACGGGCATAGGCGGCGGAACCTTCATCGTCCCCGCCCTCACGCTGGTCTACCTCTTCACCTCGCAGGAAGCCGTCGGAACGAGCCTCGCTGTCATCATCTTCACTTCGTTGGCCTCGACCTACGCGTACTCGAGGCAGAAACGGATAGACTACAAGATAGGAGCAGTCGCAGCTATATCAACCATCCCCGGAGCAATCATTGGAGCCTACATGACGACCCTCGTGTCAAGCAGCCTGCTGGCGATAGTTTTCTCGGTTTTCCTGATTTGCGTGGCGTTCAGCATGCTCGGTGTCGTCCACATCCCGTTCCCCAAGGTGACAAAGAGCTTAAGGACGTGGCATCAGACGGTCACCGACTCGGAGGGAAAAAAGTTCGAGTACGACACGAACATCGTCATCACATTCATCCTTTCCTTCTTCGGCGGGCTGTCGTCAGGACTGCTGGGCATAGGCGGGGGCGCGCTGATGGTCCCCATTCTGAACTTAGCTGCTGGAATCCCCATCCACTTGACCGTCGCGACCTCGATGTTCATAATGATATTCACGAGCGTCGCAGGCGTGCTGACCCATCTGCAGTTCAACAACGTGCGGATTGAGTACTCAGCCTTCATGGCGATAGGAATCATCTTCGGCACGCAGCTGGGCGCCAGAATAGCCAAAAGGACTTCGGGGAAACTGCTGAAAAAAGGCTTCAGCTTAGTCATGCTTTTTGTAAGCCTGAGGCTTCTCCTGAACTCAATCTAACGACTTCGTAGAATGCTATTTGGCTTTCCTGTCAAGTATGCGGTCAATGTAGGGCTTCAGCCTCTCGTTTTCAGCCTTGACCTTATCCTTGCCGAGCTCGCTGAGCCTTTCAGCCATGTCCTTGACAACCTGAGCGAACTTGACGCCCTCAGCCGCAGAAACGTATTCCACCCTGAACCTGTCAGCTGTCAACCCGAGCTTCTGCAGCATCGTGGACAATGATTCCATGCGAACCTTCATCTTCCAGTTCCCGTCGATGTAGTGGCAGTCGTACGGAAGGTGACAAGCCCCGACCAGAACCATGCCCGCGCCCCTGCGGAAAGCCTCGAGTACGAAGTCCCGGTCAACCCGCCCTGAGCACATGACCCTGACTATCCTGATGTTCGTGGGATACTCGAAACGACTCGTCCCAGCCAAGTCAGCTCCCGCATAAGAGCACCAGTTGCAACAAATCCCCAAAATCTTGCCTTCAGGATTATCCTCCAAGGCCGCGCTAATCTGCGCTAAAATCTGAGCGTCAGTGAAATGCATCTGCGCGATAGCATCAACCGGGCACTCTGCAACGCACACGCCGCAGCCGTGGCATTTAGCAGCGACGACATCAGCAGGTTTGTTCGGCTCAACATGAATCGCACTGTAAGGGCACTTCGTCGCGCAAATCCCGCATTTTACTTTAGTGTTCCGGCACTTCTGTGGGTCGACGACGGCGACGATTGGTTCAATCTTTACGGTGGGCTTGGAAAGGACGGTTGCTGCCCGCGCCGCTGCCCCGCTGCCTTGGGAGACGCTGTAGGGTATGTCCTTCGGTCCTTGGCAGGCTCCAGCAAGAAAGATGCCATCGACCGCCGTGTCGAGGGGCTTGAGCTTCGGGTGGCTCTCCATGAAGAACCCGTCCATGCCTCGGGTGACGTTGAGGACTCTTGAAACCTCCCCAGCATCCGCGCATGCCTTGGCTGCGGTCGCCAACACAACCATTTCGGCTTCCAGTTCGATGGGTTCTCCTAGTAGCGTGTCTTCCGCACGGATGACCAAATTATTTTGGGGCGTCTCGAAAACGTTGGACACTCGCCCCCGCACGAAGTTGACCCCCATTTCTCGGGCCCTCGTGTAGAACTCCTCGTATCCCTTGAAGTTGGTTCGCATGTCGATGTAGAAGACGTAGACCTCGACGTCCCGCCCGTAATGCTCCTTCAGCTGAACCGCGTGTTTCAGCGTGTACATGCAGCAGAAACCTGAGCAGTACGGGTACTTGTCCACGTCGCGGGAGCCCACGCACTGAACCAGAGCCACGACCTTTGGCTGCTTGCCGTTCGAAGCCCTGATGACGTGGCCATTCGTTGGGCCAGCCGCGAGGATGAGCCTCTCAAACTCAAGGCTGGTCAGGACGTTGCTGTATTTCCCGTAGCCATAGACGTTGCCCTCCTCAGGCTGGTATATGTCGTAGCCCGTGGCGACGATGATTGTGCCTACCTCCACCTCGGTCTCTTTGGGTTCTTGGCTGAGGTCGATGGCTTCGCGGGCTCCGCAAGCATCTACGCATTTGAAGCACTCGATGCAATAATCCTTATTAATGGAGTAAATCAGGGGTACGGCTTGGTCGAACGGGACCGAAATCGCCTTCCTCACGCCCATGTTCATGTCCCACTCGTTCGGCAGCTCGATGGGGCAGACGTCCCTGCACTCCCCGCATCCCGTGCAGTTCTCCTCCTTGACAAAGCGGGGGCGCTTCTTGAGCTTGACCCTGAAGTTCCCCACGAATCCTTCGACGCTGACGATGTCCGTGAACGAGAAAATTTCGATGTTCGGGTGGCGGGAAACGTCCACCATCTTCGGGCCCTCGATGCAGATGGAGCAGTCCAGCGTCGGAAACGTTTTGTCCAGCTGAGCCATGTGCCCGCCTATGCTCTCCTTCTTCTCGACCAAGTAAACCTTGAAACCCATCTCAGCCAAATCAAGAGCAGCGTTCATGCCAGCGATGCCGCCGCCCAAGACTAGCGCCTTGTTCGTGACTGGAACCTCGATTGGTTGCAGTGGTCCGAGGAGCCTAGCCTTCGCCACAGCAATCTTGACGATCTCCTTGGCCTTCTGGGTCGCCTCTTCGGGCTTGCTTGGGTGGCACCACGAGCAGTGCTCCCGAATATTGGCCATTTCGAAAAGGTAAGGGTTCAATCCTGCTTCAGAGACCGTCCTTCGGAACGTGAACTCATGCATCCTCGGCGAACAAGCAGCCACAACGACGCGGTTGAGACCGTTCTCCTTTATGGCCTTGCGAATTTCCTCTTGCCCGGGGTCGGAGCACGTGTAGCGGTTGTGGACCGCGTAGACGACGTCAGGAAGTGTTTTCGCATATTCCGTGATGGCTTCGACGTCCACCGTGCCCGCTATGTTCAGGCCGCAGTGGCACACGAAGACTCCTATCCTCAGGTTCTGAGACATCTGTTTACCCTCAGCTGAAGCGCTTCTTCACGGTCTCGCGGGCCTTCATGGACGACTTGGTCCTCAGCTCCTTAGTGACTTCAGCGGTTGTGGCGAGCTTCTCAAGCGCCTTGTTCCATGCACCAGAATGCACCGGCGTGTGGTGCACCGAAAACCTCTGGAGAACCAGCGCGCCCTCCACGGGGCAGACGACCCTGCAGGCTCCGCAGTAGACGCAGTATTTTTCGTTGATTCTGACTTTGCCGTCTCCTGAAAGGCTCAGGACGCCGGGTATCGGGCAAACGTCGACGCAGTCGTGGCAGCCTTCGGGGCACTTCTCCTCGTCGATTGCTACTGAGCCCGAGAAAATTTTCCTCGTTACGATGGCTCCCTTCGGGCATTTGTCCTCGCATATCTGGCAGTCGGGGCAGTGTTCTGTGCCAACTTGTACTCGAACGTGGCCTGAATCCTTGTCGAGTGTAACTTTTATGAGTTTGAATAGGCACGCATCTTCGCATTCCCTGCAGTCGGCTGGGCATTTTGTTTCGTCAACCGTCACTTCGTGGACGACCTGCGGGAAGGACTCCTTCTCGAGAACGGGAACCCACCTTTCGCCATTCATCGATAAAGTCAAGGCGCCGAATGGGCAAATCGCTGTGCAGACTCCGCAGAAGTGGCATTTCGTCTCGTCTACGTTCACCGTGGACTTGCCTAGCTTTTTTCCTTCGCTCTTGGATGATTTCTCTACGGTTATTGCTTCCTTCGGACAGGCGATTCGGCATATTTCGCATCCGACGCATCTCTGGTCGTCAAGGACGAGGGAGTACCGTTTCGTGTACATGGTTCGCTCTACGACGAGTTTTTCTGAGGTGCGTCTTTTCGTGAGATGCATAACCATGAGCTTGCCTTCCGTGAGCCCTGTCGACTTGTCTTAACCGACAGCGGAAGTTTACGAATATAATTGGAGTCTGTAATAAGAACTTTATGATTATTGGTAAAGACGTTATAGATGCTATCCAGAAATGAAAGATCACATATTTTTAGGGGTGTTCTCCGGGCGCTTTGGGGTAGCCGTCGTCCTCGAGCTGGATTGTTGTGTGGTCTATCCCGAATTCTTCCTTGAGGGCATGGATTAAAGTCCACGTGACGCTCTTTCTGTCCGCCCCCTTTTCGACGACTATATGGCAGCTCATGATGCACATCTTCGAAGGCGAGATGCACCACACGTGAAGGTCGTGGACCCCCTTAACGCCTCTAACCTCCATGATTCTCTTCTCGATGTCGTCAAGGTTCATGTGAGAGGGGACGCCCTCGAGGAGAACGTTGACGGATTCTCTCACGATTTTCCCCGAGCTGTACAGGATTAGGATGCCAATGAGCAAGCTGATTAACGCATCAATCTGGTACCATCCAGTGTAGAACATTATGGCTCCCGCGATGATCACGCCAACTGAGCTTATTCCGTCAGAGATTACGTGCAACGTTGCGCCCTTGACGTTCAGGCTTTCGACTTTTGACCTTGAAAGAATCAACGCGGACGAACCGTTGGCTAGGAGACCGAAAACGGCGATGACCAGCATTTCAGAGCTTATGACTGCGGAGGGCTGCTGGAACCGTCCGACGGCTTCGTAGAACATGTAGAAAACGACGCCCCACAGCATTATGCCCTGCAGGAAGGCTGCCAGAATCTCAGCCCGGTAGTATCCGAAGGTCTTTCTGCTCGTTTCTGGCTTCTGGGCGATCCAGGCGGCAACAATCGAGAAGGCTAGAGCGAAAGCGTCATTCAGCATGTGCCAAGCGTCAGTCTGAAGGGCGAGGCTGTTCGTCAAGAAGCTTCCGACCAGCTCCACGAAGAAGAAGCCCAGAGTGATGGCTAGGGCTGCTCCGAGGTGGACAATGTTCACAGAACCTTTCTCGTGCCCGTTCATTGCGTTGGTCGCTCTTCAAATATGACAAAAATGGCTAATAAACGTCGTGATTCTTAAAACAGAGCCCAATTAGAAAGGAAGCTGGACATTTATGAGTGGAGCCCCGGGCGGGATTTGAACCCGCGATCCACAACTTTCTCTCCCTTTTGGGGGATACAAGGCTGTTGCTCTAACCGCTAAGCCACCGAGGCTTGAAAGCGCATTATCTACACGGCAACAACGAATATAATAGCGTTACTAGTGGCGAACGTTCGGATTGCGAAGCCTGACGTTTTCTCCGAGTCGCAGTAAAAATAAATACGACGAACCGAACTAAGAGGGCATACATCAATTATGGATTTAATACTGAGGAGAGGTTGACGTTTGAAAGGGAAGCCACTCGTTGCTGTCGTGTCGGCTGGGCTGTCCAAGTTCGGCAAGATGGAGGACTACACGGGGAGAGATCTATTCGCCCAAGCTGCGTCCGAAGCCTTCGAGCGCTGCCCGAACCTGGAGCCCAAAAGGAACGTCAAGGGGCTCTTCGTCGGCATGATGAGCGAGAGCTTCGAGCACCAGGGGCACGTTGCGCCCATGCTCTCTGATTGGGCGGGGCTTCTGCCCGTCCCAGCTATCAGGACCGAGATTGCGTGCGC
>CAZOKM010000099.1:0-6025 GCA_964580405.1 uncultured Candidatus Bathyarchaeia archaeon | reverse complement strand
GACCACGACGACCCGCTTGTGGATGAGCCCGAAGAGGACCATCGTGAGGACTCGGGCGGGCTTCTGCCCCAAGACGACCGCCGCCTCGACAGCTGTGAGGTTCCGGTGCGCGCCAAGGGCCTCGATGGCTATTCGCGGTCTTTCGTAGGCGAGCTTCTTGAGCATCGGAAGAGCAATCAAGACTCCCGCTATGGCAGCAATGACTGCCACGCCGATGATGACGTAGGTCAGTATGTCGGGTCCCGGCAGAGTAATATACCTGTCGGGGAACGAGACTCCGACCATGAATTCTGACCAGGCTTGCCAGGAGTTTCTCTCCCAGTAGACGACGAGGTTGCCTTCGTCGTCCGTGTAGACGCTGTCGAACGGTGTCCCCGTCATGTACCTAGCCTCGTCGCTGGTGACGCCACTGGGAAGAGTAATCGCCACGCGGAGGCTGTCCATCAGCCCTGTCGCGTCGGTGAAGGTCGTGGGGTAGAACTGCATCCCCCAGTACCCCGTGTTAATGGTGTCCTGGTAGAGCATCTCGGGCACTAAGGCGTACACCGTGAAGGTTTGGGGCTGGTTCAGGTGCACTGGCTGGTTCAGGGTCACGTCGATGGCGTAGTAGTCGTCGTACGAGATGTCCTCGTAGCTGAGGTCGGCCCCTGAGGCGTCCTGCACCGAGATTATCTGGAACTCTCCTTGGGGCATCCCGACGGTCACGATTCCCTCGGGCGAACCGAACGTGTACATTATTGTGATGTTGTAGAACAGGTAGATCGAGCGGTCCTTGTTGATGGTGATCTGGACCCACTCCCTGTCAATCTTGTACATCACCTGGGCTAGGCACGGACGTAGGGGAGCGAAAAGAACGAGTAAAAAGAAAAGGACGATGACTGGAGCAAAGAACCGCGTCTTTGTTACCATGTCGGCTCCTCTGTCAGCTCGAACTTGTTGTTGCAGTAGCTGCAGGTGACGTACGGCTTCCCGAGTATCACCTCGACCTTGGTCGGGTCGACGACCGCGTTGCACGTCGGGCAATGAACCACCTTCGCCGTGACTGGCCCGGTGACCGTGAGGGTCTGCTTGATCTCCATCGGCTTCCTTTCCCACACGAGGAAAATGATCATGACTGCGACGCCGAGGAACACGAGCCCTTCGAAGAAGTAGGTGATGCCAAGGTTTGCTGACATTATGAACATGATGCCCAAAAAAATGAGGACGGCAGCGGTAGCGAAGCCCAGGTACTTCAATGGTCCTTTAGCCATCTTCCGCCAACCCCGCCAGTAACAACGCCTGCCGCGTTCGAACGCTGCTCCAATGATTCTTCCTAGGTTATGCGAATTTTTCTCCGCATTCAGGGCAGAACTTGGAGGTTGCCGGGATCGATTTTCCGCACTTGGGGCAGCTCCTCGTCACCGTCGCCTGCCTCTCGAGCTTCGCCCCGCACTCGAGGCAGAACTTCGAGGTCGCTGGAATCCGTGCATTACAGCTAGGACAAAGCATAACGGCAGCTGCTGGGACGGCTTCTGCTCCTGTTGGCTGCATGATTTGCGGGATGAGCACCATCCCCGTTCCGAGCCCTGCTCCTCCTGATTTGCCTAGCTCTTTGGCTGCTTCCTTGACGGTTTCCATTCTGAGGACGGTTTCGGGCGCCATCCGCGATTTGAGCCAGAACAGCCTCTCGCGGTACTCGGGTGACGTGTCCACGCCTTCGAACCTGAGGTCCACGAGGTCCAGCCCGATGCGCCTGAACGCGTCGAGAATCGCGGTTTTGACGGACACTGAGGTTTCGTCCAGCTTGGTGAAGACCGTCGCCAAGTCGTACTTGGAGATTTCGTCGATTATCCTCTCGTTGATGAAGCCCTTGATGTAGCTGTTGACCTCCGTGGTCGAGTAGGCGTTCTTGCCGCCGACGACCTCCATGACGAAGAGCTGCGCGTCCTCAACCTTGAACCAGAAGCTCCCGAACATCTGCAGCGGGGCGAGCTCCGTGGTCTGCGCCTGCATGCCGAACTTCCCAGCGATGTTCCTCATCGAGACGAAGATCACCGCGGCCTTGAACGGCGTCTCCCTGTAGCCTGCCAGGCGGCTCAGCACGCCCGTCAGCAGGGGGAGGTTCATGGTCGTGAGTGTGTGCCTTCCCGCGCCTAGGATGTCGTATGCTTTGCCGTCCCTGAAGAAGACGGCTACCTCGTATTCGTGGATGATGAGCTGGGCGCCCCAAGTTATGTTCTCGTCTGGGTACCTCCAGACCACGTCTTCCGCGCCCGGGTTCTTCCATTCTATGACCTGTGCCATCCGTTCATCCCTCCGTGATTGCCTCTTTCCTTGAGTCAAACGTGTCTTCCAGCGAGCCGAGGGACTCGCCTATCTTCTTGATCTGTTCCAGGGCGTCCTCGAACTTGCCCTCCGCGACCTCTTTCTTGAAGGCTGCGACCTGCTCGGACACTGCGTCGGCGTAGCCGACCAGCCCGTTGTCGAAGGCTATCATTTTGTCGAGCTTGTCCTCCTTGATTTTGACGACGTTGAAGAAGCCCGCGTAGCTGTACGAGGCGTGGTTCACCTTCTCCACGACCCTGTCGAAGACCATCACGAGCCTGTCCATCCTCGTCAAAGCCTCAGCGAGCTTATGCTCCGAAAGCGCTTGGAAGACCTCCTTCGTGTCGCTCCTCGCCTTGTTCAGCCTTTGGACGACAGTGTTCCTGACGAGCCTGTCGGACTCGCGGCGGAGTTCCTTCTCCTTGTACCCCTTGAATCCCGGAACCTTGGCTTCAACTTTCTCGGAAAGCCGCAGTTCGCCTTTAGCTTTGCCGTAAACGTCTCCTATCCCGCTCAAAGTTTTTCCCTCTTCAGTATCATGTAACAATCGAAAGATTTAAGGTATAACCCGACTTACAGCGTCTCCAGCCGTTTAGGCGCCGAAATCCCGCTTCTAGACCCGCCTGTTTTGACCAACATTAGATTTTTTTGTTTGAACAACATACGCATGAGCTGTTTTGACCAGTCTGATTTGTTCAACAATGTATCTGCAACTTTGACTAACAATACGCTGCTTAGGGTTCTGTCTGATTTGAGTGTCAACTGAATTTTGCGTTTGAGTGTCAAAACAAGCCTTCATGACCTGTTCTGATTTGCATTGCAAGTTTTCTATTGTTTTGGTGCGCAAACAGAGGAGCGATCATTTGTAAGCCTGAACATTTTTTTTAACCGATACTTTTTCGTATCGGATAAACCATTTTCGTCATTTCCGATACATTTTAATATCGGTTACCGTTCGTTGATTGCAGGAAATCCATTCGGATGATGGGCAATGAACCTGCTGAGAGACGAGGTGCACGACAGGATACTCGAAAAGAAGAAGGAGCTGGACGCCGTTAGGCCTCTGCCTCCCGAGGTAGTCAGGAAGCTGCGCGAGCAAATGATGGTCGAGTACACATACAACTCTAACGCAATCGAGGGAAACACCCTCACCCTAAGGGAGACCCAGCTTGTAATCGAAGAAGGCTTCACGGCGGGCGGGAAAAGCCTGAGGGAGGTCTTGGAGGCAAAGAACCATCCTGCAGCCATCGCTTACGTTGAGGAGCTTTCGAAAAGAGGCGTCGAAGAAGCGGACGTCCTGATGGTTCACGAAATACTATTCACACGAGTCGACGAAACCGCGGGAGCCTACCGAACTGGGCAAGTGAGAATCGCGGGCGCGGACTTCATGCCTCCTTCGCCACAGCAGATCAAGCCCCGAATGACTGAGCTGATAGAGTGGCTCCGTGCGAACCCCGACGAGCTGAGGCCAGTCGAGCTCGCAGCCGTCTTCCACCACAAACTGGTTTCCATTCACCCGTTCTTCGAGGGCAACGGCAGAGTCGCGAGGCTGCTGATGAACTGCATACTCCTAAAGTATGGGTACCCGTTCGCGGTGGTCTTGAGGAACGACCGCGGCACATACTACAGGACACTCAGGGAAGCGGACCATGGCGGACTTTCGCCCTTCGTCGGCTTCGTCGCCCGGTGCGTCGAACGTTCCCTCAACCTCTACCTCGCGGCGCTGGGCGAAAGAACGGTCATCAGCCTCGAAGAAGCAAGCAAATCCACGGGACTCAGCCAAGAATACCTCAGCCTACTCGCGAGAAAAGGCGCCTTAGACGCCTTCAAAATCGGTAAAAAATGGGCAACCACAAAAAAAGCCATAAAAAGATATCTGCAGAAAGACTCCAATTAACACTGAATAACGCTTCTCAATGAATAGATGTGATTTTTTTTGAATTTTCAGTACGTATTTATTAATTGTATAAGTTTATATATCTATTCTGATTATACATACGCTTGAGGTAAATGGCGATGACGCAGGTGCTTCATGAACCCCAACTGGACACGGTTCTCATGATAGAAAAAGCCATCAAGGACGCTGAAACGTACCCGACGCGAAAGGAGCTCTGGAAATCGTTACCCAAACAAACACAATACCAAACATTCAAGAGGACACTGGAGTATCTGGAAGCCTCGAACAAGATAATTTTCAACAGCCACAAAATAGTGTGGGTGTTTCCGGAAAACCCAAAACTGAAAAAGCTATTGGAAGAAACGCGGCTCAAACCCTTAAAATAGGAATCATTTCTTATAACCGAATCTCCTGAGATACTCAGGGTGAGACAGTACCTCAATAACGTGGGGACAAACGCCTTCGTCCCTGGCAATCAGAGTATAAATTAACCTGTAATTCTTCCTCAGATTCATCTTGTAAAGATTACTCAAACCAAATTGATTATACGCTTTAGGAATTTTACGTTTCTCAACTGGAGTACCAGCACACATGTCTTCTTTTAGGGCTTCCAAGGCTTCTTCAACAATGTCCCTGAGTTCGCTGTTATTAGGTAAATTCTGCCAAAAATCAATAAACGGTGCTTTAGGAAGAGGGTAAACATGTGGTGAAGATTTACGTATTTTACCCATATGCATCCCTATGTAAAGAACGATAATGATTTTTTGATTAAGGTATCAATTTTTATATATATTAAAATTAATGTAGTTGCCGATATATCGGTAACGACGCACCTTTAAATACCTTACCGATATATCTGCAAAAATCATAAGACGTTCTTCTTTCTTCAGGCGTCAAAAACATCAGGATGCCAATATATCATCTTTTTTGATAGCTAGTGTGCTGGTTGTGACCCGTCTTGACTTTTTTGAGAGTGTCCTTCTGAAAGAAAAATGGCTTCTAGCTAAAGATGTAAGTTGACTTAACTTGATGTGTTGCTTGAATTGTGAGCTGTTTGTACTAAAATTATGTGTGTCTTTTTTCGCCGCATTTTAGGCAGAACTTCTCATTTTCTGCTAATGGATGTCCACACCTGCCACAGAATGTTCCAGCCATTTGCTTCTTCCATGTGGAGAAATTTATTTCCTTCTCAAGAAATTGTGAACCATTCCGGCTGTTACCTGCTTTCTTTAGTACCCAAATGCTATTGTCATTAGTAATATTCTTCTCTCCTCTACTCGCCGATGCCGTTGCTCCACCAAAAATGACATCTATAGGCTTACTGGAAGTGTATTCCCATTCTGCTCCACACAAATTACAGAATATCCTGTATCCCCTAGTTTTCCAGCCATTTCTTTCATGGACTTCCCACTCGGGTCTTCGTTTGCACATGGGACATATCGGTAAATCCTTTGAAACCAAACTTGGCAAAGGTTGCCAATCAGCATCCATTTTAGTCCATTTACTCACAGCATTCCCCTCATTCAATACAATTCTAATTGATAGATATTAATCGTGTGAAAACCTAACCCATAAGCTAACTATTCTATCATTAGGCTGGTGTGCTGGCTGTAACATGTCTTGATTTTTTGGGGGCAGTGTCTTTCTAAAAGAAAATGGCATTCTCTTTGAAGGCATAGTTAAGCTTGACTTGATGTGTAGCCTGAACTGTAAGTACTTGAACTCTTTGAGTAGAATGTCTCTTGTTTGTTCTTTTCCACGGAGAAATCAAAGCCAAAAAAGGCTTTTATATATAAAAGAAAAAACAATAATTTAGTAATTAGG
>CAZOKM010000098.1:0-6032 GCA_964580405.1 uncultured Candidatus Bathyarchaeia archaeon | reverse complement strand
CCTGAGACCCACCACCTCATCAACGAGGACAGGCTCAGGACGATGAAGAAGACGGCGTGCCTGGTCAACACGTCAAGGGGACCCGTGGTCGACGAGAAAGCCCTGTATAAAGCGCTGAAGGAAGGCTGGATTTGGGCTGCGGGGCTGGACGTCTGGGAAAAGGAGCCCGTTGACGTGAGCAACCCGCTGCTTGAGCTTAATAACGTGACAGCGGCTCCGCACATCGCGAGCGGCAGCATTGCGACGAGGACCAGGATGGCGGTCATGGCGGCTGAGAACATGGTGGCCATACTCGATGGGCGCGTCCCGCCTAACCTGGTGAACAAGGAAGCCTTGGAAGTCAGACCCCTAAAGAAATAGGCGCCTTCTTTATCCAAAGGCAGCCTTCATTCATTGATTCCATGGATTAGTCTGGTCTGAATTGTTCAACAATAGATTTTTTTGTTTGAACAACAAATCCCGCGAAGACCCTATCTGATTTGGGGCGCAAACTAATGCGTTCTCGTCTGGTCTGATTTGCGTGGCATTCGAGTTTTTGGTTTGTGTGACATTCAAAAATTTTTAAAACTTGTTGATTCAAAGATTGCCTGTTTTTTTGGCTTTTGAACAATTTGACCAAATTTGCATTTTGTCCTTTGGGCGCATGGATTACGAATAAAGGCTTGATTTGTGGGCTGTTGTTGTTTTGGTTGTGTTTGTGACCAAGTTTTTGACCACTTTTTCGCACAACCAGTAACTATTGTGACCACACACATGAGTGAAACGTGAACGTGCAGGAGGCTCGGAACAAATGTTCAGGATAAGAATGTGCAGCGAGACGAAGGAATACGCCAAGATGACGGTGACCTACACTTTGACCGTCGTCCTCGGCTACCTCGTCTTCTACGCTTTGACCCTACTTTAAAGAAGGGAGTCCAGCGTAGAACAGCGACTTCGTCTTAAGGCTCAATATTCGTGGACTACGTGAAGGCTTATTTTCCCTGCGCGCCCTATTGTGGCTGAAAGGACTTGCGCTCCGAACCTGAAAAGGGCGTCGTCTTCGACATACAGCGGTTCTCCGTCCACGACGGGCCAGGCATCCGCACGACCATCTTCTTGAAAGGGTGCTCGCTTCGCTGCTTCTGGTGCCAGAACCCCGAGGGCATCAGCCTAAAACCCCAAGTTCTATTCTACCCTGACAAGTGCGTCTACTGCGGGAACTGCCTCCAGGCGTGCCCGAACGGAGCCCATGTCGTCCAAGGAAGTAGTCACGTTTTCGCCCGCGAAAGGTGCCGAGTCTGTGGGAAGTGCGTGGAAACCTGCTATTCGGGAGCGCTGGTGCTTGTCGGGCGCGAGATGACTGTTGACGAGGTCGTTAGGGAGGTCATGCGGGACAAGGTCTTCTACGACGAGTCAGGCGGCGGAGTCACGCTGTCCGGCGGCGACCCAGCTGTGCAACACGACTTTTCGAGGGCTCTGCTGAGGCGGTTCAAGGTTGAGGGGCTGCACACGGCCATCGAGACCGCGGCGAACCTTCAGTGGCATATTCTGGCTTCGCTGCTTCCCGTGACCGACCTCGTGATGATGGACATTAAGCTCGTTGACTCCGAAAAGCACAGAAGGGCAACTGGCTCATCGAACGAGAACATTCTAAAGAACGCGGTGCGTCTGTCGAAAACGGGGAAGCCCCTCATAATACGTGTGCCCGTCATCCCCGGAGTCAACGACATGGCAGACGAGATTGCAGCCATCGCCAAGTTCGTTCAGGGGTTCCCTAACCTCTGGTACTTGGAGCTGCTGCCGTTCCACCGTCTGGGGGAGGGCAAGTACGAAGCCCTCGGTCTCAAGTATGCCGCAAGCAGCTTGACTGCACCAACAAAGGAAAAGATGAAAGAGCTGGCGGACGCGGCTGGAAAATTCGGCGTTAAGGTTCGCGGATACTAAGTTTAGCTTTTTCTGAGGTAAAGTGGCAGGAGTCGGTTAACCTTTTATATACTGCTCCAGCAATCAAGCAATAAAAAGGCATGCTGGGCTTAGGCATGGCTGAGGAACAGGCTGAGCTGTCGTTCGACCAGAGGCTGGCTGCCCTCCGGGAGACTAAGCTGAGGCAGACGCGGGAGAAGCAGGAGGCGCTCCGCGTCATGGACCAGGACGACCACGGCAGAATCATGCCTCCTAAGGAGCTGCAGGACCTGACCGAGTACATGGGTCCTTCGGGCGAGATGGTGAGGGACGCGAAGCTCAACAACTTCAAGCCTAAAAGCAACCACCCGAGTAGCGGATTCTTTGGCGCCAAGGCGTGCGGCGAAAACTTCAGGTTGTTCTTGGAAGCTCATCCCGTTTACATTGATCCGATGAGTTCGATGGCGGGCGGCTACATGGCCTACTTCATGGGATACCGCAACCCGGGCTGGCCGCCTGAGCTTGACTACCCGAGCCTTGCGGAGGAGCAGAGGAAGTACGGCATCTACGCGGGAATCGGGGCGCCCCAGCACTTCTGCCAGGACATGGTCATCGGCTTCGAGCTCGGATGGGGAGGACTGCTCAAAAAGATACAACGTTACCGCAAGGTTAACCCGAAGTCAGCGGACTTCTACGACGGACTAGAACAGGTCATCATCGGAACCCGGGACTGGATGAGGCGCCACGTCGAAGCTGCGAGGAGGATGGCTGCTGAAGAGAAGAACCCGACCCTGCGCAGGAACCTCCTTGAGATGGCTGAGATCAACGAGCGATTGTTAACTAAGCCGCCTAGGACGTTCCGCGAGGCGTGCCAGTGGTCGGTGTGGTACCAGATGATTGCCCGCATGTACAACGGCAGCGGCTCGATGGGCGCGGTTGACGTCTGGCTCAAGCCCTTATACGACTGGGAGTCAGCGGCTGGCACCCTCTCAGACGAGGAGGCGATATTCCACCTCGCGTGCCTGCTGCTTAACGACACCCAGTACTTTCAATTGGGTGGCCCTGACGCTGAGGGCAGGGACACGACGAACAGGCTGTCCTTCCTCGTGCTGGAGGCGGTCCACAGGCTGAAGGCGCCCGCGAACATCGGCGTCCGCGTCTTCGACGGACTCGACCCCGAGCTACTCAAGAGAAGCGTCGAAATCATGTTCGAGGACAAGACGGGGTTCCCCAAGTTCCTCGGCGACAAGGGACTCGTTGAGGGCTTCGCCAGAAACGGCTACTCGGTGAAGCTCGCGCGGGAACGCATCTACTCGGGGTGCCACTGGTTCGCCATCCCTGGGCGAGAGTACACGTTGAACGACTGCGTCAAAATCAACTTCGCGACGGTCTTCGACGTCGCCTTCTGGGACATGATGAACAATACTAAAATTAAGCCTTCCGTTGACGAGCTCTGGAGGAGCTTCGAGAGGCACCTGCACCGAGCCGTCGAAGTCACCAAGGAGGGGCTGGACTTCCAAATGAAGCACATGCACGAGGTCTTCCCAGAGCTTGTTCTGGATTTGTTATGTTATGGCACGATAGAGAAGGGCTTGGACGCGACCAATGGAGGACTCGAATACTACAACCTGTGCATAGACGGCTCGGGACTCGCCACCGTCGCTGACTCCTTCGCCGCGGCTGAGCAAAGAGTCGAAAAGGAGAAACGGCTAACGTGGAGCCAGCTCGCCGAAAGCATGAAAAACGACTACAAAGACGCAGAGAACATGAGACTCATGCTGAGCAGCATCCCGCGGTACGGTCGCGGAGGAACGCGGGCGGACGAGTGGGCGGTCCGAGTAGTCCAAGCGTTCGTGCGGTTCGCCAAAGAAAAGCCAACCCCGGCGGGATTCAACATCATTCCTGGGCTGTTCTCGTGGGCGTCCATGATTTCGATGGGGCAAACAGTCGGCGCCACGCCCAACGGACGGCACGCAGGCGCACCAATTTCTCATGGAGCAAGCCCTGACCCCGGCTTCCTCAGGGGCGGCAACGCTCCGACCGCGATGGCTGTGGCTGTGGCTTCCGTTCAGTGTGGTTATGGGAACACGGCTCCGCTGCAGCTCGACATGGACCCTGGGCTGGCAAGCGGCGAAGAGGGCTTAGCGAAGGTTGAGGCTCTTATCCGTGGGCACTTCGAGCTGGGCGGCACCATGATAAACATGAACGTCGTCGACAGGAAGCAGGTCCTCGAAGCCCACAAAGATCCAAGTAAGTACCCGAACCTCATCGTCCGCGTCACAGGCTTCAGCGCATACTTCGCGAGCCTATCCAAAAACCTCAGGCAACTGGTCGTGGACAGGATACTGGCTGAAGAAACTTGAACCATCTAGATTGCACAGAGACTTGGTTAAAGGCGAATACATTTACACACGATGTTCTTTAACAGTAAAATCAGGAATTTTTGTGGCACAACCATGGAGATGATAGATTCATTTATTATCTATGCAGGCTAATTGTACGTGGTGATCGAATTGATGAGCGGAACCAAGAAAAAACCAATGACAAAGAAGGAACGGAAAGAAAAGAGAAAAGCGCGTAAAGAGAAACAGTCGAAGACACAGCAGTAAAACTCAAAAACGTTTAAAAGAACCTAAAAAAGCAAAAAATAAGAAGTGCCTAAGGTCTCGTAACGAAAACTAAAACGAAAAGTGAATTAAATGACGTATAAGCGAAGTAATAGAGAATCCCGAAAGACGCATCGAAGACACCCCAAAAAGAGAGAAAAAAGATAGACAGTATCGTATCTCTCCTTTCCAACTTTATTTTTACGTGATGTAATACACATGAGTGAGAAAGAAACATAGAAAAAAACGCCATAAAGACGACAAGAATACATAAAAAAATTTTGAGAGAGAAACAAATTAAATTCTAATGTTTTCTTTTTGAGCCCATCACGTCGTGTTGTCAACTTTTTTGGACAGAAACTCTAATCTACGGCGCACAATATTTCTGGTTGGCGGTCGGGTTTTGAAGATTAAGTGGAAGAACGGCGTGCTGGTCGAGTACGGGAACACGAAAATCATCCTTGACCCTCAGAGCAACCGTCTGGGCAGCTGCCAAGTCTTCGTGAGCCACGGCCACTTCGACCACTCGTCCGCGTTCAGGATGGACGACCTGCCCAAGTACTCCACGCAGCCGACGTTCGACATCGTCGCCAGCTTCGGGATACAGCCCCAGAACTGGAAGCCGCTGATGATAGGAAAAAAGGTCGCCTTCAGCGACGTCGAAGTTATTCCGCACAATTCTGGTCACGTGTTGGGCTCATGCGAGTTCGAAGTCAGGACGCCCGAGGGCAACATGCTCTTCACGGGCGACTTCAACACAGAACACACGCAGACCATGAAACCCGCGGAGCCCGTCGAGTGCGACATCCTCGTCCTGGAGGCAACCTTCGGCTCGCCGAACTTCGTCTTCCCGCCCGAGGACGCGGTGGGCAAGGAAATGGTGGACTGGGCGAAGAAGGTCATAAAGTCGGGTAAAATCCCCACGTTCCAGACCGACCCCCTCGGCAACGCTCAGGAAGTAATCGGCATCTTCAAAGACACGAGCATCCCCATCGTGACGCACCAGAAGGTTTCCAGAATCAACAGCGTCTATGAGGCCCACGGCTACGACTTGGACTACGTGGACGCGAAGACGGGCGAAGCCAAAGAAATCATGGACTCAGGCAATGCCGCCTACGTGACGCCCAAGCAGCTGGACCTTCAGGACCACCCAGAATACGAGCCCGCCTTGGTCTCCGGGTGGGCGCTGTGGGCTCAGAAGACGGCCTTCCCGCTGAGCGACCACGCTGATTTTCCGAGGCTGATAAAGTTCGTCGAGGAGTGCCGACCCAAAGCCGTCCTAACGTGCCACGGAAGCAGGTTCAGCGACACCCTCGCCCACTACATCGAAACGAAGCTCGGAATCAGGGCGTACCCGATAAGCCTCATCCCCACGAGCCTCCGCCACGAGACCCCCAAGCACGAGGTTCAGGAAACTCTTAAATGAAGCCCGAAAGAAAAAAGTTGACAAAAGGTGAAACCTGTTGGAAAAACCCGTAACGTTCACGAATCAGGGGCAGCAAATCATAGGCATGCTCCACGTACCCGAACGCCTGAAGAAGAAGC
>CAZOKM010000097.1:0-6055 GCA_964580405.1 uncultured Candidatus Bathyarchaeia archaeon | reverse complement strand
ATCGTAAATATTGGAAAATATAATTGGTCATTATTTTACGAGTCAGACTTTAGATCTGCCCTTTATGTTGAGTTTATTAGAACAATGGATCGAAAAGGAAAAAATGGATATCCAATTCGAACTGAACACAAATATGGGAAATTTCAAGCAGACATTGCACTCGGGGATAAGCAAGAGGTCGCAATAGAGTTGAAATTCGCGTATACATCTTTATATTTATACGTGAACGATTTTAAAAAAGCTCGAGTGCAGATAAATGGTTATTTACAGAATGGAGCAAAGGCTGCCTATCTAGTAGTATTG
Source organism: uncultured Candidatus Bathyarchaeia archaeon (assembly GCA_964580405.1). Taxonomy (GTDB): domain Archaea; phylum Thermoproteota; class Bathyarchaeia; order Bathyarchaeales; family DTEX01; genus JAGTRI01. The sequence goes on along the minus strand of CAZOKM010000097.1, from coordinate 5,752 downwards.
GATCATCAAATTGACCCGACAAGAAAACCGATATCAGAAATAATAGAAATTGGTGATATAGGATTACAGGGAGAATGGAAAGAAATAAAAAACTCATCAGATGAAGTTTTTGATAGAATTCTCGTATCCTCTCTACCAGAAACTAGCTAAATTTTAAACTAATTCAAACCATCGGTGGCTTAAATTAATTCAGGGCGGCAAAATACCTTTTATTTGGGCGTTTTCGCATATTTAGGCATGGATATTAGCTCAGTTGCCGCGGTCGTCGGTGCGGTCTTGACCGTCGCCTTAGCTGTTTTTGGTATTAAGTACGTTCAGGTCTAGGGGGATGGTGAAGAAGCTCATCGAGACAGGCTTCGAGTACGTGACAAATATGGACGGACGGAAACTATTTAAGAAGAAAAAAATCACTCTCGTTACACCAACGTTCCAAAAGGGGTCGTCGGCTAGCTTGGTCCAGGCTAGGAGACTTGGGCTCTCTTGACCCCGGTTCAAATCCGGGCGACCCCACCATTCCTGTACTCTTTAGATATCTTTGATGGAGTCCATTATGGGTCCTAGAATGTTCTTCTCGACGAATTTCCTATCGACCAGCTCCCCGTCCGTCGCGTTTAGGCCATTACAAAGTGGAATGGTTCTCAGTATGCCTGTGTTCTCCCCTGTAGACACAAATTCAAAAGGATAAAGCCTGCAGAGGGACGGCCTGAAGTTGTAGACGGAGCACGCGTATATCATGGATTTATCGTCGCGTTTTAGAAGAGTGCATGCCCCGTTTTCTGTTTCCTTCAACCTAACTAGGTCGTTGTCTTTCGTGGGTTCCACAACGTTTTCTATTACAATGCCAGCCTTCCTCAGTCTTCGTATATCTTTGTCGTTGATGGTTGGTCCGCCGAGCTTGCAGCAGAAGACGGCACAGCGTTTGCATCTAAACTTTATGTCTTTCCTTAGAAAATCCAATTTGATTATTCTTTTCGTTTTCGTGTCGAAGGTTATCTCAGCGATGTCCATACACAATTATGGCAACCAGCGATTCTTTTACTAGAAAAAGGATGGAAGATGCTATTATTGTGAGCTCCGAAGATTTGAGCTCAGGATAGAAGGAGATGAAAAATCTTGGGGTTTATGCTTCTAGATTCGACGTTTCTTCGAGGTCGAGGTCTTCCATTTCGAGCTCCGGGTCTTCGTCGAGTTCGGGCTCTTCCGCTTCTTTCTCGGCTTCGACCACTGGTTCCTCAGGTATCACTGGCGCTTCTGTCGGCTTCGTAGGCTGAATGATGACCTTCATGGACATCTCGATTTCGGTCATTTCCTGCTTCGTGGCTTCGAGCCCCAAGAGTATGGCGTCGTTCTGCCTCTCGTAGGTCGCGTCGTCCACGTCGCCCGCGGCGTGGTGAATCTCTAAGCTAGCAAGGAACAGCTCGAGCGTGCTCATCTGCCTCTCAAGCTCCTGGGTCCGCGAGTCCATGCGGTCCTTGAGCGACTTCAGGTGCCCCTCGAGCTCCGAGATTGCCTTGGTGATGTCGGCGTTCAGCGCGTCGTAGGTTGCCTGCGAAATCTTGTTCGATGCGTTCAGGCTGTCCAGAGCCTGCTTCTTCTTCTTCGTGACCTCTAGCTCTTTGGACGCAAGTCCGAAAGAATACTTCCACAAACTCATTCTTTACACCGTCCCAACGGACTGAGGAACGAGAAGATAACCCTTCCCAACACACTCGTGTATATACTCTTATTATGCACAACAAAACAGCACAAACGACCGCCTTTCAGTCAGCTGAATCCACGTTTTAGACCTAAAAACGGTATCGGCATAAACCTTGTCTGTTTTGTTCAGCAATGGATTTCAAATTTTAACTAACAATTCGCTGCCTCAGACCTGTCTGATTTGGGGCGCAAGTTTTCTGTTGTTTTGGAGCGCAAATATGTTGAGAATTCTTGATAGATGAAAGTTGGCTTTCTGTATTGTTTGATTCTTCGTGTGTCAGATTGGTTAATGATGGAAAAGTTTATATATGTATAGACATGAATGTATATTGGCGAAAAGTATGCTTGAAGTCATGCATGCGGAGAGGAAGAACCTGCTCAGGCAGCTCCAGAAGAGGACCGTCAAGAACTTCATGGACATACTCGTCCTCTCGGAGCTCAGGAAGGCGCCGATGAGCGGCTACGACGTGATCTCCTCGGTCTATGACAAGTTCAGCATCCTCCCGAGCTCAGGCTCAGTCTATTCGCTGCTCTACGCCCTAGAGAGGGAAGGGCTGATCAAGGGAGGATGGAACGGCAGGAAGCGGATCTACGCCCTCACGCCGAAGGGCGAAGACGTTGTGGACACTGCCCAGATGGTGTACATGAAGATCGAGGGGCTTATGACGAACATCTTCTCCGACGTTTTTGCGTGAAACGCCAATCAACAAGCTGCCGGGGAGAAGAACGTTTTTGGCAACAATTATATAAACCACCTCACTTCATTATTCAAGAAAGTCTAAGGTGCGTAATGCAATGGGAGAAGCTGTTCCCGCAGTCAAGGTGGTGGACGTCTACAAGACATACCATCTCAAAGGGGAAGAAGTCCACGCTTTGCAGGGCATAAACATCGAGATTCCGCACGGCGAGTACCTTTCAGTCATGGGACCGTCGGGCTCGGGTAAGACGACGCTGTTCAACATGATAGGCGGCATCGACAGACCCACAAAGGGCGACATCTTCATAGACGGCGTAGACCTATCAAAAATCCCGTCCAGAGCAATGGCGTGGCTCAGGTGCCAGAAAATCGGCTACATCTTCCAAACCTTCAACCTCATACCCGTCCTCTCAGCCAGAGAAAACGTGGCGCTGCCCATGACGTTCCTCGGCGTATCAAAATCGGAGAGGCAAGAAAAGGCAGGCGAGCTACTCACCACCGTCGGGCTCGGGGACAGGCTTGACCACAGGCCGACCGAGCTGAGCGGCGGGCAGCAGCAACGTGTTGCCATCGCTCGGGCTTTAGCGAACAACCCGGCAATCATCCTCGCGGACGAGCCTACGGGGAACCTTGACCTCAACACGGGCTTCGCCATCGTCCAACTTCTTTACCGCTTGAAGGCTGAGCGCGGAACAACCATCATCTGCGCGACCCACGACCTGAAGATGATCGACATCAGCGACAGGGTTGTGTTCCTGAGGGACGGCGCGGTCGAGAACATCGAGAAGAGGCGCGGACTCGTCCTCACCGCCAAGGAGTATGAAGCTTAAGGAAGGAAACGTGAATGACTGCGGAATCTGAAAGTATCCAATGCCCGTGCGGCAGAGTAATCGAAGACCCCGATGAGTACAAGGTTCTGTTCCTGAAGCGCGAGCTGCAGGAAATCGACGTCCTGTGCCCCAACGACTCGTGCTACCTGAGGGAGCTCGGGTACATCAAGTTCGAAGTCGTCGAGGGCAAGGCCAAGTTCTTGGAAGCCTCATTTTACCCGCCCTTCGTCACGTGGAACTCGGGGCGCTTGGGAGCCGACGAGGCTGAAGTCAAGCTCAAGAACCACCTGAAGATGATAGCCAAAAAGATCGACTGGGCGAGGCTGATACAGCCGCCCAAGGCAGCAGCGCCTTCAGAATAAATCCGTAATTTTTGTCAATTATCCTTTTAGGCCCTTGAGACCGCGGGCACAATCGGGGTTCGAGCTGCTTTTCTACCAGGGTACAGGCTAGACAGGCACAGCGCCGCGACCATCCCCGAAACCAGCAACACAATCGCCGCAGCCGCGTTCTGGGACACCACGGGCTCGGGAATCAGGAACGTCAGGGCCACAGCCACCCCGATCGGCACGCCGAACACCGCCCCTAACAAGACGAGTATGAACGTCTGAAGCGCGACAACTTCAATATTGTGCCAGGCTTCGCGCCCAGAGCCCGCATGATGCCCAGGTCCCTCTGCTGCCCCGAAACCGAGAGCATGAGGAAGCCCACCAGCGAGGTGACGGCGCTCAGGAAGGAGAGGAGCGACAGGGAAAGAATCGACGCCCAAATCTGGCTTGCGAAGCTTACTTGCTTGTCTAGGGTCTGGTTCAGATTGACGGCGACTAAGTCGTGGCTTGAGGCGACGCTTTCAATCTCCTGGAATGCCTCCGAGAAGCTTGAGGAGTCGATCTGCACGAGGACGACGTTGTAGCTTGAGCAGTTGACGACCGAGGACAGTCCGCCAAAGGGCACGTAAACCACCATCCCGTTGTTCATCGTGTCCAAGCACACGCCGACGGTGCCGAAATCGCGTCCGAACGCTCTAAAGCTCTGCGTGAACGGGTCGTCGAAGCAAGTCGCAGCCAGGGACTCACCCATCAGCACGCTGTACGGGCTGTCATCGTTAATTCCCTCGCCATCAAGCAGCCAGTCGCTGACGAGGCTCCCCGGGTGGACGCCTACGACGACGATGTTGCTCTGCCTGTTGCTGCCGACCACTACGTATTGCCCCTCATTGTCGGGGTCGGGGTAAATGTACTGGTTCTCCATCAATGCGCCCTCCATGATTAGCCGGGGGTCAACCTTCGCGACTCCGCTGACGCCCTGAACCTCAGCTAGGACTGAACTTGGGATAGCGTACTCGGCGTTGAGGTAGTCGAAGGACCCCGACATGTTCGACTGGAGGAACCTTTCAAGCAAGTCCACATAGCGTTCAGCCACCTCAGCCCTGGCCACGAGGACGACGTTAGTGCCCACTGCCCTCTGCACGTAGCTCAGCATGGTCTCCTCCGCAACTATGCCGCCGACGACGATGACCGACATTAGGACCATGACCACACTGAGGCACGTGACCGACCGCACAGTCATGGACCACCTCCGTCCGAGTGTCCTGAAGGCAACCCGCGCAGAAAGGTTCTTACTATGAAAAAACAGCGACCCCAGGTTCGACTGCCGAGCCTCCGTCGCGTCCGAGGCTTGAGCCAGCGCCTCAGCAGGCTTGACACGAGCCGCCCGAGCGGTTAACCGCAAGCCTAGAATGAAAGAGAACCCGGCGAACAAGGAGAAAATCAGTAGAACAGCCTGCAAGTCGAAGGAAGATGTCGGCAAATTGAAGCCCAGAAGGTTCATTATGCCTGTCGAGGCAAAGTAGAGGCAGATTCCTGCAAGAGACCCGACAAAGCAGCCGCCGAGGACGAGGATGAAGAGCTCCACCGCGAAGTGCTTGAAGATGGCGTCGGTCAGGCACCCGACGGCTTTCATTATGCCAATGTCGCGGGTCCGCTCCGATGTAGCCTGGGACATGAGGAAGTAGACGATGAGAACCCCTGCCACGCAGCTCAACAGCACCACGATGAAGAGGAACCTCGAAAAAATCACCGAGAAGCCATTATTCAGCCCGCCCGCCGAGAACCCCGATATCTGGATGCCGAGGCTTTCGCCGAAGAGGACAAGCGAAGTCGCCACTGAAACGCAGACGGCGAGGCTCAAAACGGTAAGGGCTGACTGCAGCCTCCTCCTCTTCAGCTCTTTTATCGGAAGACTCAATTTGGCCGCTTACTCCTTGGAGACGATTTTTCCGTCCGACATGACGAGGGTCCTGTCTGCCAGCCTTTCGACGCGTTCGTCGTGCGTGACGACGATAATCGTCTTCTTCCCCTTGAGCCCCCTCAGGATGTCAATAACCTTCAAGCCCGTGTCCAAGTCTAGGTTACCCGTCGGCTCGTCAGCCAACACGATAAGCGGGTCATTAGCCAGCGCCCGAGCGAAGGCCGCCCGCTGCTGTTCGCCGCCGCTGAGCTCCGAGGGGAAGTGGTCGGCTCTGTCG
>CAZOKM010000096.1:0-6152 GCA_964580405.1 uncultured Candidatus Bathyarchaeia archaeon | reverse complement strand
CAGTTATGGTTTCTGCAGTACATAATGAGTGGCGTCCTATCTATAGCGATATCAATTTATGTGTTGTATAAGCGTCCAAAAACGCTTACTATGAAGTGCTTTTTTTTCTTTGGTTTAATTGTTTCATCTTGGGCTTTAGCTGTTTTCTTTCAAAGAACAGCATCAGATAGCTTAACCTCATCATTTTTCTTCATAATATCATTTACATCTAATAGCCTGAGTCTACCAACTTACCTTTTTATTGCTTTAAGTATTCGAGAAGAAGGAAAAAAAATGTCGGTCATTTTCATACCCATGATATTAAGTATTATAGCATATCCTTTCTTTTCGTTGAATTTTTACATGACAGAATTTGGTTGGAATTATCATGTGGAGACAACATCCCTTTTGGTGCTGGTATATTCAGCTGTGTATTTTTCTTACATGATTGCAATAGTCATATCTTTGTTTGAATTAATGAGAAGAGCCAGATCATCAATTCTTAAAAGAAAATACTTTATTCTTTTTGCGAGTTTTACAGTATTTCAAGCAATCGGAATACCATTAACAAATTATATAGTGATATCGAACCCAGTTTTTCCTCCCATAGGTGGTGTCCTCAATCTTCTCACATTTCTATTTATCGGATATGCGATTACTATAAAAGAAGAAAAGGTGTCATTGACTTCAGCTTTCGCGAAGATAGACTTTTCCGTGGTTTACTCATCGTTCCTAGCAATACTTTATAACTATGCGACTGATTCGAGTCTTGGCGAAGGATCGTTCAAGTTTGTTGATTTTATTAGGGAATCGGGGATTAAGGAGAATGTCAAATCATCTCAAAATGGAGTAACCTTTAGGGGTAGCGAGAACCTTAACATAATTGATTTAGTCAACCGTAACCTGAAGGCCCTTGAGGCAAATTTTGTGGGCACCGAGGTAGTTGATTATTATTTGCGGGTTCTGAATTCTACCTACAGTACATTAGGAGACGAGTTTGATAAAGTCGTTACTTTGAATGAGGATTTTCTAAAAAGGTCCGACCTCGTTTATGGCATAGGTAAAGGGCATTATTTGAAGGGAATCAGCCAAGACGATAGCTTGGAAAACCTTAATGATGTTGATGCTTGTCTTAAAATATACAAGAGGATTCTGCTACTGGTTTCTGATTTTATTCGTTCTTCAAACGAACTGAAAAAGCAGACCTCTATGTATTATGCGACCAAGACCGTAAAAGTAACTGAATACGGAGAAGTCCTAATTTATGGCACAGAACACTTGGTATCGAAGGTTCCGAAAGAGGAACGCTTGGCGATTATCATTGAAAGTTTTAATTCTCTCGCTAGTTGGGTTTACGAAAATATTTTAACCAACTCCGATATTGATACTCAAGGAATTCTGGAAAATCTTCACCTAGTTCTAACGTTGAATAGGAAGAAGGCTGACGAACTCAATGTTTATCAAACCTTTCTTGGAAGGCTTGCGACAAGAATCCCAAAGACCCAGATTCATAAGTTCTATTCAGATTACCTAGAGGAGCTAGTCGAGTCTAAAAATGGCGAGCTTAGGGATGTCCAGAAACGTCTTTTAGAGAGTGAACGGTTGGCTGCGATTGGTGAAACTGCTGCAATGGTAGGGCATGACCTATGAAACCCATTGCAGGTCATTTTTGACTCGATTTATCTCCTTAAGAACAAGTTGGGAAAAGCTTCCTTACCTCCAAACCAAAAAGAACCGGTAGACAAGATCATCAACCTAGTTATTGAGCAGGCGCAGTACATGAATAAAATTGTATCAGACCTTCAGGATTATGCCAAGCCGATATCATTAGAGATTATGGATTGCGAGATTGAAAAAATGGTCAAAGCAGCAATGTCAGTATCAAGTATACCCCAGAACGTAAAAACCTCGGTACGGATTGAAGAAGGTGCCCAAGTTATTCCGATGGATCCAGCATTAATGAAAAGAGTCTTCGTAAATTTATTATTAAACGCAGTCCAAGCCATGCCCGATGGAGGACAATTAACAATAGCTGCTTACCAAGAAAATGAAAACGCCATAATAAGCATAGCAGACACTGGTAAAGGCATCGCTGGGGAAAATATGGGAAAATTGTTTACTCCTCTCTTCACCACGAAAGCGAAGGGACAAGGGTTCGGATTAGCCGTCTGCAAACGCATAGTGGAGGCGCATGGCGGAAAAATAAATGTTGAGAGCAAAATCAACAAAGGTGCAAAATTCATCATCACACTGCCCCTAGGAAGAAAAAAATAACGAGCTAGCTATAGGCTAGTTCATGTTTTTTTGGCTAAAAAAGCCTTTTCACGTAATCCATGATCATCGAGGGCCTGTCGTACATGAGCGAAAGCTCAGCCACGCAAAGCAGGTAGCAGCCTGCCTTCGCGGACAACTCGCACTTCGCGAACTTTTTCCTTAAATCCTCTGCCTTTTCTGAGTACCAGATCTCTTTCAGGCTTTGCTCAAGGGCATTCCCTAGGTGGTAGCAGTCGTAGAGCCCGAGCGAGCAGAGGGCGCCGACCTCCCCCGAAGGCGAGACTCCTATCTGCAGCGAGAGGGGGTGGCAGCTAAACTCGCCCCTGTCCCTGACGAGCTCAAGGTAGGCTGCGGTGTTCTGAATGATTCTCCTGTACTTGTGGTTTTTGTGGTAGAGGAGCCTGTTCATGATTTCCTTCACGTGGTCCCAGTCGCTGAGGGTGATGTTTTCGACGTTGTCCGAAAACTTGCCGATGTACGTGCCCTGGCCGCAGACCTCGGGCAGCTTGAAAATCGGCGAGAACGTTATTCCGCTGTTCAGGTTATCAGCCAGCGACAATAAGGCTTCGACGTCGTCCATCGTGTGCGACCCGGTTATGATGGAGTTGATGTTTGTCGTCAACTCATATTCTTGTGCGCTCTTTATGCCCTCAACAGCCTTTTCGAACAGCCCTTCAATGCCGCGCGTCTTGTCGTGGCGGCTGTCGGGGAAGTCGATGCTCACGCTGACAACGTCGAGGTTCCTGTGGATTTCGGACAGTCGCTTAGTTAGCAGAAAGCCGTTCGTGAGCACGAAGGTCGTGAGCCCAGCCTCGTCGGCGTTCTTCAGAATTTCGGGCATGTCCTTTCTTAGGAGGGCTTCGCCACCCGTGAAGACCGCGGTTAGGCACCCCAAGTCGTAGGCGTCGTCGACGATTTTGTTGATTTCTTCCGTGCTCATCTCTTTTACGGGCTGGGACTTCCAGAAATCGCAGAAGGGGCACCGTGCGTTGCACCTGTGCGTGACGGAGAGGCTGAGTAGGATGGGGACGGGTTTCCTGAGGACGTAGTTCTCGAAGTACGATTTCAGCGCGTTTCCGACGGGGAACTGCCTCAGAGGATACCGCATGGGTCAATCTCTATCAAGCGTCGATACAAAAAGGTTGTGTCAAACGCCTTTATTGTGCCATGGATACCGTGAGTTGGATGGCGTCCCTCTACTGGCTTTCTATCCTTGTACTGCGCTGCCACGTAGTTATTGTGAGTCAGGAACGCGATTGTTTTTCCAAGAATCGTTCATTTCGTAACTAAAAACGTAATTATGTATGAAAAGGTTTTTGTATCGTGGGTGATTATTTTCTGGGTGTGAGATAGACGTGGCGCACCACTTACTGCCGAACCTAACGGTCGAGTACTTCGCCCGGAGGGGGTACGAGGTGAAGAAGGACCAGCCCGAGGAGGAGCCCAGCGTCCCGCCGAAGTTCGACCTGATAGTCAGCAAGCGCAAGGAGATACACCCCGTGAGGATCAAGGACTGGAACAGGACGGTCGGCGTCAACATCGTCATCAACATGGACAAGGCCTCGCAACAGTCGGGGTTTTCGAGCCCCATCCTCGTCGCGGAAAAGTTCAGCGAGCACGCGAAGGCCTACGCGAATCGCCGGGGAATCATGCTCATCACAAGGTTCGAAATCATGCGTAGCCTCCGATAATTGCTTTTTGAAAAACGTTATTTTGACAAGGTGAAAGCCATTGCCCGTAACGAGAGACGAGAAAATAGTCGAAAAAGCTATTGTTGAGACTGCGAACTTGATTGCCTCCAGCGCGAGGACGGCGCCTAAGGGCAGAGGAGTCGACAGGATAACGACAGCTATTATTTCTGGCAAGGAAAAGGACGAGTTGGCGGACGCGATTGAACGCCATGTGGAACGGAAGAAAAACCCGATTTCCGCGTTCAAGAGGGACGCCCAGTCGGTGCGGAAGTCGCCGCTGGTTGTACTCGTCGGAGTAAAGGGAACCATGCCGAAGGTCCCGGAGAACCCGCTTAACTGTGGGGCGTGCGGCAACCCTTCGTGTGCCGACTTCATCAAGGCTGAGAAGAAGAGGGGCGAGGACTTCGTTGGCCCGGTTTGCATCTTCGAGGCGGTCGACTTGGGGATAGCCCTCGGCTCAGCGGTGAAGACAGCCAGCGACTTGAACGTCGACAACAGAATCATGTACACAGTGGGCGCCGCAGCCAAGGAACTGCAGCTCTTGGACGCCGACGTGATTTTCGGGATTCCGCTTTCGATGACGGGGAAGAACATCTTCTTCGACAGGCAATAATTCAGAATGTAATCGTTTCAGAAAAAAAAATATTTAAAAAATTTAAAAATCCTTCAGGTACTCGTCGATTTTCCCTTCAGAGTCCAGCTTACCCAGCCAGTCGACGGTTCCTATCCTGCACTTCTTTTTTCCCTGCATGACTTGCTGAATCTCGTCCACGACCTCGTCCGCCTTCCGGCCCGTAACGTTCACCTCGCACACCTTCTCAGCGCCACACCTGTCAACCGCATCGTATAAACAGACGTCCAGAATCTCTGCGGCGATGTTTTCGCGGATTTTTTGCTCTCCGTAGCTACGCTTCCTTAGGATTTCCCGTAATTCCTCAGGGTCGCGCCTCAGAACGAAGACCAACTTTACGGTCTCCTGGGGGACGACGTCGACTGCATAGTGCCCCTCGACAATCAGCATTTCAGACGAACCCGAAACGATGTCACTCAGGCGCTTCGAAGTTTGGTCCATGTCAGCGACCAGAGTGTCCCTCTTGCGGTCAACTCGGGTGTACAAACGTTCATCCTTGACCAAGTCTCCAACGGAAACGAGCCTATAAACAAGCCGCGACGACAGCTCTATAGAAACGGTGGACTTGCCGACGCCCGGCGTCCCGGTTACTATGATGACCCTTTCTCCTTTAGGAATGGGACTTGACTGTTTCTCTCTGCTTCCCATCATTTTTCTCTGCAAGAATATGATTACGGACGGGTAAAAAGCGTTTCCGCTCAGTACAATTGTAATTTGATAAAGGCTGCGTACACTTTGTTGAAGGCTATTTTTGCCTATAAGGACTCTGGGTTCATAACGAATATATTAATTTCAAGTAAATATTCCGAATACAGAACTGAAACTAGTGCTGGTTCTCTGGAGAATCCTTGATGCTTCAGGTGATTGAGGTTCTTCCCGTAACGCCCAACGAAATTCTGCGCATACTGAGCTCGCCGACGATGGACGAAACCGAGAGGCTCCTTGACGACATAAAAAGGCTCAGAGAAGAAGAAATGTTCAGCAAAAGACTGATACTAGTGTACGCCACTTAACCGATTTTTTCTATTATCATGGACTGTGCGTAAAGAAGCAAACTGGGCATTAAATAGAATTCTAGAGTTTTATTCGGGTCTCTTCCTTTATGCACCTTAGGACGATGGCGGTTTCTGTGCTTGTCACGCCGTCGATCAACCCAATCTGGTCGATCATCTTCGCCAGCTCCTCGCGGTTGCTCGCACGGATTTTGGCGATGGCGTAAAAGGGTCCCGTGATGTCGTACGCCTCGTAAATATCCTCCATACGCTGCAACGAAGCTAGAACGTTGCTCAGGCTCTTCGGGTTCGTGTTGATGAGGACGAAGGCCGTGAGGCTCTTCCCCAGCAATTCGGGTGAGGCAAGCGCCGTGAACCTTTTAATCACGCCTTTTTCCTGAAGCTTCTTTACCCTGGCGAAGATCGTTGCCTCGCTGACCCCGGTTTTCTCAGCGATCTTCCTCAGCGCGGTCCTCGCGTCGTCCTGAAGGGTCTCGAGAATCTCCTTGTCTATGCTGTCTAGCTCCTCCACCATGCCCAGCCCTCCAATTTAAATTGACTAAAGAAATGACAGCTGTATATATT
>CAZOKM010000095.1:0-6222 GCA_964580405.1 uncultured Candidatus Bathyarchaeia archaeon | reverse complement strand
GGCTTAGTCGAATTCTCCGCCGCCGTATTCGCCTCCGCCCATTCCTCCTGGCCCTCCTGGACCACCGGGCGGAGTTGGCGGAGCCCTCATTTTTCCAGCAGCGATAACGTCGTCGATCTTCAGTATCATACAGGCTGCTTCTGTGGCAGACTTTATGATCTGTTTCTTGACGGCTAACGGCTCGTAGACGTTCTGTTTTTCCATGTCGCTGACTTTGCCTTCGAACACGTCGACGCCTGCCCACTTTTCACCCTTCTCGTGCCGAGCTCTGAGGTCTGACACTATGTCGATCGGGTCGAGTCCCGCGTTCTCGCCGAGAGTAATAGGCACAGTTTCCACTGCGTCTGCGTAACCCTGAATAGCTAGTTGCTCTCTTCCGGGCAGCGTTTTAGCGTATTCTCTGAGAGCCCTCGCCATCTCCACTTCCGGTGCGCCGCCGCCGACCACTATCTTTGGTTCTTGGACGACGTCTCGGACCACGCATAGGGCGTCGTGGATGGACCTTTCCGCTTCGTCGACGATTCTTTCGGTTCCTCCGCGGATCAGAATAGCCACCGAACGTGGGTTCTTGCATCCCTCGACGAACGTCATTTTGTCGTCGCCGATTTTCCGTTCCTCAACGAGTGCGGCGTAGCCTAGGTCCTTCTTCGATATGTCTTGCAGGTTAGTGACAACCTTTCCGCCTGTGGCTTTGGCTAGTTTCTCCATGTCAGACTTCTTGGCGCGTCTCACTGCGAGTATCCCTTTTCGGGCGAGAAAGTGCTGAACCATGTCGTCTATGCCCTTCTGGCAGACCACGACGTTCGCTTCGGTTGCGGCAACTTTATCGACCATCTCTCTGAGCATGTTCTCCTCCTCGTGGAGGAAGGCTTCCATCTGCTCGGGCGTTTCGATGTTGATTTTGGCGTCGAACTCCGTCTTCTCGACCTCGAGAGCCGTGTCCAGAAGCGCGATTCTAGCTTTCTCGACGCGTTTGGGCATTCCTGGGTGGACGACTTCCTTGTCCAGGACTATGCCCTTGATGAGCTTGGTGTCCGTCATCGATTCTCCGGGCTTCTTCTCGACCATGATGTCGTCTAGGTCCGCTCTGTACTCTTCCCCGACCTTCTGCGCCACGTGGAGAACGGCGTCAACCGCTATGTCGGACAGCATGTCGCGGTTCTCCGAAACCAGCTTGCTCGCCATCGACGTCATTGCTACTTTCTTCAGCGATTCCTTGTCGTCAGGCGACACTTTGATGGCGATTTTTTCTAGGGTCTCTAATGCTTTGTCAGCTGCTTTTCGGTAGCCGTCAATGACGACGGTTGGGTGGACGTTCTTGTTGAGCAGTTCCTCCGCCTTCGACAGGAGCTCTCCGGCGACGATGACCGAAGTCGTTGTTCCGTCTCCGACTTCGTCGTCCTGGGTCTTGGCGACCTCGACCATCATCTTCGCGGCTGGGTGCTCGACGTCGATCTCGTCCAGTATTGTTCTTCCGTCGCTGGTTATGGTGACGTCGCCCAGGCTGTCGACGAGCATCTTGTCCATTCCCCTCGGACCGAGCGAGCTCTTCACAGCCTCCGCAATCACCTTAGCGGCCATAATGTTCGCGTGTTGGGCTTCCTTTCCCCTCGACCTTGAAGAGCCCTCCTTCAAGATTAAAACGGGTACTCCCTGAGTTGCAGCCATAACGATTCCACATCAGACTTTAATAACATTAAGAAAAATCAGCGAAAATATATACTTTTCGTAATCATGCAGTGGTTTCAACTACAGAATGCCCTTTTAACAATTATGAAAAGAAACTGGTGAATTAATTTAAACTTTTTTATTCCAAAACAAATAATAATAAAGCTTGTCTCATGATGCTGGAGGCTAAATGCATGGACAAGAAGCTTTTAGCGCCTTGTGGCACGTTTTGTGGCACATGTTACGCCTTAAATAGCAAGCAGAAACCAAGCTGCTCAGGGTGTGGGAATCAGAACGGGAATCTTTTCTGGGGAAAATGCAAACTCTACGCTTGCGCGTCGGGCCGGGTTGAACATTGCGGAGTCTGCGATGAATTTCCATGCGACCTTTTCATCGATCAATACGACCCGGCTGACGGGCAAAGAAGCGCCTTTGAGAGAGCTGGGCTTTTAATATACCGCAAGAAGTTTGGCCCGTTGAAGTTCATTGAAATGTCAAAGAAACTTCATGAAGAAAAAAATAAGAAAAAATAACAAATACACTTTTTCTTAGCACCCAATAAGGCTAAATTTAACCAACTTATGAAGAAACGGTACTAGTCAGTGGTTCCCATAAAAGGAACATAATCCTTCGCGTCTCCTCAAGGCTGAGAAGACTCGTTGTTGGTAATCAAGAGTGCTCATAGCTAGCTGTTTTGAATAACGAGCTATCTACAAGCGTGGAAAAAACATAAAAGGCGTCAGAACGTAATCCAAAAGTCAGACAGAGTTCTGTCTTGGCAAGTGAAAAATTTTGATACCTCAACCCGAGTTTTTTGTCGATACTGAAAAAAGTTTTCAGAAGCCCATTCCTCACCGCTATGTGCACGGTTGTCTAAAGGATGACACAGAGACTCGCTTCTCTCTCCTTCTGCCTGAGCGAAGCTTCTGGAAGGGACGCCTGATTCAGTCTCTCGAAGGTGGGATGGGCGGAGGCGACCAGATAGGAGCCTCGGACTTTGGGTACTACGTTATCCAAAGGTATGGAGCTGCCTACGTAATTTCCAACCACGGACACGTTGGGAGCAACCTGTCAAAGATAAGGTACGAACGGTTCGAAAAGGTTGCCCACCGAACCAACCACCTAGCCATGCTATTCGCCAAAAAAGTCATGAAAGAAGCCTACGGCGTAGAACCAAACTACGTTTACGTGGTCGGAGGCTCAGGCGGCGGGCAAAGAACCACAATACTCATGGAAAAGTACCCCGCAGGATACCACGGCGGCGTAGCAGTGGTCCAAGCTAACTGGAGCATAATAACCTACTACATTTCCCTACTCAGCAAGTACAACCCCATTCTGAAGCTCAAGTGGAAAGAAATTTCGGAAGCCACAGACGTAGGCGGAAACGGCGACCCCTACGCAGCGCTGGACACTGAAGAGCAGAAGGAGGGCTTACGGGAACTTTACAACGCAGGATTCCCAAGAGGCGGAGAGTGGCAAATGAGCAGACCCAACTTCTACAGCGCCATAAACTCGTTAGCTGTGTTCTTTCAGGAGCTCATGCGCATCAGCTCTGAATGCTCGTATTATCAGGATTTTTGGACAAAAAAGGGGTACGCCGGTCACGACAGTGAAGTTGATGACCAAGTGGTCGAAGGCATCGAGGGAGAAGTCATTAAAGTCTACACGTTCAAAGACCCGCCGCCACCATCGTCCTCTCCTCCTCCAGAAATTGACGAGGACGCGATTCAACCTCTATTTATCGGCCCAAAAATCGACGCAGAATCAATTCCCACGACGATGTCGGACCTGCTGGTGAAGCCGTTTGGGTTCAAGGGAACACGAAAATTTGAGGCAGGGGAACTGACGGGGTACAGCGTCACCTTCAAAACGGGAAAGCTTGCAGGCAGGAGCTTCCACGTGCCCATCAACGCCGATGACACCGTTTACCTCTCAACCGAATCGGGCGGGTTCCCTGAGGGAATCAGCGTGGGAGACAAGTACACGATTGACAACCGGAACCTTCTGAGTTTCAGGGATTACAGCCGCCACATTATATCAAGGGTCGAAGACGGTTACAGACCACCTGACTTTCTAAGTAAAGGGAAACCAAAATACCCCCAGAGACCCAAAGAAGCCAAAGAAGTCCTGAAGATGAAGCATTCCCAGACAGGCAACTTCGGGGGAAAAATGATTGCTGTGTTTGCGGCTCAAGACGTCATCGTTTGGCCGCCAGTTTTCTTCAACTATCTCGATAAAGTGAAGAAATGGAAAGGCGCCGACCTAGATGCCTCTTACCGTTATTACTTCGCTGACAACTCAACGCACGGGACGCCCTCAAACAGGGAAGAATCGTTCAGGCTGGTCAGTTTTTACCCGATGATGGGGCGTTCAATAGACTACCTTTTGGATTGGGTAGAGAACGGCGTTCCTCCTCCGCCTAGCAGTGTTGTGGAGCTGACTCCTAGGCAGGTTCTGATTATGCCGAAGGCGGCTTCAAAACGGAGGGGGCTACAACCGACGGTCAACCGGATAACCGCTGACGGACAACGTGACTGTGCCACTGTCTCCGCGGGGAAACCTGTAGGGTTCAACGGTGTTGGAGAAGCGCCCGTTGGAAAAATAATCAAATACGAATGGTACTGCCCGAACCTGAAAGACTTCTACAACGAAGTCCATTTGGAAAAACCGAAGCCTAAGGTTAGCACGCCGTACATCTACACGTTCAAGGAACCTGGAAACTATTGTGTATCGCTAAGAGTGACAAGCGACCTCGACGGAGACCCGAATGTTCTTGCGGGCGGTCAACGAAACCTTGCATGGATAAAGGTTATTGTTGAAAAGTAACGAAGAGCATAATGACAACTCGATAATTGCCGTTGATTATGCGATTAGTTAGATCAAAAATTATTAATGGTACGTAATAATATATGCTAAAATTGAAGTGAGAATTCATGAGAAAAGATTCTGTCATAATCATAATCATCTTGCTTTGTGTTTCGTTGTTTGTGGCATTTCCAAGCAAGGCAGAAACCGTGTGGTCCGACAATTTTGACGATGGAAACTACGATGGATGGACTGTCGTGAATGGAACGTTCGTAATTGAGGATGGCGTATTGAAGACCGGACCCGAAAGCTTCAATGTGATAACGTGCCCAAGTTATGGTCCCTCTACTGGAACGTGGAGCTTTGATTTATTGGCTAACGGGTGGACAGTTGTCTATTTCGTCGGCAGCACTCAACAGGATTTGATCGTCCTTTGCACTGGACAGGATTATTACGTACAAAGGATAGACGTGGTTAACGGTTCTTATTCCTCCGTGAAATTTTCTGGTAAGGCTTCTGCATGGCAGCATCTTAACGTAACACGGAATCAGGATGGGCGAATCTGCGTCTACAATAACGGGACTCTTGTCGCTGATTATGTTGATTCCACGTACGTGCCTCCGCCAGATTTTTTTGAATTTTACTGCACAGGGGGGGAGGCTGCCATTGACAACATAGTCGTCAGCGACTCGGTGGACATTGAGCCTTCCGTCTCGGCTCCGTTTTACATGCAAACATGGTTTTTGGCATCAGTAGCTGCTGTGATAATTGTAGTAATTGCCATTGCGGTTCTTTACATTCGAAGAAAATGATAAAAAACAAAACTACTAACCAGACGGCAGTACATCATACTTGATTGCATCCAGATCATAAAGGGACGCCCAAGAATGATTCGTTCGCAGCTCGACAAACAACGTGATAAAAACTTCGTTCACTTTACACTCGACTTAACGGGCTACCGACGGCGGATAGATGTTTCAAGGCAAGAACTGGAAACATTGCATTTACCCCTTTTAAAGGAAGTCGAGGAACTATACCGCAGACATGGCGGACGGTTTGTGGTTTTTCTGTCTGGTCCGCCGGGATGTGGCAAGACCACTTTAGCCAAGATGTGGGAGGCACTTTCAAAAAGGGGGTGCTTCGCAACTAGAGTTCAATCGTTGCCGATGGACGGTTTTCATTATTCGAATGGAGTTCTCAGTTCACGCATAACAAATGTGGACGGTGAAACCGTACCTTTATGCCGGGTGAAGGGAGCTCCGGAAAGCTTCGATATAGATGAAATAGAATTGAACCTTGAGAAGCTTCACGAGGGAAAAGGGGTCATGTGGCCTGAATATGACAGAAGAACCCACGACCCTGTTCCAAATGCAATTCCAGTAATCCATAAAGGAATCGTTGTTGTGGAAGGAAACTATCTGCTTCTCGATAGACCGCGCTGGAGAAAATTACGGAAATGGGCGGATTTAGGAATCTTCACAGAATGCCCCGAGGAAATTGCACGCAGCAACCTGGTATCTCGCCATCAAAAAGGAGGAAAAACGCTCGAACAAGCAATCAACCACTACAAGTTCAACGATTTGAGGAACCGGCGCACCGTACTCAAATACCGCAAGGGAATCGACATACTAATAAAAATGAAAACGAACGAAAAACTCGCGTCCTATTCGTGGGTCACAATCCCAAAAAAGGTTTAGATATAGCAGTAGTAGTGGCGCCTAAAAAGCAAATTCAAGCTACTAGGTCTGT
>CAZOKM010000094.1:0-6299 GCA_964580405.1 uncultured Candidatus Bathyarchaeia archaeon | reverse complement strand
TCGTAGACGAGGAGCGGGAGCTTCTCGAGGACGTCGTAGCTGTTGCAGCTGAGGAAGTACACGTCGAAGCCCTTCGTCCACGGGAACAGGCTGCCCCTCTTGTAGTCGGGCTCGTCCGTGAAGATGCCGGGCATGAACTCGCCGAAGTCCTTCCTGAACTTCGCGGCGTAGGCGTCGTGCGTCACCTTCAGGAACTCCGCAGTCGTCTCGGGGTTCAGGAGGTCAACGTAGCTTTCGCCGTTGTACCAATTGTCCCGTTCCCCAGTTTCGACCCTGAACGCGAAGAGGCGTTTGCCACCCTTAGCTTCGCTCTTCTTTTTTATGCACCTGAAGCTCTTCATGACTGTTGGTGAGGAGAACTCGATTTCATAGACTCCCAGAAGAGACTTGTCCTTCAGGGCTGTGGGAAGCTCTTCATCTTTGATTTCTTTCTGGGAGACGTGTTTATCTCGGTACTCGTCGCTTTTCGCTGGGACGATGCCTCCCGCGAAGCCGCTTGGCCACTTGTCCTCGTCGTAGAGCCAAGACTCCATGCCCACCCTCTTGCCCTCCTTGAGGCAGGCTTTGATGCACTTCATCCAGTCCTCGGAAAGGTAGATGGTGGCAAGCCCGACCCGCGAGTGCATGAAGTAGCCGCCGAACCCCTTGTCGGCGAACTCCCGCACCTGCCAGCACAGCTCCTCGGGGTCCATGGCGTCGTTCCAAGACCAGAAGGGCGACGGCCTGTACTCCTTGCCCGGGTTCCTAAACTCTTTCACGTTCATGTAACCATACTCCTATCTTTACCTTACTAGGGACGTCTTTTTGTCTTTTAACATTTTACAAAGAAAAAGGAGGGATTTCATACTTCGGTCTCCTTATTAAAGACTGAACATAGAAATTCACAGCAGTTGAGTGCCATGCAGCTCCCCGTCTTCAACGTCGTCAAGTCCGCGTTCTGCACGTGCCTCCCGAAGTACAACATCAATCCCTACTTAGGTAGGTGCACCCACGGATGCATCTACTGCTACGCAGTCAAGTTCCCGAGCTTCAGGGGTCCCGCCGTCCCGAGGCTGAAGCTGAAGGAAGACATAGCCAAAATGGCTGAACGGACCAAGACTCGTTGGCCCGTCATGCTCAGCGACACCACCGACCCGTACCAGCCCCTCGAGAAGGAGTACGAGGTTACGAGGAGGTGCCTAGAGGTTCTTGCTGAACACGGCTTTCCGGTCCTCATTCTAACGAAGTCCGACCTCGTGAC
This sequence comes from uncultured Candidatus Bathyarchaeia archaeon, assembly GCA_964580405.1. Classification (GTDB taxonomy): domain Archaea; phylum Thermoproteota; class Bathyarchaeia; order Bathyarchaeales; family DTEX01; genus JAGTRI01. The sequence continues at coordinate 5,059 of CAZOKM010000094.1, read as the reverse complement.
CCGCGACCTCGACCTGTTCAGGAAGAACCAAACCGTCGTGTCGATGACCATTACCACTCCCAAAGACGAAGTAGCTAGGACAATTGAGCCCCATGCCCCACCGCCCAGTTCAAGGTTCAAAGCTCTGGAAAAAGTCGCTGAAGAAGGCATCCCGACAGTCGTGAGGATTGACCCAATCATTCCGTCCGTGAGCTGGAGCCTTGAACATCTCGAGGAAATCGTGTCCCGCGCCGCCGACATCGGCGTGAAGCAGGTGACCGCGTCGACGCTGAAGCTCGTCAGGGGACTCTACCCAATAATCAGAAGCGAGAATCCGCTGCTTTTCGGCGTTCTGCAGGAAGCCTACAAAGAAGGGGAATGGGTTTCGGGCTACAAGTACCTCGACCGAGCTGCAAGGTGGAGCATTCTCAGTAGTCTTCGAGACATCGTCCTCAGGCACGGGCTCAAGTTCGCGTCGTGCAGGGAAGGGTTCCCGCAGCTCAGCAACACGGTCTGCGACGGCTCAATCTACTACAGGTCGATAATTGATAAGTCCCCAAAATGAGAGGAATCCGCAAGTCTTAATTCTTGAAAAAATTTCTTGCTGAAGAAACCTTGGCGGACAATCCTTTCCTTCTTAATGTATCCGTTTTCTTTTGGGCTGCGAGTGTTTTGGGCGTCCCTACTTGTATCTGGCGCGTCTCTTCTGCCGCTTCTTCTTCTCGCGCCGCATCCGCTTCTTTTTCCACTTCGCCCTCATCCGCACACAACTTCCTTAAGGCTCACGTTAACGGTTCAGCAACAATCATCGACGTTGCTGGCAAACCCCAAACATGGGCTTTTGAGAATTCTCATGTTCTAACCTTTTAAACCTTTTGGAAACTATGGATTCTGATGGTGCCTAAATTATATCTCAATCGTTATGAGACGGATATGAAATAATTTCAAGTTTTCTGAATTTCATACGTTTGTATTACAATGAATAAATTCAAGCCATTTGAAGAAATAAAAAAGTAATAAAATCGAAAACGAATTTTAGTATCGTTTATTACCCATGATAATGAATGATTTTTTTTCTAAAGGAATAAATTAGGTGAATTCGTATAAAAAATCTTAAGATTTCACTGTGTGATTATCTTTATAAAAAGCATCACAGTAAATGCTTAACTATTCGATGCAATGAAAATCTAAAGTTGGGGAGTTTAAAATGGATGAGTATTTGAGAAGTGTTTTAGAATCACTTTGTAAAGACTACAATAATAGGAATTTTCAGCCAATCCTAGAGTCCGATGTGGTAGCATATATGTATCATTTATGGATTTCCCAATTTGGAGGAGTAAATAGGCTACATCTGGATACGCGAATCTGTCATAAGTTGGATAATAGATTTGATTTTGTACTTGGCAATGTTGACTATAATGCAGATAAACCATGTGTTATAAAGCCAGAGCTTGTTGTTGAGGTAAAATTCTTTCCATATGGATTCACTGACCAGCAACATAGGGTTCATTACTTTCATGTAATTGACGATGATCTCCCAAAACTTAAAACTCTTAAGAATTCTCTTGATTCAAGGTATGAGTTTTTATTCGATGAAGTCAATTATTTAAAAGGATCTGATAAAATAGTTCATAGCTTAAGAATAGAACGTCTAATAAAACGGAGAGATGATCTTGATTCAAGGATCATCATCATTCTATGTGAAAAAATCATGAAGGAATTAAGATATAAAATTATATAATGTTATAATACTTTCATATTCGACAATTTTTTGACTCACTCGGATTGTCTTCCAACCCTTCATCTATTGAGAAAATAACGTGTTTATAGATTTTTGTCCATTTTTATAAACATAAAAATTTTATAATTGCATTGTTTCCATTAATTAAATTGAGTTCTTGGCAATCTAGGGATTGTTGGCGACGCCTCTTACGCAGTTCTCCGTTTCTAAAGCATCATAAAACTTAGCTTGGGAGGCATCTCGGAAACCACCAGTTTGATGTATGTGCTCCCTATTGACCAACATGCTGATGGGAATTGAACCCATCCATGCCGCACACACTCGGCATCTTACCATTCCCCTCACCAAGAACTCTAGATAGAGGTTGGAAGACTAATTATAAATATATTCATTATTAATAATTTTATATCGGGCAGATGGCTTATGAGCCGGAGAATGAAGATACTCGAGTACATTAAGAGGGAGAAGCACCCGAACTTCGCCAAGATGACCCACGACCTCAACCTCCACACCGACACCCTCGCGGCAGAGCTGAAGGCACTGAAGGACAGGGAGTGCATCCTCGTGTTCCCGGACGGCTACTACTCGATGACCGACGAGGGCGAAAGAGAGCTGAAGATGCTCAAGGGCGAGAAACCCTAGGCGCTGCTTTCCATCCGTAGTAGACTGCTGCGAACGTTTGGGACGAGAGACAAGGCGAACCGAGGGCACTTGCCACCTTTTCCGACGTGATTCTGTCCGCTTCACATTCTCGTTGATGTCTTCGACACGGAGAACCGGAGGTTGTAGAATGCCGAAGCTCAGCGTTTATTAGCCTCAACCTGTTATGTGGAGCGGAACAATTACTATTCGAGGAGATACGAGCCGATGAAAGGCGAGCTGCTTTGCCTCCCGTGCACGGTGAGAACGGCGCACGACATCGCGGTGAAGGCAACCGACAACGAAAAGCTCCAAGAAGAACTAATAGTCGAGACAATGAAATGGCTGTCTCAGACCCCCAACGTGCTGAACGGCACACCGGCGGCGTTCCACACCCGCGTCCAGAGGATGGCGAAGAGAATCACGGGAAACCCAGACCCGTTCAAGGAGCTGAAGAAGGCGTCCAACGAAATCGCCCTTCGAGCCGTCAAGGTGCTGGAGGACAGGTGCGCCCGCCTTGGACGCGCGGAGGCTTTCAGGCTCGCAGCCTTGGGCGCCATCTGCGGGAACACCATCGACTTCGAGGTCGAGGAGCACAAGTTCCGCATGGACGAGCTGGAGTCCAGTCTCTGCGCCTGCTTGGACGGTGCTCTGGCTGTGGACGATACTTCGAAACTTATGGAATCACTACAACGGTCAAGGAAGGTCGTCTACCTCGTGGACAACGCGGGGGAAATCGTGTTCGACAAGTTCTTCATCAAAACAATCACCGACAACTATCCAGTCAAGGTCTACGCAGCTGTGAAGTCGGGTCCGATACTGAACGACGCGACAATGGATGACGCTGAGCAGGTTGGGCTTGGGGAGGTCGCCGAGGTAATCACCACGGGGAACGACCACATCGGCACGAACCTCGACGAATCATCGGAAGAGTTCCTCGGGCACCTGCGCTCCGCCGACGTCGTAATCGCCAAGGGGCAGGGGCACTACGAGAGCGTGACCGAGGTTGAGGACCAATTGCCCAAACCCATCGTCTACGTCCTGAGGGCGAAGTGCTCGCTGGTCGCGCACAGGCTGGGCGTGCCCAGAAACGCGAACGTCGTCAAAGTCGTAGGCTAGGCTCAGCTGATTCCGAACACGGCTTCAGCGTTCTCGGTCGTCACTTCGGCCACGGTTTCCTGTTTCTCCTTTTTCAGCTCAGCCACCGCAACGAGAGATTTGAGGACGTGGCTGGGGTCCGAGGTTTCTCCCTTGTAGGAGACGGGCGAATCGGTTTCAAGCAGAATCCGCTCCAGAGGAGCATTCTCGATGATAGCTCTGTGCTCCTTGCTGTAGGCTAACGCGGGCGAGGCGGAAACGTAGTAGCCTTTGTCGAGGAGCTTCTTCAGGTCGTCTTGGGAGCCCGTGAACCAATGAAAAACCGCTTTTCTAACGCTCGCTTCGATGGTCATATTGACGCAGTCCGTCCACGCTCCCCTGCTGTGGATTGATACGGGCTTGCCGTGTTTCCTTGCGATTTCGAGGAGCCTCGCGAAGGTGGCTCGCTGAAGTGCTTTCTTTTCCTCGTCCTTCCTGACCGCCTTGTACCAGTAGTCGAGTCCAATCTCGCCCACCGCCACGACATTGCCGACGTTGCCTTCGACGAATTGAATATCATTGTTGACCATCGAAGCGTCAATCAGGCCCGGGTGTATGCCCAGAGCCCTGAAAATTTTCAGTCTAGGTCTCTCATGCTTGATGCTTTCGTTCAGTGCCCAGCTGTTGGATTTGCTATCAGCGCCCATCGTGACGACTGTAGCTACTCCCGCTGCTTCAGCCCTTGCGAGAGCTTCGTCGAGATTTTCTATATCTTCCAAGTGGGCGTGAGTGTCTATAAGCTTCAAAGGTCCGTCACCTTCGCATCATTCCTCTTTAAGATAATGGCGAATGTATGCCTTTTCGTCTCGGTCAAAGCTTTTTCAGGGCGATTACGCTTTTAAGCCGTCCTTCACTATCTATGGAATGTTCGGTGATGAAACGCAATGGCTGACAACGTCGGAGTCGCCGTGGTCGGAGCGGGGTTCGTAGGCGGGCAAGCGCACGTCCCAGCCTTCAGGAAGATACCTGGCTCCGAGCTGGTCGTAATATGCGACAAGATAGAAAGCAGGATTAAGCCACTTTCCGAAAAGTACGGCGTAAAGTACTGTCTAGATTATGAAGATGTTTTAAACAACCCAGACGTTGACGCTGTGGTCTTGGCGGTGCCCACGCCGTTCCACGCCGATCTGGCGATAAAAGCCCTTGAAAAGGGGAAAAACGTTTTGTGCGAGATGCCGTTGGCGCCAACAATCGGGCAAATCAGGAAGATGGAGGAAGCCGCTGAAAAGAGTGGCGTCATTTTGCTGCCTGACCTGAACTTCAGGTTCGCCCCCATCTACACAAAGGTCAAGGAGATGGTCCAAGAAGGCACCGTAGGGAAGCCCATTGCGGTGCACTACAGGGAGTTCATCCCCGCGGCTGCGTTGGCTCAGCAGTGGCCCGCGGGCTCGTGGGCGTGGGACGTCGGCAAGAGCGGCGGCTACCCCGACTTTACGCTTTCAGTGTGGTCGATTGACCTGCTGAGGTGGCTGTTCGAGGACGAGGTGGCGGACGTCGAGTGGATGACCAACTACGTACCGCTGAAGGAGTTCGGCGGAATCCTCGGCTACAACACGATGGGCG
>CAZOKM010000093.1:0-6476 GCA_964580405.1 uncultured Candidatus Bathyarchaeia archaeon | reverse complement strand
GCCCCAAATCAGAGCAGGTCTTCATTAGCAAAAAAATGACGCTCAAACGCAAAAATAATTTGACGCTCAAATCAGACGCGTCTATTCAGCTTAGCCGTTTGTTGGTCAAACAAAAAAACCTATTGTTGAACAAAACAGACCTAGGTAAAGCGTGCGTTTCTCGGGTTTCGAGCATCGAATAGGCTTTAATGAGGCGTCAGCACTAAATATGCGTGTCCAATCTGGTTGGTGGTGAAGGCCGAATGAGGATGGGACTGATTTCGAGGGAAGCCGCAGCCCTCGTTGTGATTGACGTTCAGGAGAAGCTCTTCGCCAACGTCGCAGAAAAGGAGAAGCTCGCAGAAAACGTCTCCAAACTCATACAGTTCGCCCACATAATCAAGATGCCCGTAATCTTGACCGAGCAGTACCCGAAGGGCTTGGGACCGACGATACCCCAAATTAAGGAGCTCGTCCCGAACCTGCAGCCCATCGAGAAGCTGGAGTTCAGCTGCTTCGGCTCGCAGAAGTTCAGGGAAACCTTCAAGACAACCCAGGTCAGGACGCTTATCCTGTCGGGCATAGAGGCGCACATCTGCGTGGCCCAGACCGCCGTCGAGGGGGTGGACAACGGCTTCAGGGTGGTCGTTGTCGAGGACGCGACGTCGTCGAGGAACCTGGAGGACAAAGCCATCGCGGTCCAACGTATGATGCAGAGCGGAGTGACGGTCGTCTCCACGGAGATGCTCATATACGAGCTGCTCAAGAAGGCGGGGACCCCAGAGTTCAGGGAAACGCTGAAACTCGTAAAATAATCATTGCCAACTGTTCTATCGGAAACATGTCCAGTACGGCTTCAGGGTTGCCTTGAGCTCTTTGACTACCGCTTCGACCTCGCGCATGTTCTGCTGCAGGTCGCTGGGCGCAGGATAAAAGTCCTCGATGGCTTCCCTGTCGCGCTCGTATTCGGAGATTCCAGCCGCCAAAGCGTACCACGAGTAGGGCAGGACGGTAATGTTGTAGCCACTCGTAATCAACAGAGCAGCTTTACCATTACACACCTTTTCCGAGGTTTCAGCTATGATTCTTGAAATGTCGAAGAACCCCTTGGCTGTCAATCCAAGGCTGCCCAGGTGGTCGGCGAAGTGGGCGTCGCTCCCACCGTTCGCTATAATAACTTCAGGCTTGAACTCCTCGGCAAGCGGGGGAAAAACTTCCCTCAACGCGTGGAGGTACGCCTGTTCGCCCGTCCTCATGGGAAGCGGGACATTCACGTTGTAGCCTTCCCCGTCGCCTTCGCCGATTTCGCTTATGAACCCCCTTCCCGGGTAGATGGTGCGGGGGTCCTGGTGCAGCGAGATGAACAGCACACTCGGGTCGCTGTAGTAGATGTCGCTCGTGCCGTTTCCGAAGTGGACGTCGTAGTCTAAGACGAGGAAGCGCCTTAAGTTACACCTTTCGCGGAGGCTCTCAATCAGTATGGCGATGTCGTTGAAGAGGCAGAAACCGCCCCCGTAGTCCCTGCCCGCGTGGTGGAAGCCTCCCCCCAGAGCCACGGCTCGGTCAGCTTTGCCTCCGAAGATGGCTGTTCCAGCCTCGACGACTCCGCCGATGATGTACATTAACCCCTCAAGGATGCCTTTATTCACAGGAGTGTCGATGTCGTAGTGTTTACCCAACTCAGCAAGGCGGAAAACGAGGTCTACGTACTCCTCCGTGTGCACCTTAAGCAGCTCCGCCCGCTGTATCGGATCGGCGTGGATGAGAAGCGTGTCCTCGGACCGCGTCAAGCCCTTCTCGTCGAAGAATGCCTTGGCTTTGTCGAAGCGGTCGCCCCTGAACGGGTGGTTAGCTCCGAGGTCGTACTGCCTGAACTTCTCGTGGTACGAGATGCATGTTCTCAAAGTTTACCTGACACCCGGACCGCTTTTACTGCAAACAAAGAGAGAATTAGGCGCACGATATTTAATGGTTTTTCGGGAACCTAATTAGGCTTAAATCCGAATGTTGTTTAAATAAACCCGCAAGAGGAGTAGTAGAGTTGAGTAAACAATTCAACGGTTCCTCAACGCCATCGCAGAAAACTAGGCTCAACCTCTGGCTGAAAGTAAGCGCTGTCCTCCTGATAGTCGCCTTGGCAGTGGGCTGGTTCCAAGTTAACCAGACCGGGACGCAGACGTTCGCGCTGGGCGGGTACTGGGGCACGGTGAGGACGACGTCGACGGGGCTGAGGGTTTCCACGGTTGTGCAGCAGATGAGTTCCGCGTCAGCTTCCATGACCGACGTTCTCGGAGCATTCATCGACTTGGGCTTGATAATCCTCGGGTTCGTGGCGTTGCTTAGCATGCTGATGCACCGCGAAAGAGTCTTCAAACTCACGTCAATGGCGCTACTGGTCTTCTTCGTCGCCAGCGTCGTGCTGGTCCTCCTTCAGGGAGCGACGCTCAGCACCTGGTTCATCGTGACGGCAACGACCTTCTACGTCAGATTTGGCGACCTTGCCATGGGTGCGACTCTAGTCATATTCCTCCTAGCGTCCTTCGAAGCCAAGGAAGAGACGGTGCTTGCTGAGGCTGCCAAGTCCACTTCCGTCGTAACCAGCCCTCAAGCTTTGCGTGTCGTCCGATGCCACGCCTGCCCAATGAGGGGAATCTGCAGAGAAGCCAACGTGGAGGCGAGCTACAGGCTGGAAAGCCCGCTTAGGGCAAGGTCTGGGGAAGACTACTACGCGGAGATGCTGAGAGTAACGATGAACTGCCCGCTGAAGAAGAACCTTCAGTAACAGTTTTTCTTACTTGATTTTTACGCCCTGTTTTCTGAGGTTTTCTCTCAGGAGCCGAACACTCAATCTTCTGGGTTTAACGCCTTTTTGGGCTGCGAGGGCTGCGGCTGTGCCTGCTGCTTGGCCCGTGATGATGCAGGGCGGAATGTTTCTTATGACGCCTTGGGCTTCGTGCGTCGTAGAGATGCATCTTCCCGCCACGAGGAGCCTCTCAACCTCTTTCGGGACCAGACACCTGTAGGGAATGTCAAAGGGTCCGTGTGCGACAGCGTCGTCGAACCTTTTCGCAGAGACCGCGTCCTCCTTGGTCAGAGTGTACTCTCCCGTAATGCGGCGGGTCTCGCGTATGCCAATTTGGGGGGCGAACTCCAGCACGAAGGCGTCCTCGAATCCGGGCACATTCTTCTTATAGAACCCGAGGACTTCGATAATCTTCTTTCTGGACTCAACCTCGATCTTCGAGAGGTGTCTTGTGTTCAGTCCGTCGGCGTCGTAGAAGTGCGGTCCGTGGCTCCATGTTACGCCCTTGTTAACGTCTCCTCCCCAGCTCACGATGTTAGAGTCCTTTCCGAGCTCCTTCATGAGCTTTTCGTAGGCTTCCTTGTGTTCCCTCCTCCACTCAAACGCTTTTTCGAGGTCGATGCCGCCGATTCTGCATTCGAGGTCTATCCCCCACGGGTGCCTGTCCAGACTGAAGGGAGCACCAGAAGCTGCAGCGATGTCGGCGTCTCCTGTCGCGTCGACAACGACCTTGCCAAGGATGGCTTGCCTGCCCGATTTACCCTCGACGATTATGCCCTGGATCTTCTTTCCCTTCACCACGGGGGCAACAGTGTACGAGTGGAACAAGACGTCCGCACCCGACTCGGTTACGAGCTTATCCGCCACGTACTTCAGGGCTTGAGGATCGAAGCCCCAACTTTCCTCGCCGCTGAAGCTGGCTCCCTCCGTCCAACGCGGAGCTTCGCCGCTGGCCCTGTTCAGCTTCGCAGCCTTTAGGTCGCAGAGTCCGTCTATGACTTCTTGGCATATTCCGTAGCCGTACCTGTCACCTGTTTCGACGAGGCAGATGACGAGTCCGCCTGTGGCCAGCCCGCCGAGGTACCCGTAACGTTCAACCAGCAGGGTCTTGGCTCCGTTTCTAGCTGCGGCTGTCGCAGCTGCGAAGCCTGCGGGTCCACCGCCTGCCACCACCACGTCAACCTCGGCGACGACCTCGGTTTCTCTCCTTTTCTCAACAACCGTCTTCATACCCATCACGTAAAAATTGCATCATAATTAACGTATTACACCATATTATTCTTTGGTTTCATCTTTTTGGGGTAATAATTATTTTTCTTTTGCGTATTGAGGTCTGTCGCCATGAAGCGCCCTTTGTGGCGTAGGCGGCTTTCCTCTGCTAATTTCTGCATAGGCTTCTCGGTGCCGCTGGAAATACTGGGCTGCGGGCTCGAACCCGAACTCTTTCCGGAGCTGCTCAGTCGTCAACGAGTCGTCAACCGGCTCCACGAGGAAGTGACCCTCGTCCAAATGAGACCTAACCTCCACGCGGCTCCCGTAAGCCTTCGTGATCCTGTCGGGGACGCTGTAGTCAAAGTCGTAATGCGAGACCACACAGTCCAAGTTGATGTCCCGGTAGACGACGTTCACGTGTTGGTCTGTCTCTGCTAAGATTTGTCCGCAGGGGTCGATTATTTTCGATTTATCCGCTGAAACCGAGGACACGACGTAGTAGTGGTGCAGCCACGCGTAAGCCTGAAGCGGGAAGCCACCGTTGTACGCAGATGGCCAGAAAACCATTTTTGCTCCTTTCCGTGCGAGCTCGCTCCAGCCCTCGGGAAAGCCAAGGTCGAAGCAAATCTGAATTCCGACCCGCCCGAAGTCCAAGTCGAAAACGGGGAACCCTCCTCCCGGAGTAATCTCCTCCTCGAACACAGTATAGTCGCTCTTGCTTGTGACGGGGTGCGCCTTGTCGTACGAGCCGACTATCTCGCCCTTCCTGCCTATGATGACCGCTGAGTTCCAGAATTTTGAGTCGCGCTTAACCTTGATGGGGCAGATGACGTAGCAGTTGTGTTTTTTCGCTTTCTCGGCGACAGCGTCTGTCGTTGGACCGGGGACGGACTCGAAGAAATCGTCGGGCGACTTGCATCTCACAGACGACGTTGTGAAGGACTCGGGGAGGCAGACCAAGTCAGGTTTAAGTCGAAGCGCAAGGTCCAAGATTCCCATGATGTACTTGCGGTTCTGCTCAATGGTGGGGAACGAGTTTAAATCCTGACAAACTGTTGCTATCCGCACCTTCATGCCCACAAACCACTCCTCACGGTGTAATCCATGACCTTCGATTACACTGTTTCCTGAAACGAATTTAAGCCTTGACCATATAAAAATGCATTCGCGACTGACAGGAGTTCCTATTAGAAATTGAATAAAAAACGAGAAGGAAAGGGTGTTTTAATTTAATATTCTTCTGGCATTTTCGGTGGCATCTTTGGTTCTTTGGGCTTCGAGGCCGCGACGACGTCGTCTATTCTGAGTATCATCGTAGCCACTTCGGTAGCGGATTTGACCGCGTGCTCCTTGACGCTGAGGGGCTCAAGCACGCCCTCCTCCATCATGTCCACGATCTTGCCCGAGAACACTTCGACCCCCATGAACTGACCCTTGGGCTTCTCGTGCGCCGCCCTCAAGTTAACGAGGACGTCGATTGTTCCTAAGCCGGCGTTGTCCGAAAGCGTCCTCGGAATGACTTCCATGGCTTCCGCGAAGGCTGATATTGCCATCTGCTCCCTTCCGCCGACCTTCGTGGCGTATTTTCGCAGCTCTTTCGCGATTTCAGCTTCAATCGACCCGCCGCCGGCCACGACCTTGTTGTTCTCGACCACGTCGGCGACCACGGACAGGGCATCCTTCATGGCTCTCTCAGCCTCGTCGACCATCCTCTCGAGTCCCGCGCGGATCAGCAGCGAAACGGACTTCGGATGCTTGCAGCCCTCAACGAAGACCATCTTGTCGTCCCCGACTTTCCGCTCCTCAACGAGGTCCGCGTGGCCGAGGTCTGAGGCTTTGAGGTCGTCGATGTTCGTAACCACCTTCCCGCCCGTCGCCCTCGACAGCTTCTCCATGTCCGACTCCTTCGCTCTCCGGACCGCGAGGATTCCGCGTTTCGCGAGGAAGTGCTGAGCCATGTCGTCAATGCCCTTCTGGCACACGAGGACGTTGGCGCCCGCGGCAGCGACCTTCTCGACCATCCCAGTAAGCATGGCGGTCTCCTTATCGAGGAAAGCCTTCACCTGCGACGGGTCGCGTATTCTAATTTCTGCGCTAATCTCAGTCTTCTCGACCTCCAAAGCGGCGTTGAGCAACGCAATCTTGGCCTTTTCGACGCGCTTGGGCATCTCGGCGTGGACGACCTCTTTGTCGAGGATTATCCCTTTGATCAGCGTGGTGTCGAGGATGCTCTTCCCCTCCTTCTTCACGATCTGAATGTTGTCAATGTCCGCCAGCATGGTGTCTCCCCGCTTCTCGGAAATCAGGTTCACAGCGTCGACCGCCACTTCAGCTAAGAAGTCCCTAGATGAACTAACAGCTTTGCTTCGCATCGAGGTCATCGCGACCTTCTTGAGAGCCTCGCGGTCGCCCAAGTCAACGGGTACCGCGGCTTTTTCGAGGACCTCGACGGCTTTTTTAACCGCTTTTTGGTACCCGCCAA
>CAZOKM010000092.1:1973-6542 GCA_964580405.1 uncultured Candidatus Bathyarchaeia archaeon | reverse complement strand
GATTAAATATATTCATTATTAATAAAAAATGGGGATTAATCTCACTCTTTGGAGTATAACATAATTTAATAGTGCCTTCTCGTCTCAATGATTTGGCTAGATTGCTGCAAATGCTTCTACATCAAGATGATACTGTCCATATTGATCTTGCCAGTAGACATCTGTTCTGGTCCAAGCAGTATTATAACCGCATTGCCCCCAATGAGCTGTTGTATGATAAGCGTCAGAAGGACTCCATCCATGTACGAAAGTGAATGGGTCACAATAGTCTGTGCCCCACCACCAGCCGCTAACATACGAATAAGCACCCTTACCATGTGGTCCATATTTCCATCCATCATGGGCTTCGTGAAAGTCTGGGTATGCATAAGCGGGTGCGACTGCAACAACTAGTAAAAGTATGATTAATGGATAGAAAATCTTTTGATAAGATGTTTTCATATCTTGTTCTCACCCCCCTGTAATCTAACTGAATTATTTGTTGTTTAAAAAAGTATATAAAATTAACGGTCATATCGGTTACAAATGTTTTTATCTTCAAAAAAGACTAGGATACGTGGGAGGACGAGACTCGATGAGAAACGCCTGGATTCTTTTAGTATTATTCTTTCTGTTGGTTTTTTGCGGGGCAACACTTGAGTCTGTTCGTTGCGAAGAAGGAGGGAAAGTTTGTGTGTTCTTCTTTTACGGTTCTGGGTGCCACAAGTGCGAGGACACGAAACTCTTCATAAGCGTTTTGGAGCAGAAGTACGCGCAGCTGTCCGTCACCCGGTTCGAGGTTTACGGGAACAGAAGCAACCTCAACCTCCTGAACAGCCTCTTCGACGAGTACGGCGTCCCAGAGGACCAGATACAGATTCCAGCGGTGTTTATCGGCGATGAATGCCTGCTGGGTGAAGAACAAATCGAAGCTGAGTTGGAAGGAACCGTCCAAAGCCTACTTAGCACAGGATGCCTATGCCCCTCAATGCCACAAGACAAGGCGTTCACGCCGATTTCCATGCTCGTGGTCACGTGGGCGGGGCTGGCTGACTCAATTAACCCGTGCGCCATAAGCGTCCTGATATTTTTATTGAGCATGCTCTCAGCGTCCAAAGACAAGAAAAGGCTGGTCATCGTCGGCCTCACGTTCACGGCCTCAATCTACACGGCGTACTTCCTCTTCGGTGTGGGAATATTCTCAGCCATACAGGTAACGGGACTGTCCTACGGCTTCTACAGGTTAGTCGGCGTCCTAGCCATTGTCATCGGCGTCCTCAACCTCAAAGACTTCATACGGCAGGGCAGCCTAGGGTTCACGACGGAGCTGCCACGGTCCATAAAGTCGAGGCTGAACGACCTGCTCACAGCCGTCACCAGCCCCGCAGGAGCCTTCGCGACAGGATTCGGCGTCTGCCTCCTCGAGCTCCCGTGCACCGGGGGACCATACTTCTACATACTCGGGTTGATGGCTGAGAACACGACACGAGCATCAGCTGTCTCCATCCTCCTGTACTACAACGTGATCTTCGTCCTGCCGGAGATGCTCATAACGGTCCTCATCTTTCTCGGGAAGTCGTCCACAAAAAAGATGACCCATCTGAGACACAAACTGACAAAACCGCTGCACCTCGTAATGGGCATAACCATGATAACCCTAGGAGTCATGGCAATATTAGGGCTGATATGACAATCCTTTTTCGAAAGGTTCTGAGTCTCGAAGTACATTGTTGACAAATGCTTTAGCTATTTCGTTGTCTTCGTGCAATACGAGGTAGAGCCGCCAATGGTCAGGCTTTTCCCTCAGCAGCGGCTGGTCGACGGTGAACCCCAGCATCCAGTCCTCTAGTCCCGCTTCGCTGCATAGCTCCTCCTCGACCTTCGCAAGACTTTGCGGTTGCGTCAGCCTCAGGGCGTCTCCTCTGAGTTCAGCGAACTTTCGGTCAAAGAAGATTCTATACTTGCCTCTGCTCAGCCCGTCCGCCCAGCGCGGAATCTTCTGCTTCATGAACTCGTAGGCTTCGCGGTTAGTCAACCTGAAGAAGCTTGGAGGCAAATCGTTCTTCAGTATCCTTAGGGCTCTCCCGAGCATCGTCCAGCACACCATGTTCGGAACGTCGTTCCAGACGTAGGAATAGACCTTCTCGAAGTCCGCAGCCCACCTCTCCCTAAGGCTTCTTGGAATGTTCTGTGCGTCAGAGTCCAGCGACATGGAAGCAACGACCTCCGAAGGGGAATACGACGGCTTCCCCAAGAAGCCTCCGGGGACTGTCGCGATGAACCGGTGAACGTTGTCTGCGTTGTCGAGGTCAGGGAATCCGTTAAGAAGCGGCGAAAGTGCGTGCCGCCCCTCGAGGACAGCGCAAACCTCGCTTAAACCCAAATCGAACTTCCTCAGAGCCTCCAGGTCCTCGGCTGGGCTGTATTCGAACGCGAACCGCAAGGCGCCCTCGTGGGTGAATCCCAACTTTTCTTTCATGGCTTGGTCCGATATGTGAGGGAACGGGCCGTTGCCCGCGTCGTGCAGGACTGAGGCTGCAGTTAACAGGAGCCTGTCGTGGGGGCTTCCTCCGGAAACGAAGAACGACAGTTCCCCGACGGCGACCGAGTGCTGAAACCTTGACGCCGTGGCGACGCGTGGCCCCAGCCACCTTGGGACGGCGGAGAGGGTTATGTGCTTCAGCCTTTGGACTAGGGACGTCTCGGAAAGGTCCTCAAGCAGGGAGGTCTGCAGGTTGCTTGTTTCCAACGTAATCCCTAATTTTACACAGATTTGCGAAGTGTGCCGTACAATTTGGTATGTGTCTCGTCCAGTCAGCCTTAAAAGGCTAACGAAGAGACATACGCGTACATGGAAGTGCAGGTCGCGGTCTGCGGCGCGGTCCTGAGGAAGGGCAAGGTTCTGGTTCTTAGAAGGGCGACCGCCGACGAATTCGCTGAACGCGGCTCTTGGACGCTTCCCGGGGGAAGGGTGGAGGTGTCCGAGTCACCTAACGACGCAGTCTTAAGAGAGGTCAAGGAGGAAACCGGCTTGGACGTGGAAATAATAAAACCCATAAAGGTCTGGAGCGGAACCAGAGGCAACGTGTGGAGAATAGGCATCGACTACCTCTGCAAGGTCGTAGGCGGAGACGTGAGACTCAGCTTGGAACACGATGACTACGCCTGGGCATCATCTCGTGACCTCGGCCGAATGCATGTTGACGCTTGGGTTAAGGAAACTACGCTTCTGGCAAAGCAAGAAACGACGCGAAAAGGCGACGCGTAGAATTTTATTGAAGCGGTTGTATTAACGTAAAGTTGACTGAAAGAAGTTTACAAACAGTATCAGGGATGAGTTGTATGAAAAACAAGCCTGAGGAAGACGAAAAGGATCTCACCGAAAAAGTCAAGATAGCATTATTGGGGATGCAAAGGTACAACTGGGAGCAGGGGGTCGCTGCGCAGGCGATGCTGGAGATGGGCGACGACCAGTGGACCGTTTCTCTAGCGAGAGCAGCAGTCATGCGACAACAGAACGGAAGGTTCTCTGTCATCGGCAGCCACGATCCACTCACGGACTCAGCGAGCGTCGGCGAAGCCGTTCTTTACGCGGGGAAGGTAACGGGCGACCCGCTGTTCTCCAAGGCGGCGAAGGAGATGCTTCGCCTGCTACTCACGACCGATCACAGGGCTGAGAACGGGGCGCTTTACCACGTGAACCTGCGGAAGGAGATTTGGGTGGACGCCTACTACATGGCTCCCCCATTTCTGGCGACTGCGGGACACCCCGAGGAGGCTGTGGAGCAGATTGAGGGGTACCGCGAGTTCCTCTGGAACAGTAAGGACAAGTTGTTTTCGCACATCTGGGATGACGAGAAGAAGGAGTTCAAGAGGAAGGCCTACTGGGGCGTCGGGAACGGATGGGCAGCTGCTGGAATAACGCGAGTCATCAGGAGCCTCCCAAAGAGCATGGAAAGAGAAAGGAACAGGCTGATCTCCTACGTGACGGAAGTCATTAACGGCTGCGTCGCCCACATGCGAGACGACGGGCTCTTCCATGATGTCGTCAACGACCCCGCGTCTTTCGTGGAGACCAACCTCGGCCAGATGATTAGTTACTCAATCTTCAGGGGAGTCGAAGGCGGATGGTTGAGTAGCTCATACGTAAGGTACGCGCAGAAGATGAGAAAGGCTGCATGGTCCAAGGTTGACCGCTACGGTCTGGTGCAGGGAGTCTGCGGAGTCCCGGAGTTCAACCGCCCGTACGTGGCGCCAGAGGGGCAAGCCTTCTTCCTCCTCATGGAAGCCGCGGCTAGAGACTACGAATCCCGCATCTAGAACATTAATAATCAAACCGTTGTTGTACGGTCAGCTCCGCTTTTTGCTTGCTTCTTTTCCCGCGGTTTCTTTTAGGAAGCTGACGAGCTCGTCTTCTCGGGGAAACATTTTCGTTGCGTACCACTCGAAGAACGGGCTGGGCTCGTACGGGTAGAACACGTAGACGAACTTCGCGAGCCCCTTGGCCTGGACCATCTCGCACAGGACCCCCGCCGACAGCTGCTCCCTCGGGTGGTAGGCGACGACGATTGAGCCGCTTTCGATTATCTT
>CAZOKM010000092.1:0-1873 GCA_964580405.1 uncultured Candidatus Bathyarchaeia archaeon | reverse complement strand
GACGTGGACGCCGTCCCTGTCTCCAATCTCTTTAACAATTCTTTCCAAGGCTGCTGCTCGGAAGCTCTCCAGCTCCGCGGGCTTGCTGTCGTAGAAGTCGAGGACGTTCAGCTTGTTCAGGATGAACCCCTGCTTCTCGGCCTCCTCGACGAGGTACTCGAACAAGTGGTAATAAAAGAACTCGCGCTTGCCCCTAAGCTCTTGGAGGTACTCGTCCCTTCCCGAGCCAGGCTGCCCCGCGCAGATGACAACAGTCTTCATCTTCACAACCGCCTACAAACATAATGAGCCAAGGTGTTAATGAAGCCTTAGCCGTCCAAAGTTTCCTACGGTAGTCACCTAGTAAAGCTTATTACGCTACTGACAGCATTCTAACGTGAACTGGGGTAACCTGCGTTGTTTGAGGATTTTGCCGTAAACATAAGCAAGTTCGAGGAGCTGCTGCAGGAAATTTCCGCGAGTACCACAAGCGGCGTAATCTCCGAAAGGCTGCCTCCTTCAGAAATCTGGAAGAAGTCCGAGCCGGACGTGACGGCCCTGCGGAACCTCGCCGAACAGGTCAAGAAGACGATGCTTGTCCTCAAGCCCGAGAAGGCCGCCTCGATAGAGAAGCGGTCGGCAGCGTTGACGCAATCTCTGAGCAAGTTCAAGGAGCTGCTCTTCAGGAAGGGGGAGCAGGCTCCGAACCCCAAACTGGCTCTTGAGGAGCTGAGAAAGGCGATGGTCGAGGGCGCCAGCCTCCTCGACTTGGCGAAGGAAATCAAAGCCAGCCCGTCCGAGGGAATCTCGGAGATTCTGAAGCTGAAGGAGGTCTACGACTCCAAAGAGTACCTCTCGACGATTCCCGTGCCCGAGGTCACCTACGTCAGGTTTGCAAGCCTCAAGACCGAAATCGAAGGCCTCAAGCGGTCCGTGGCAAACCTTGAGCGGTCGCTGAGCGAGCTGCGGATGAACCTCGACGGCGTCGTCGACGAGCTCTCTATGTTCAGGGCTCTCCCTGCCGAAAAAGCGGAAGAGGAGCCAGAGAAGGCAGAAGAAACCAGCAACGAAGACTCTAACGCTGAGCCTTCCCTGATGACGAAAGAGTAAGAATTTTATTTACTTTTTTGGGCGCTAGAAAAGGATGTCGATGGTTGACATATCCGCGAAGCCCGAGGTTCACAGGGAAGCAACCGCGAAGGGGCAGCTGAAGCTGAGAAAGGAAACCGTCACCTTAATCAAGCAGGGAAAAATCGAAAAAGGCGACCCCTTCCAAGTCGCGAAGGTCGCAGGGATACTTGCAGCCAAACAGACGAGCTCCATCGTGCCCCTGTGCCACCCCATTCCCCTAACAAGCGTCAAAGTTGATTTACGGATTGTGGATGACGTCGTCGAGGCGGAGTCCACCGTCAAGACCAAGGCTCAGACGGGCGTCGAGATGGAAGCCCTCACCGCGACCGCTGTCGCTCTTCTTTCCGTTTGGGACATGACCAAGCAATATGAGAAGGACGCGGACGGGCAGTACCCCTACACGGCGATACACAACATTCGGGTCACGAGCAAGAGGAAGGGGGAGCCGCGGTGAGTGAAACGTCAGCGAAGCACAAGGCTGAAGCTCCCAAGACGCTCAACTACGTGGTGATAACGTGCAGCACGTCGCGTTACAAACAGTTCGTTGAGACGGGTAAAGCCGACGACCCGTCGGGGGACTTGATTGCCAAAATTCTAAGAGACAATGGTCAACGAGTCACGTTGCGGAGGCTGGTTTCCGACGACAAGCCGATGATTCAGCAGGCCGTGGCAAGGGCTCTGAAGTCGAGGAAGGTCGACGCCGTGGTAACGACGGGCGGCACGGGGATAAGCCCAGCTGACGTGACAATCGAAGCCGTCCAGC
>CAZOKM010000091.1:5357-6784 GCA_964580405.1 uncultured Candidatus Bathyarchaeia archaeon | reverse complement strand
CTGTGGATTTTGCTTGGAGGCTGGCTTGTCTGCACGTTGCACCGACCCCTCTAATGCAGTGGTGACACTATCTTGACGTTATAGGTATTTTAGCGTTTCAGGCATTTGCCGTCGCGGATGATGTTCTATGACGAAAATTTTTTTTTAAGGAAACTTTAACCTCGGGTCACTGCATAACTGAGACGGGAAGAGTGCTATTAATGACAAGCGACGACACTGAAAGAGCGCAGAGGATTCTGCAGATACTTAAACGGAACTTCGAGACGCCTGAGCCTTGGGACGTCGCGGACGACCCTTTCAAGGTCCTCGTTAGGACGATTATTAGTCAGTCTACAGCTGAGACGAACACGCGAAGAGCCTACCTGAACTTGTCTCGGAAAATGTCCATCGAGCCATCTTCGCTGGCTAAGGCTGAGGTCTCAGAAATTGAAGATGCATTGAGGGTAGCTGGGCTTTACAGAACCAAATCCAAAGTTCTCAAAAAAGTCGCTGAAATGGTCCTTGGAAAGTTCAACGGCTCTCTTAACTTCGTCCGCATCTCGCCAATGGAGGAAGCCAGAGATGTCCTCATGGACCTGCCAGGCGTCGGACCAAAGACAGCTGACATCGTGCTCCTCTTTTCCGCTGAGAAGCCGACTTTACCCGTTGACACCCACGTGAACCGGGTCTCGAAAAGGTTAGGCCTGGTCCCCCAGAAGAGAGGCTACGAGGCGGTTAGGCAGGCTCTTCAGGCGTTGTACCCATCCGCAGAATATTTCAGGGTTCACATGCTCTTCATCGCTTTGGGGCGGAGGTACTGTAAAGCCCTGAAGCCTCTGCACTCAGCCTGCCCGGTCAGGGAGTTGTGTCCGTCAGCTGAAACTTGAGTTCTTGAAGACGAGGCCGATTTCGTGCCCTTCGGCGTCAAGCCTTATCTGGCCGACGATAATTTTCGAAACGGGCTCCTCGACGCTCGTGTTGAGTGCGATTGTTCCCTTGTCGAAGTCCACAGCGCCTATGGTCCCCAGCCCAAGCATTTTTCCGGCCGCGTCTTCCAGCGCAACCAGCACCCCCTCCTCGTCTCCCCAGCGGAGTAGTAATACGTGCTTGCTGAGCTCCGACTCGAGCTTCTTCGATTGCTCCTCGCTCATCGTGGCTGTTTTCCCCAGCATGACTGCTATGCTGTCTTGCGCTTCGTGGCAGAAGAGGACTTCCTTCCCTGTTATGTTCTCTATCCGCTTTTTCAGCGGCGAACCGTTGCTGCCGTTGAATTTCAGGTCACCCTCAAATGCGACCCAGCTCAGCGGGAAGGAGCGAACCTTCAGGTCCTTGAGGTACTTCTTGTACGCTGACTCGCGGAGGAGCTTCCGGGTCTCTTGGTCCCGTTTCTTGATGATGGGAGGAGACTGAACAACCATAACTTGGGGCTGCCTCAGTCCGTCTAGGAT
>CAZOKM010000091.1:0-5347 GCA_964580405.1 uncultured Candidatus Bathyarchaeia archaeon | reverse complement strand
GTCTAGGATTGGAGACAATTCGTCCTCGCACTGAACTGCAACGATTGAGTTTGGGGCAACCTTTTCGACTAGACCCACCTTATACTCAACGGCTGCTTCTCCCTCGACCCAGCCGTCAGTGTTGACGATGATGAAGTCCGCTGACTGTTCCGCAGCTCTTTGCCTCAAGTACCCAACCGCGTCCAAGACGTCATTCACTTTACCCGACGGGCTTGTGACACCTATGAACTTCAGCTCCTTTGAACGCAGCTTGAAAAGGTCAGCAACGGGCTCTCCAAGGACGGCGAAGCTAACTGTTCCAGGTGGTCCAACGTCCGACTGACCCATGTCCCCGTCTACGATGGCGACTTTCCGCTTCTTCACGAAGGCTGAGTTGGCAAGGAACGTGCAGAACCCTGTTTTCCCGCAGTCGACGCTGCCTAGGACAAGCACGGTTGTAGGTTCTTCGCGGTCTAGAATCTTTTCGGCCGTTTGCAGCCACGATGACGGGATTGTGTTTCCATCGTGTATCGTTTGGGAGGCGTTTTCCCCGAGGACCAGCTCCACCTCGCAATCCACCAGACCCAGTATGGGCATGCATTTTCCTCTGCGGACTACGAGCTGCTCTCCGCTCTCGACTTGGGCTCCCAGAACGGACGCTTTCCCCGATTTAATGTGGACCCTCGCTGGGCCGTCCACGAGCAGCGTCTTCCCCTTCTCGAGAGTCACCATCAGCCGTTCGCCCTTCTGGCTCTTGCCTGCCCGTTCTTTCTGGCTATCTCCGTGGCTGAGTCCGCGTCGGTCGCCTTCCTCCTCGTCCCCTCGCTTTTCAGGATGCTCGTGCCCGCCTCGCTGACCAGCTCAATTGGCACATCATCAGTCAACGCCATGTCCAGCCGAGACGCAAGCTCCTCAGCGAGCTCCGGGATGCCGTTCCCAATTCTTACGCGGTGCCTTTGAGCCGGGTTCTTCTTGGTCTCCATCAGGACCGTGTCAACCGCCTTTTCCAGCGAAAAAGTTTGAGTTTTTTTGAGTATTCTGCCGTCGCCGAGGACTGCCACGCCGAAGTTTTTGCCCGGGTCGATTCCGACGGTGACTTCCTTGTAGGCTTCTTTGCTTTGGATTACGCGGACGGCTTCGTCGACGACCTCAGCGGGCTCCTTTTCCGCATCGTAGACCAGAACGTTGGGGTGCTTCACAGTCGGCCTTTCGGCTTCGGTCGTCACGACAACTTGCACGGAAGGCGGGATAGGCTTGTCTGGGACGCAGCTCAGGAAAGCCAGTTTCCTCTGCCTGAGCTCGTTCACCAACAAGTAGTAGGCTTTGCCTGAGACCGTGGCCACTGCGATTTTTAAACTCATTGGACGCCACTCGGTGATAGTAACACATGGCGAATAGCATTTAAGCTTTACATCAGCTCCTAAGCATGATGAAAAGTACCGAAAAAGCGATAACCGGAGTAGGATTTAAGTCCTGAACGCCCCTTTTTCTGTTGTTGTGAAAGTCTTGAGGCGCATGATACCGACCGGAAGCACCTCCCTCGACCAAGCGTTGGACGGCGGGCTACAGCAGCGCGAAATGTGCCTACTATACGGCGGGGCGGAGACGGGCAAGTCCGCCTTGGCGATGCAGTGCGCTGCGAACTGCTCTCGATTGGGTTTCAAGACCTTGTACGTGGATTGTGAGGGGACCTTTCTACCTGAGAGGCTGTCCCAGATTACCGGTCAAGACTTCGAGGAGGTTTCCGACTCGATCATCGTCTCGAAGCCCGCGACGTTCGAGGAACAGGTTGTGCTTGTCGACGGCCTCGAAAGGTTCGTGGGCAGAAGGTTCGGCTTGATCGTCTTCGATACGGTCACGTCGCTCTACCGCTCGGAGCTCCTCAACAAGAAGGAGACGTTCAACCTGAACCGCGAGCTGAACTGCCAAGTCGCGACGCTGGCTGAGGTCTCCAGAAAGCTCGAGCTGTCCGTCCTCGTCTTGAGCCAAGTCAGAAGCGTGATGCCCGAGGCTGACGTCGTCCCCGTGGCGATGAGGGTCCTGAAGTTCTGGTGCGACTCCGTCGTCGTCTTGTCGAGGGCGGGCTCGAGGAACATGGTCAAGGCGTCAGTGGAGAAGAGCGGAGGGAAAGAAGAAAAAGCGTCCTTTTACTTGGTCATCGGAGAAGAGGGACTGCGGGATTATCAGTTGAAAACCTGAATGAGTAAAGGAGCGTGATGGCATTGTTCGAGGCTGCAATCTTCGACTGGGACGGAACCCTAGCCGACACTATGCCCGTCGTCGTCTTCGCGTTCCAGAAGGTTCTCCGCGGAATCGGCTGCGTCGTCAGCGATGACTTCCTCGTCAGGCGGATCGGCATAGGCGCGAGGAACATGTTCAAGGAAGCTCTGAGGTCCAACAACATAGACTTCGACGACGCGATGCTCGACGATCTCATGCAAAGGAAGTTCAAGATTCAATTCGAATTGTTTGGCGAGGTGAATATTTTCGAAGGTGTCACCGAACTGCTGGGTTCGCTGCGCCCAAGGCTCAAAATCGGTCTGGCGACCATGAGCAACCGGCCCGTCATCGACAAACTGCTAAAAATGAAGGGGCTGGACGGCTACTTCGACTTCGTCCTGTCGGCGGACGAGGTGAAAAACCCGAAGCCCGACCCCGAAGTGTTCGTCAACTGCGCCCTGAAGCTGGGCTGTAAACCCGAAGACTGCGTCGTCTTCGAGGACTCAGTGTTCGGCGTAATAGCCGCCAGAAAAGCAAACATGAGTTGCGTCGCGATTCCTTCGGGCGCGTACTCCAGGGCGGAGCTCGAGAAGGAGAAGCCCGACCTCGTCGTGGACTCCCTGAAAGAGACCCAGAGGATTCTCGACTTCGTCTTTCCGAACCACTAATAACCGTAGTGGAGGACTGCCGATGGACACTTGGAACCCAGTCACCGGATGCATGTACAACTGCACGTACTGCTGGGCGAGGAACTACGCGAGGAGGCTGGCTGCGATGGGCGTCGAACCCTACAAAACGCACGGGTTCAAACCCGCCTTCGCCGAGTGGAGGCTGAAGCAGAAGCTTCCCAAGGGCGGCTCCGTCTTCGTTTCGGACATGGGCGAAATGTGGGGCGACTGGGTCCCGAAGGAGTGGATAATCAAGGTCCTGAACGTGTTGACTGCGAAGCCGAAGATGAGATTCCTGTTCCTGACGAAGAACCCGAAAAGGTACAGCGAGTTTCTCGAACTGTTCACCGACAACATGTTACTCGGCGCGACGATAGAGACGAACAGACCCTACAATCTTTCGAGGGCACCAACGCTGAGAGAAAGGTTCGAGGCGATGAAAGAGTTAGACTGGAAACACAAGGCGGTTATCATAGAGCCAATCTTGGATTTTGACCCAGAGTTCGCCGACTGGATGAAAGAGATTAAGCCCGAAATCGTCTACGTCGGGTACGACAACTACAATAACAAATTACCCGAACCTGAGCTAGGCAAGGTCCAAGCGTTCGTTGACGAGCTGCGGAAAAAGACGCAAGTCGAGGTCATGGGTCTACGGAAGGCTTGGTTCGAAGCGTGATTCTAGGGCGCCGTTTTTGACGCCTGTTTTCCGCCGATGCCCCAGTTCGTCTTCGGATTCTCGTGGATGATGACGCTCAGGTGCTCGGGGTTCACGCCTATTTCCTCGAAGGCTCTGGTTATGCCTTTGATGAGCTTCTCCTTCTGCTCCGGGGTTCTACCTTCCCACATCTCTACGACTACAACAGGCACAAACGTTCACCTCTGAAAAACGGGATTTCTCTGGGCACTTATGCCTTTTGGTCAAATTCAAAAAACCGCGTTTGATTAAGCTTAATTAATGCCCAGCCTAAGAAGAAGAAAGACAAAATAAGAAGCCAAATGAGACCAGCAAGATGAGCGTGGCCTACGGAGTAGCCCTCGAAATATTCCATGCGTTGTACTACATTTTCCCAGCATACTGCGCAAACGGGGCACCCGTACTGTTCGGAGGCGGCAGACCCATCGACGGCGGAAAAACGTTCAGGGACGGCAAACCCTTGTTTGGACCACATAAGACAGTTCGCGGCTTCGTCTCTGGCCTCATTATCGGAACCTTTGTTGGGTGGGTTCAAGAAGCCTATGGACTGAGCGTGGGTCTCCCGCAGGGAAGTGTCGTTCTCGGCTTCGTATTATCCCTCGGAGCCTTAACTGGCGATTTGCTTGGGTCTTTCATCAAGCGCCGTTTGAACCTAAAGTCAGGCGCCCACTTGCCCGTTTCCGACCAGCTGGACTTCGTTTTGATGGCGCTGGTTTTCAGCCTCCTCATTCAGCCGCCGACCCTCATGTACGCCTTGATAATAATCGTTTTGACTGCCCCAATCCATCTCATGGTCAACGTCATGGCTTACCTGCTGAGGCTGAAGAAGACGCCGTGGTGACAGTTGAGGAGCTTAACGCCAGCCCTCATCACACATAATTAGGTAGCCACGGATTCGGGCGGCAACATCGGCTTGTGGCTCACTATGCCCTTCTGAATCTCCATCCTTTGCATTCTTTTCTCAAGAAAGGAAGGCAGCTGTTCCAAGCGTTGGCGCTGGTCACCTCCAAGGGAAGTAGTGACGTGGGCTTCTGTTCAGGTTTGTCATACTCGACGTAGCCCCAGCGGAAACCAGCCAGCCACGAAATTTTTTCTTCCCTTGATCTCATTGGTACCGTGGTCAGGAACGTGTTTGCCACCCACCTCAATTTGGCGTGGTCCCCAATATTGTAGCATGGGGCGTCAAAAAATCCCGGCGGGAAGCCAACGGACGCGAACGGAAGGCCAAGGTCCCGCATCGAGGGAGCGACGTCAACCGAAAAGGACTTTTTCCCCTTCTTCTCGTCGTGGGATTCGAAGTACTCGTTCGTCACGATTTGTATCCAGCCGCACAGCATTCGGTACCCGCTACCAGAATATTCGTTTATTTTTGCGTGCATCGCTGGAAAGCCGCGGCACAAGTTGATGTCGAAGTTCAGCCGGGGAATAGCGTCAAAACCAGCCCTCACCGGGTCGTCGTTTCTTCCATAATATACGGAGACGCTGCCGCCGCGTCCGTTCAGAGAAAATGGAATAGTGGCTACGGGTTTGTCGTGCAAAGACCAGGTGGTCATGATACTAACATGCATTAACAGGAATAAAAAGTTACAAGCCACATTTTGTAGAAAAAATCAGTGACTAATCCATGAAATGGGCGAGCTACAGTGGACCGATTTTGCTCAATGCATATTCAGAGCTAACGGTCGTTATTGTTGGAAAAAGATGCGTGAGCGAAGGGAGTGGCTAAGCCTATTTTCTTATGGTCACTTCTGCGCCGTTGATGAGCCCGTAGGGGACGTGTATGTAC
>CAZOKM010000090.1:0-6979 GCA_964580405.1 uncultured Candidatus Bathyarchaeia archaeon | reverse complement strand
GTACTCGGTCATCCCGGGGCGTAGTTTGAAGATGACGTCCCTGATCGCCTGGGATGTGTGGGCGGCGGCGAACTCGAATCGGGTGAGCTGGTCGACGTCATTCACGGCTCGGAGGCCGCTCCCGGGGTCGGTCAGCAGCCTGTTGGCATTCAGCACATTGTCTTGGCCGGATACGCCCCTCATGGCTTCCGCTATGTAGCTCGGCAGTTCGAGGCGCGTCTCCGGGGACTCGGTCTCGGCGTTTGAGTAGTATTTCCATCCGGCGACGCCGACCTTGGAGCCATTCCTTGCGCCTGATCGTACGAGTATCTCCTCCAGGCTCGGGCTGCCGCCCCTCGGCTGCTCGGGGAGGCTGAAGCTCTGGTACAGGACGACCTCGATGTCCTCCCTTATTGGGCTGATGCCGGCGTAGCCGATGCCCTCGTTCCCGACGAGGAGGACGGGCTTCGCGTCGGGTTTCCTGACGTTCAGCAGGAGCAGGGCCTCCTCGAACCGGGGGTCGTAGCCCGTCAGGTAGGCGACGTTGGCGTAGTGCTCCCTGTCGCCGTAGACGGCGAGGACGTCGTAGCCCTCCTCAGCCGCCCGCTCGATGAGAGACCTAAGTCGGCTCCGATATGTGTCGGGCTGGATCACCGGCTCGACGGTAGGGAGACCGAACTCGGGCAGGTTCAGCTTAGCTAGCTCGGCATGGCGTGCCAATGGAGTCTTCCCTGAGGGAAAGTTCCGTCGTGAAGCTATTTGACTTCTCACATATTATTCATGATCCGTGTTGGCGGAAGCCCACGACCTCGCGTGCGCTAAGTTCTACTTAATGAGGAAGCTTTGTTATTCGCGGGATTCTTGGGAGATGAACGTAAAACTTGGATTCCCAGAACACCTAATTTTGATTTCTAGCTTCTATCGGGGATTTCTTTTCTCCTTTCTTCTCCGTGCTTGATGAATTATTTAAATTTAAATATTCACGTGCGCTCAAGAATTCTTTGCGGGTGGTTCGTAATGTCAGCTAAGGAAATTAGGGCGCTCGAGCGTCGTGTTTTTGAGGAAAACAACAAGGGAAAGGCGGCTGCCATGGCAGTGATGGACGAGTTGTATGCCGCTGACTTCGTCATGCATGGGAGTACCGAGAGCGAAGATATACACGGCCTCAGGAACGTAAAACGATCTATGAGCGAGTACTTGAACGCGTTTCCCGACCTTCATTACGCCTTGGATGACATAATCGTCGAAGGGGAAAAGGCAGTGGTACGCTGCACGGTGACTGGCGCACACAAAGGTGAATTTATGGGCATTCCCCCAACAAATAAGAAGGTGAAGGTGCAGGCGATCGCCATCGACCGCGTCGTTGGCGGCAAGATCGTGGAAGAATGGGGGATGTCTGATACTCTGGGCTTGATGCAGCAACTCAGTTGTACCCACGCCTAATAAGGGAACATAACCTCACTGATACTATTCCGTTTCAACTTTCGCCTCTTTTTCTGTTAATATAAAGTTTCGCGCGCGCGAATAGCAGGCATTTACGTTAACGTGCGCGCGAAAAATATTGTGATTTGCTACTCAATTGGATGTGGAGCCTGAGCATTTCTTGGATTAGCCTCTAAAAAGTGTTTTTAGCTCCACATCCACTCGATAAAAGATTATAGAGGATTTGTATTAACCTCGTTTTCTGTCTGTACCCATCGAATTAACCACCAAACAAGTTACAATGACACCTAAAAACCATCAACGCCCCCTAAAACCCACCCCAGACACCCAAGCAGCAGCCAAAACACCGAGAAAAACCAGCCAAAACCCCCAGAAAACACTCTAATCACCCCCAAACACCCCTTACCCGCCTCCTCCCCGCAGAGATCCACGGCTCACGCTACGAACAGACGCCCAGCGAACACAGCTGCAGCAGGTTAAAACACAGACAAGAGAACACCAGCTTCACCCGAACCCTAGGAAGACTAGTCACAAGCACCCGCCCGCCATGAAACACGCACTTAATGACAGCAAACACCCGCTCCACGGGCCTACGCTTCAACCCGATCCGCCGGTTCCTGCTCTTATCCAGCTCACCGAGAGGATGACTCCTCACTCCACGTCTCATCGTAGCATCCCAGCCCCGAGGCTCCACGCCGAAGTACCCCTTATCCCGGTAAACCACCTCACCCGGCTCCGACAGGTCCACGCGGCTGTCGTGCACCGACGCCGACGATGTCTCCACCGCCCGAATGAGACCCAGGTCGAGGTCCGTCTTAACGTGCAGCTTATACCCGAACACTGACCCCTTCAGCCTCTTCGCCCAGTCACCATCCCGGCTCCTCCTGGTCACCGCCCCATCCCCACGCGGCTTCCCCGACGGACCCGGGTCCGCCTCGATGAAGCTCGCATCCTGGGCGACGCCCTTACGGACCCGGAGGCCCTTCTCGTCTAGCTGCCTCTGCAGCTCCGCCCACACCAGCTCGTCGGTGCGGGTGGCGGCGAGGCGTTCCCGGAACTGCCAGACCGTCGAGTAGTCCGGCGGCTGCTCCGGGAAGCCGAGGAAGCGCTGGAAGCTGATCCTGTCCGAGGCCTGCCTCTCCAGCTCAGGGTCGCTGAGCCCGTACCACTGCTGGAGGACGAGGAGCTTCACCATCACCACCTCGTCGGTGTTGGGTCGTCCTCCCTGCGGGGTGTCGTTGGTGTACATGGCCTTGATTATGGGTCGAAACCGTTCCCAGTCGATCTGTTTGTCTATCTTGGCGAGTCTGTCGCCGAGTCGGCTGACCTTCTCGTAGGCTTGGCGGAGGATATATGATGTGAAGGAGTCCATGTGGTGTCTCTATCGATCCTGATCTTTAAGCTTAACCGAGGGGGAGTAAAATCAGAGGTTAATCCAAATCCTCTTTAATCATTTCATCCTCATC
Organism: uncultured Candidatus Bathyarchaeia archaeon; assembly: GCA_964580405.1. Lineage (GTDB taxonomy): Archaea > Thermoproteota > Bathyarchaeia > Bathyarchaeales > DTEX01 > JAGTRI01. The sequence continues at coordinate 4,091 of CAZOKM010000090.1, read as the reverse complement.
CATGCCATAGAACTCATTATCAGTGTAAATGATTGCATGCCGGTTTTCGTCTAGCAACTGTCCTAAGCTCGAAGCAGCTTTTTCGGGGTATTTCGCGTCTACCGCCAAGCATGCCTTAGGGTCGGAGTGGTTTTCGATTATCTGAAAATCAAGGTAGCTCAATTTGGTCAATAACGTGAAAACATCCGTTGGAACTGAAAATCTAAAAGGTGGTGGGTACCGGAAATCCCCTAAGCTGGCAAGAGTGGGCGAAGCATAGTATGTGACTAGCAGTTTTTCGTCTATTCTGTTTCTATTTTTATCTACAAATTCTTTCAATTCGTTTTCCGTTTTAGAAATATAGGCGAATGCTGCAGTGGCTATAATGTTAAACACCTATTATTTCGTTTATACTCCAGTCTTTATATTCCCTATCAATTTAGATGCTTCAATATACAAATCAATTTAATAACTGAACAATAAAGGAAGAATCGGAATATCTTATCTGCCAGTTAGACCCGCGATTATGCGTCTCGGTTCGGCCGAGGCCCATAACCACAATCACAGGGCCTACGGCGGATAGGTCAAATCCAAGGCGAATCCAAGGGTAAACCCGGCCCGGTAGGCCACGCGATTGTGCATAAGGTCAGTTTTAGGGCTTTACGGCACAATCACGCGTCCCTGACGGATAAGCCAACAGAAGGGACAAAGTGATTGTGTGAGATTAAAAGACCAGGTATACGATCACGACAGACTAGAGGCAACCTAGACGTGGTTTAGGAGGTATGGGAGGTTACCACAGCTCCTCAGGTTTTAGAGGACCCCCACAGTATAGTTTTAGGCCTGCCAAGGGCGGGGTAGCAGTGCGTCCTTCATTCCAAAACGTCAGCCGTATGACACTGGTTACAGGGACAGCATACGGCAGTACCCACATTACGTGCAGCCGAAGACCGAGCCGGACGTCGAAGAGCTTCTGAAGCGGCTGGAGCAGAAGGTGGACGACCGGCTTGTCGAGCAGGTGTTGGCCAAGCTGGATGTAGAGTCGAACGCGATCGAGAACGCGTTGAAGACCAATCCGCCTGACGAACAGCCAATGGAGTTAAAAGAAGCCTCAGCAGACAACGGTGAGGCTCCGCTTACGGACACAAAGCAGGACATCGAGAAGAGCGCCGAGGACGTCAAGCCTAAGCCTCCGGAACCCGAACCCGAGCCGCTTGACGACTTTGAGCTGGACGAGCTTGAATGGCTCGACGAGGAAATGCGCGGGCTGGTCGTCGAAATACACGATGCGGACAGGTGGTTCCTAATGGTTTTCAATCGTGATACATAATCTTCTTGTTTCTCCTGTTCCGTATCTTCACGACCTAAAATCCCGACGTAAAAATGAACAGAGCTTCGATAATCGCCAAGCTTCTTCTCTCCATCGACGAACGTCGTTCTAATGAAGTTCTGTATCGACGTGTCCAATTCCCGCTTCTCATCCTCGCCATCAGAATACTTCTTTTTTATTAATGCGTCTACTTTACTGATGTATCCTTCAACCATTTTTTAATGCAGATTCAGGATTTATGTTCATAATGAAAAAATGAGCAATAATATTTAATAAATGTTTCTTCTGACATGTTGTTTACTCTTTATTCAATGAACCTAGCTTTTCCCTCAGCTCTGAGACCACTTTCTCGAACTCGGGGAGTTCACGAACCAGCTCACCCAAAGCGCTCTGCCAATACCTTCCAGTTTCTCCCAGACGCTCATCGTCAAAGATGAGACTAGGATCATACTCTATATCTTTTGTAAGGCATTTTTCCACAAGAAGCGCCTCGATCGCCACCATGTCGAACTCGTTCTCCATTAACAGCTTCCAGACATCGTAATAGTCCCTGCTCTTCCCTCGCTGCATGATGCTACGTATCTTCTCAACCAAGATCTCCTTAAGCGAATACACCTTAATTTTTATAACCGGCACATCAGGGTAATCTGTCCTTGCAGCATTCCACTCCGGCTCGGTCACTAGCTTTTCGTTAAATGTAATATCAAGACTGAGCTGGTTCCTATGCACAAGCGGACCCGCGAATTGGATTTTCGCGTCCAGCCCGCCTCTAATGGCCCGGAACGAGCTGAGGCTGAGGGCTAGGCCACTTTTCTGAGCAATGGCTGTAAAAACCTCTTCCAAGCACCGTCTCACAGTCTCTGAATCCAGTTCGGCGATAGTCGTAAAGTCGAGATCGTGCGACAGACGCCATGTCTCGGAGAAGTAGACCTTCTTTAAGGCTGTGCCGCCCTTGAACACTAATACCTCCTTGAGGCAGTTGTTCTCGTACAGCTCCTTGAGGAACCACGAGATCACATAATCCTTCTCAGCCCACCCGACGCCGATTCCCTGCCTCCGTGCAATCCTCCGCAACGCCTCGGCCGATATCATTCGTATCCCTTCCACTCACGCAGCCTATTTTCTGAGATGTTCACTTGGAGTCCCCACCTAGCCAAGTACCAGCCGCCATGTTCCTCCACGGGGTCGAGAAGGCTGTATCCTTTCTTAACATCATTCAGAACCGAGTTTATGAACTCCTTTGAGTGCTCGATTCCCAAGAGTTCGATAAGAAAGCCGAGCCTCTTCAGGATGGCACTGTTACCCATCTTCTGCGCATACGCGACCATTTTCTCCAAAGAAAGCTCATCACGCCCATTCCGCAGCGCTTTTACGATCTCTTCCAGCCCGCCGCAGTACTCGGGGTGGTCGAGGCAGTCCACGACGGTCTTCTCTGCATCTGAGACGTTCACCTTGGCGTTCCCGACCAGCTCGGGTTGGTGACCGAAAAACTTCCTGTCTGTCAGTGTAATGAAACGATAGTTAGTGTCGAGTATCTTTCTTTTCCCGACTCGGCTGGTGGTTGCGACAAAGACGGTGCGGGGTACCTGCTCTGTAAATCCATGGTAGTTTAGTGCGCTCCAATATCCAATATAATAAGGCTCCACAAGATGCGATGCTATTATGAACTCGTGTTCACTGTACTCGGCTCTTACACCCGCCTCAAAGGGTATGACAAGGTATTTACCCCCGGTCAGGCGAACTGCCCATCTCTTCTTCACTAGCCGGTTGACGATGGCCTTCGCGTTATTGTAGGGCTTGCCGAGTTTACCCTCCACATCCTTTATCGTGAAGATATTTATCCCCTCCTCGGCTAAGCGAGAGAAGAGGGTGCTCTCGATACCTGACAGGGGCTGACGTACATAGAAATGCGCGTGAAGGTCAGCGTTTCCACTCATGGTTCCACCCCTTATATTTAACGTCGATTTAGTAACAGCTTCTGTTACTTTTTATACATAAAATGTGATTATATCTATAAATAGTTAACGGTTGTTGCCAAATAAGTTCTTGTACAAGATATTTTTAGAAATCGTAGAGTATAAAATCACAGTACTATCCTTCAAGCATCTTCTCAAACTCGAACAGCTTCCCGTTCTCCATGGCTATTCGAACCAACAGCTCATCGGCCTTCGCGGGTTCCTTCCACACAGCTTCCAACACAACCCTTACTTGTGTCTCATCCTTAGCAACTCGGCAGATACGCTGCACGGTAACGTCGTTATCCGCCCCGCGCTCATGTAGCTTCTCGTTAAAGTCCGCGGCTTTCAGCAGTTGTATGTTCATCCTTGCCGCCTATGACGCCAGGCTGACTGGCTCGTCGTTTATCACAACAGTCTCCTTAGGGTCGAACGAGCTAGCAGCGAACACGCCCAGAACGACATGCCTCACCTGCCGGCCCTCGGGTGCGTCGACTCCGAACTCCTTGCTCCACCTCAGCACCTCGAAAAAGTCGTTCACGTACTTCTTCTTCACTAATCCCCACTTGCATTCGAGCACATACGTGATGGGGTTAGCGAAAACGCTCGGCGTCACCTCCCAAACCCTATCGACTTCGGTGTTGTTCCTCCTCCCGCCCACAGGCTTCAGCAGATGGATCGTTATCCTCCTCCTCTCGTCGATGCCTCCCGTCCTGTGCTTCTGCGTCCAGAACCTCGCCCCCGTGGTGAACGTGTAGATGAACCATTCGGGGACGCGCGCTCCTATGAGAACGTTTTCAGGAGCTCCGATGTCCGGGCGGCATCCC
>CAZOKM010000089.1:0-7119 GCA_964580405.1 uncultured Candidatus Bathyarchaeia archaeon | reverse complement strand
GGATCATACTACCTTTTGACCATGCCCGGGAAACACGTTATCGTCTCCGACCAGAACGTCGTCGTCGAAGTGATAAGCTGGCCTCTTTACCCTCCTTTCCAAGGACTGAACTTTGGCGGGGTCGAGATTCCCTGCGTACAATTGACGGACGTGGTTCCGAACGTGACCCTGACCCCGATGGAAGAGTCCCCTCTGATGACGTACGCGATAATTGCAGTGGCGGTTGTTGCCGTAGCTGCGGGCTCGGGATACTTCGTCATGAGGCGCCGAAAGAAGTAACCGATGAAAAATTGTTACAGAACACGCAAATACCTTTCACGCTGAGCATCAAACCGAATGTGAAAATGTTCGCAGAAAATAATGCGTCGCACATTAGGTCAAAAGACTTAACAGAATCGTGTTGATATTCTTTTCACATCGCAGGAAAAGCGGGACCAGCTTAATGTCCGACACGGAACTCGAAGCCATAAGACGAAAAAGACTTCAGGAGCTGAAGAGGCAGTTCGGGAAGAGGGCAGAGCCTGAACTCGAGGGCGAGAAGGCGGAGTCTCCTCAGCAAATTTTGAATAGACTCTTCGTCGACAGGGCGTGGGAAGTCTTCAACGAGGCCAAGGTTCAGTACCCTCAGGCAGCTGAATACGTCGAGAACACCCTAGTCAAACTTATCACTGCGGGAAAGTTGAGGACGCAAATTTCGGGGGAGGAGCTCTACGGGCTTTTCCTCCGCCTCGGGTACAGGGTTCGGCTTCAGACGAAAATTTCGGTCCTCGAGCACGGGAAGGCCAAGAGCCTCGAAGACAAAATTAAAGAAGAGACCACGCAGTAGCGATTATTCTTGGATGAATTTTCTGACGGTCCTCAGCGCTTCGAGGAACTCTCCTCCCGTGTCCGTTATCCTGAAGAGCTTTCGGTTACCGATGTTCACTTCCTTAAGCAGTCCCTTTGATAATAAAAACTCAACAACGGTTTTTGTACGGTCAACGGGAAGCCGCGCAGAGTAGGACAACCGAGTGATCGGACAGGCACCTCCGCTTCTGACCGCTCCCAGAATGGCAAGGTAAATTTCGTACCTCGTCCGCTTCAACAATTCTGTTCACCAAGAACCCTTTTTGAATTTTGTGGCTCATCACAATTCTTTGTACTTTAATCAATCATTTGTTATAGGCGATTAGGCTTTTATATCATAATACAATCACGTGAACCCCTTATTCAGTCCGTTGAAAGGAAAACAGTTTGTTTCCACTTTGTTCTCGTAGAAAAATAATAATCCCAGTCACTCGCGAGCTCCCTACACCTCGCCAGATTTTCAATGATCAAATGGTAATGTTGGCTTTCGACGTGGTTGTGAATTTCTTCAAGTTCGCCTTCCCGCAATCCTTCTGCGAAGCGACTACTCAGCGAAGTATCAACAGGCAGCTCAAACCCGTAGCCTTTAACGCCATCCCTCGAGATGGCTGGCCTGACGGTCCATCTTGCTTCTTTCGCGACTAGAAACATAAAAAGCGTGAAGGCGCCGATTCTTTTTGACCAAACACCACTTCCGCCATACTCCCATTCTTTCTCCAGCTCCGCGATGTCTTTATCGAACCCCCCAGTTTTAGTGACTCTCTTAAACACCGAAAGTTCCGCCGGGCTCAGCCCCTCAACTGCTGTGCCCGATTCTCGTAATTCCTCAGGCAGGAATATGTCGGGATGCAACCTTTTTAGGAGTAAAAGCTTCTCAACGTGCCTTTGCCTAGTGACGTAAACGTAGATGGCGATTCCTTCCTTCGGCAGCTGCCTCCGCACAATAATCGAACTGAAGTTCATCTTCTCAAAATTCACATAAAAAGGTGGGACCTCAAGGGTTAAAAAATTGGTGCCGAGACGAAACTCAATTCTGCTAATCTGATCCAACTCTCAGCCGCCAACGGTTTGCCCTTGAGCCCAACGCTTAAATTGGAGGCGACGGAAGCCGAGACACCTTAGCAGGTTCCTTCGCAAAGTATACGTCCTGTTCTTTCCTCAGCTCGTCAGTGTACTGCAGCTCCCCGTTGATCTTACATTCTCTTTCCAGGCGAACCCGGTTCGCGTAGACATTCCTCGCCGAGGACCGCTCCTCCATGACCAACGACCCAGCGTAGATGTCTTCAACCTCAGCCTCTTCCTCGATCTGAACGTTATCGGCGACGACGACGCCCCTGATTCTTCCTTTCCTCCCGATCTCAACGTGGGCAGCCTTCGTCCCCTCATTTGTCTCGATTTTGCCACCGACGTCAACCGAGGATTCGGCCTCGATCTTTCTGGATTTTAGTGAGCCACCGACCTCTATGGATTCGGCTTTCAGGATCTCGCCTGCTTCAGCTGTTCCTCCAACGTCGAGCTTTCTGGCCAACGTCAGGCTTTTTTCAACTGAAAGTGTGCCACCGACGTCAATCGCGTCGCCCTCGGCTTCGCCGCGTATATCGACCGTGCCGCCGACGTCGATGTCCTCGAACTTCAGGTCTCCCTCAGCCTTCAGGGTTCCGCCGACTTCGATCTTTCTCCCTTTTCCTCCGCCGACAAGCTCTGCTTTGCCTCCGACGTCAATCGAGCCGTAAGTCAAGGGCTTGCTTGAGAAGAAGACTCCGCCGACGTCGACCCTTCCTCTTATCTCGCCCCCTGCGACTTTGGCTGTTCCGCCGACCTCCAAGTCCTCAACTATTATTTCCGATTCCGCCTCAAACGTGCCGCCGATGTCAATTTTGTCAGCCTTGATGATCCCGACGCCCCTGAACGTGCCGCCCACGCTTATCCTCGAAATCGTCGTTTCGCCGTCTATCTTCGCTGTGCCGCCTACCTCCAGTTTTTTGGCCTCGACGTTGCCCCTCGCCTCGAAGGTGCCGCCCACTTCTATCTCGACGACCTTCGCGTTGCCCCCGACCTCCAGCTTACCACCCACCTCAACGTTCAAGGCGGTAAGGTCTTTTCCTACCGAAACTTTTTTGTCGACCTCGATGGTTCCAGCCGTTAGGTTGCCTCCGACCCCAAGACCGCCTTCCTCGATTCTGATCGTCTTCTCGACCGACAGGTTGCCCTCGACGACGAGGTCGCCGTCTTCTCCCCTGATCGAGTCTGCAGCGAGGCTGCACTCGAAGACGCAGTTGCCCTCGTAGCGAACACTGCCTGTAACTTCAACGCCTTTGACGTCTCTCGCCCTGACCCTTGCGCCGTCAGCCAAGTTCAGGTCGCCGTCTACTTTATCGAGCGTTTCGACTGAACCCGAATTCACGTTAACGCTTCCCATTTTTTTCACCTGTAAAAAATTTCCTTCAAATTCGTATATAAGGGTAGGGCAACAATTGTGGACACTCAACGTAATCACAAAATGTTACTAAAAATTTTTCAAAAATTTTTTCTGATTAATTGTTTATGTCGTTTTTGTTACGAACATAATAGAAAGATTTAAAAGTGTGTTTAGAAACGCATATTTTTTTCGTGGCATGTATGTGCCACAGCGCGTGTAACGAAAAGATGGTTGAAGACTGGAAAAATAGTCTTTCCAAAAGTATAACGAGACCCCATCAAATTCTCGAAAAATTTTCTGTCGACGCGAAAGCTCTAAATTCCGTTGTCGCAAAGTACCCGATGAAAATTTCTCGCTATTACTTTAACTTAATCGAAGAAGTGGGAGACCCAATCTGGAAGCAGTGCGTACCCAGCCCGCTTGAATTGCAGGACCCATATGGAACGGACGACCCGCTGAACGAGGAAGGCGACAGCCCAACAACGGGACTGGTTCACCGCTATCCTGACCGCGTGCTAATGTGCGTGTCAAACTGCTGCGCGATGTACTGCAGGTTCTGCACCAGAAAAAGAAGAGTTGGCTTGCCATTAATTGATCTTTCAAAAGAAGTCTTGTTAGAACAGATCAGGTACATCCAGAGGACGCCAGCCATTCGAGACGTTCTGCTATCTGGCGGAGACCCACTGATGCTGCCCGATGACACGATTGAGTTTTTGCTGAAAAGCCTCAGGGCGATCCCTCACGTTGAAGTCTTAAGGATTGGTACGAGGGTGCCGTGCACGCTCCCGCAGAGAATAACACCCGAACTGTGTAACATACTGAAGAAGTACCACCCGCTTTACATCAACGTGCACTTTAATCACCCGCGGGAAATAACGGAGGAAAGCTCACGAGCCTGCGGGCTCCTCGCCGACGCGGGAATCCCGCTTGGCAACCAGTCAGTATTGTTAAAAGGAGTTAATGACGACTCGGAGACCATGAAGAGTCTCGTCCAGAAGCTGCTGAGGATCAGGGTCAAACCATATTACCTGTTCCAGATGGACCTTGTGAAGGGCACGTACCACTTCAGGACGAGGGTCGAAACCGGACTCAAAATAATCGAGGACCTCACGGGCTACACGTCGGGCTTCGCCGTCCCACGCTATGTGATCGACGCGCCGGGAGGCGGAGGAAAAATCCCCGTCCAGCCGAAATACGTCGTGAGCATCGGAGACAGCCAAGTCGTCATGAAGAACTATCAGGGAAAGGAGTACACGTACCCGCAGATTCCGAGGGAAAAGAAGCCTCTGCAGCAGATGGAGTTTCCTGTGAAGGTCCCTAGTGAAAAGCGATGACGCTTAACGTCGGGCTAACGTACAACCTGAAGAAGACCGCTGACCCAGTCGCGGGGCAGCCTGAGGATTTTTATATCGAGTTCGACGACGAAGCCACGGTGGACGCCATCGCAGGTGCTTTACGAAAAGGCGGGTGCGAAGTCACAAAAATCGAAGCAGACGAGGAAGCGTACGGGAAAATTAAGGGTCTAAAACCCGACTTCGTCTTCAACATCGCCGAGGGGATACGTGGTGAAAGTAGAGAGTCGCAGGTTCCCGCGATGCTGGAGATGCTTGGGACGCCTTATACTGGCTCAGGACCGCTGACGCTTGCCATCGCGTTGGACAAAGCCCTGACTCACCAAGTACTGAACGCCAACGGTGTTCCTTCCCCTAGGTTTCAAGTCTTCTTTTCACCTAAACAAAAAAGACAACGCAGTTTAGAGTTTCCGCTTGTCGTTAAGCCTTTAGCGGAGGGCTCAAGCAAGGGCATACGAAGCTCCTCCCTCGTGAAGGACGAACGTGGTCTGCAGGAGCAGTTGTCGTGGGTTATAGAGACGTACAAGCAGTCAGCCATCGTCGAGGAGTTCCTTCCCGGAAGAGAGTTCACGGTCGGCCTTATCGGCAACGGCGACCCCCTCGTCCTGCCCATAGTTGAAATTCTGCTTGAGAAGCTCCCGAGCGGAGCCAGCCCGATTTATTCGTTCGAGGCAAAGTGGATTTGGGACGTGCCGGAAAAGCCGCTGGACATTTTCAAGTGCCCAGCAGACGTACCCGATGACCTTGAGAAGAAGGTTCGAAAGACAGCTGCTAGAACATTCAAGGTTCTGAATTGTCGGGACCTGTGCCGAATGGACGTGAGACTCGATAAAGAAGGCAAGCCGCGCGTGCTCGAAGTTAATCCTTTACCTGGGCTGATACCTGACCCTGACGCTCATTCCTGCCTTCCCGAAGCAGCTGCGGAAGCGGGTTTTTCTTATGACCAGCTCGTCTGTACGATTTTTTGGCAGGCCCTGAAAAGACACGAGATGCAACACCTTTTTAGTGACCGTTCACTTGTCCGTCTTTTCTGATTATACCTTATTGCCACTAGCTGCGTTTTGACGCACGTTGTAGGGCGAACTGAATTATTTTTTCGACGAACTGCTCGTACGATATTCCCGCGGTTTTTAGTGAACGCGAGAAGCCTGCTTCCATAGAAATGTCCGGGTTAGGGTTAACCTCGAGAATCCACGGCGAACCGTCTCTCAGGCGAATGTCGACCCGCGCGTAGTCCCTGCAGTACAGAAGATTGAATGCCTTTAATGCGATTTTTTCAACTTTGTTTTTTACGGAAGGGTCAAGTGCAGCTGGGCAAACGGGTTTGGTTTTTTCGTACTCGTCGCTTTCCTTGAACCACTTTGCTGAGTAGCTTACTATCTTGGGTTCGTCTCTGAAGCCGAACGTTATCTCGGAAATCGGCAGCACCTCTGGTTCGTCGTAGCCCAGAATCGCGACGTTCAGCTCCCTCCCGGCGATGTACTTCTCGACCAGCACGGGCTGCTTGTAGCGGTCAGTTATGTATTCGACCTGAGCCCTGAGCTCATCTTCGTTCCGGACGTAGCTATTTCTGGAAATTCCTAAGCTCGCATCTTCCCTCAAAGGTTTCACGAAAAGCGGGAACTCGAAGTCGCCCTGACAATTGACGGAGTCTTCGAAGACCCAGTATTTGGGTGTAGGCAGACCGTTTGCCTTTAGAATTTTCTTCGTCAGCCCCTTGTTTTGGCACATTCCGAGAGACAGGGGAGGCGAACCCGTGTAGGGGATGTTCAGCAGCTCAAGTATCGAGGGAACGTTCGACTCGAGGTGGCTGTCCCCGAAGGCGCCCTCGCAGAGGTTGATGACCACTTCTGGTTTGTACTTTTTTAGTGCCCTGATTAAAAGCTCGAGGTCAACTTCGAAGGGCAGCATCCTGTAATCGTATCCCAGTTTGTCTAAGGCTTTTTGGACCCATTCCGCCTGTTCCTCAACTTCCGCCTCGGCCACGAAGTCGGAATCTTCACCTCTCGGTGGTTCAGCAGGACGGTTGAAGAGGACGCCGACTCTAAGGTTTTTCTTCCGGTCCACGCTTGTGCCCAATCCCTTTTCGTCCTAAACTACGGATTAATGAATGCCCCCAGCATTTAACGTTTAATTACCGATTTTTTTGGCTTTTTGGGGGTAAAATTATGTAAAAACGTTGAGACAAAGCTTAAATAATTCCACTTTGGTCTCTTTTTTCAACACTTCGGATGACCGCTTTGAGAACTGAAATTGTCAACGCGCGGCTGACCAAACTGAAGGTTAAGGACATCAAAGCCATCGCCGAGATCGAGTGCCACGACAAGGTCCGCGAGTGGCTCGTCATACGCGTTGAGAACGACGTTGAAAGGGAGTACCTTGCCTACAGGAGGTTCTTCCGAAACCTGCCGAAATCCAGAAAAGCCGAGATTCTCGTCGCGAAACAGGGCGACAGGGTCGCTGGGTTCCTGGGATTGTGGCGGCAAGGAGGATACATGGACC
>CAZOKM010000088.1:751-7423 GCA_964580405.1 uncultured Candidatus Bathyarchaeia archaeon | reverse complement strand
ACGTGAACCTCCGCTTCATCTTCGAAAAGTTCTTCAGCGTGGAATCTGGCTTAGGTTATCCGCCCCACAGGGCGAAGTCCCAAGCGGAAAGCAGGAGGGTGCTTGGCGAAATCAATAAGGCGTGCCACGCTTCATTCGCCGACATCGTCAAGAACATCGACAGGCAAGTCATCGAACCAGTCCTAAAATTTCCTGGAGCCCTTGAACTAATAAAAATAGACTCGATCGAAGACGTGAAGCTCAAAGAAGCCCTGAAGAAAAGGGCAGTATAGGAGCAACACACAAAACTATTTTCGCTTGACGACAGAAGGCTGCCTCAGGTTTTCCCGCCGGCACACTTCTGGGTGACGTGCAGGCGTATTATGCGGAAGCCTTCTCCATATGAGAGGTCGCTAACCAATCCTCTTGAAGCGAATTTGGGTCCAGAGGCTTCTGCTCGATGGCTGATTTGATCGCTGTCAGAGTCAGCCTGAGGTCCTTTCTTCCTTCTTCGCCCGAGTACCTTGGCTTCTTGTCCTCCGCCAAGCATTCGATGAAGTGGTGGACCACGTTCCTGTGAGCCTTGCTGTAGTAGTTGACCTGCGAGACCCAGATTAGGTCATTTCCCTCCTCGACCCTATAGTACTGCGTCTTCCCGTCTCCGTAGACAACCAGAGGGCACGGCTTTATGCCAGAAATGGCTGGTCCAGCTCCTTCTCCAAGAACCTTAATCGAAGCCTCGGTTCCGCTCACGGTCGTGCTGAATCCGCCTGGCGGGTCATATTTCTCCTGCCTGACCCACGTTCCGCTCCTTTCTCCGCCGCCGTACTGCCAAGTGACCGAGGTGAACACCTTCTCCTCCTGCCCGAACTTGTCCTTGGCCGATTTTGACCAGGCGTAGATTCGGCTTATCTCAGCGTCCTGCATCAAGTACCGCGCCGTCGCCGTCGCGTGGGGGAAATGGTCAATCGCGTCACGGTACAGTCCGCCACAGGACTTCATGGGGTCGTACCTGAACGGCGTGGGAGCCCCCGGTGCGGGGGGCGGTTCCGGTTTCCGGCGGACCCATATGCCCATCTTTTCAGCCAGCAACAGGGGCTTCCCGATGGCGCCTTGGTCGATGAGTTCCCTCGCCTTCATGTGCGTGGACGTGAAGACGTAGCTCTCGCCGACCATCAAAGTCACACCGGCTCTTTTAGCTGCGGAAATCATCTGGTTCGCAAGCTTCACGGACTCGCACATCGGCTTCTCCACCAGAACGTGCTTTCCCGCCTCGGCAGCTGCCACAGTCATCTTCGCGTGCAGAAACGGCGGGGTGCAGATGTCCACCATGTCTATGTCCTTGTCCTTCAGGAGCTCGTTGTAGTCGAGGTACCGTTTCTTGACGCCGAAGTCCCTGGCCATCGCCTCGACCTTGTCCTTCTGGACGTCACAAAACGCGACCAGCTCGGCTCTCTCGTCCTCCAAATAACCCGCTGCGTGAGCGGATGACACAAGCCCGCAGCCCACGATTACTGCCCTGATTTTCCTCATACCAAAAACCTCGTTTTCTCTCTGATATTGGCAATCCTATAATTGATTATTTTTTCTTACGTTTGATGGCGCGCTGTGCTGCTTCAACGATGTCTTCCACTCCCATCCCGTAGTGGTCAAGCAGTTCCTCGTGCGACAAAGCCGTCTCAGTGAAGACGTCCGCGATTCCCACGCGTTCAACGGGCGCCACGTATTTATTGACAACTGCCTCAGCCACAGCGCCGCCTAACCCCCCAATCACCGAGTGCTCCTCCGCAGTGACGATGGCGCCCGTTTCTTTGGCGGCTTTTTCAACCGCGGAAACGTCCAAGGGCTTTATAGAGTACATGTTGATTAACCGTGCATTGACCGATTTTTCTGCGAGTATCTTTGAGGCTTCGAGGCAGCGGGAGACCATCATGCCGCTGGCTATGAAGGTTACGTCGTCGCCGTCTCGGATTATGGAGCTTCCGCCGACTTCCACTTCGTGGCTGTCGTCGTACAGGATTGGCATGTCAGCTCGGCTGATTCGGAGGTAGACGGGTCCGTCGTGTTCAGCTACGAGTGGCACCATCTTCCTGACCTCGATGGCGTCCGCTGCTTCCAAGACCGTCATGTTGGGCAAGGACCGCATAATGGCAACGTCCGCCTCTGTGTGGTGCGAAGGACCATCCTTGAAGTCGGACAACCCTGAGTACCCTCCAACGATCTTCACGTTGGTCTTCGCGTACGCCACGCAGGTTCGTATCTGTTCCAGCGCCCTGAGGAAGAGGGTGGCGAAGGTGTTCGCGAACGGGACCATGCCGCCTAGGGCTAGGCCAGCTGAGACGTCGATCAGGGATTGTTCGGTTATTCCCACGTTGAAGAACCGTTTGGGGAAGCGGTCGGCGAAGATCGAGGTGAAAACGGACGACGAAACGTCAGCTACTACGACGACCACTTTCGGGTTTATGGCGCCATAATCGGCTAGGGCTTCTCCGTAAGCCTTCCTAACCGAGGTCTTCTGCATCATTCCCTGAGACCTCCCTTCAGTTCGGAGACGGCTCGAGCGTACTCCTCGTCGTTCGGCGCCAAACCGTGCCACTTCGCCTGGTTCTCCATGAACGAGACCCCCTTGCCCTTCGTCGTGTGGGCGATGATGACCGTCGGCTTGTCGTGAACCTCCTTCGCCGCGTCAAGCGCATCCAGGACCTGCCGCGTATCATGCCCGTTAATCTCAAGCGTAGCGAAATTGAAGGCTCTCCACTTTTCAACCAATGGGTCCAACGGGAGAATTTCGTGCACGGGACCGTCCAGCTGAACGTTGTTGTTGTCCACGATGACGGTCAACTCCGAAATCCTGTACTTACTCGCAATCATCGCCCCCTCCCACAAGACGCCGCCCTGGCACTCGCCGTCGCCAACGAGCACGTACACGCGGTATCTGAGACCATTAAGACGAGCTGCGAGGCATAATCCAGCCCCAACTGGGACGCCGTGACCCTCCATGCCCGAGCTCATGTCTATGCCTGACGTCTTTATCCGGTCGGGATGACCCTGAAGGCGACCGCCGAGGTGCCCCCAAGTCTGAAGCTCATCCCTCGGGAAGAAGTTCCGCCTCGCCAGAGCCGCATAAAGAAGCGCGCAGGCGTGCCCCTTACTGAGAATGAAACGGTCGCGTTCCACCCAGTCAGGACGGGACGGGTCTATCCGCAGGTGGTGAAAGTAAAAGGCTGTAATTATCTCGGCTGCCGACAGGGACCCTCCCGGATGCCCCTGCCCCCTTCTGTGGATCATCTCCAGAACATCCAGCCGTAGGTCCCGCGAAATTCCATTCAGCTCTTTAACCAACTGCTCTGAGTGGAACGCCATTTTATTTTACACCTTTAGGCATGTTAATCAACATGAGGAAACAACGCTTTGACATGGAAATCAACTCTTCGGATTTAGGATGTGCAGTGTGGTTCTTTTATGAACGGGTGCCTTTAATATTATCTATGATACTACCAAAATTCTTCTGCTTCGAGGAAAACGATATTAGCCCAAGAAAATGTAAGTTTTGAACGAACGAAAACGAAGTTCGAATAATCCTGTTTCAGCGGTGTGTAAATGTCGAAGTTCGCGTGGAAGACGTTCGCATTGTACGCGCCAGACGAGTTGGAGCTGGCTTTCAAGGACGTCAGCGAGTCCAAGTACGACGGAATCGAAGTAGGCGTCGATGAAGCCCAAAACACAAAGAAGCTAGAGATGCTCTCTATGAAATACGGGCTCCAAGTAGCGTGCGTAACGTCAGGCTTCATGAACAGCCCAGACTCCGTCAGCTATACGAAAAAAGCCATCGACCTATGCAACAGCCTAGGCGTGAAGTACACTCTGTATCTTCCTCCACTCAGGAATACCTTGTCCTGGCAACAGTTCATCGCCCATACGCGGGACGTGTGCAAGTACGCCGACGAGAAGGGCGTCGTCCCCACCGTCCACCATCACACCGGAACACTGGTTGAGACCCTTGAGGACTCCGAGAGGTTCCTGCACGACGTCGGCATGGAGAACCTAGGCATTTGTTTTGATACAGCTCACGCCGAGCTCTTCAGCGACCCCGTGGAATGGGTCAATAGGCTTAGCGAGGGAATTAGGTATGTTCACGTGAAGGACTTGACGAAAACTGGCGGGAAGCCAAAAATCGTAAAAGAGCAGGTTACCCTAGGGTCAAACGAGTACAAGTCGATATCCACGAATTTCACGGACTTAGGAGAAGGCGCGATTGATTTCAAAGGCATATTCAGTGCACTAAGGAACAACTGTTATGACGGCTGGGTTTCGGTCGAAATGGAAGTTCAGAGAGTAAGCAGAAAAGAGCACCTGAGAAAGAACCTCAGCATTCTTAAAATTTACTCGTAGGAAGTATTATGTTAATGGCGCGAAAATGGAAGATTGCCCTCGGAGAAAACGGGTTCTGGTCCAGCGACATCGATTACGGAACAACATACACAGCCAGCCAAGTCCTGGCTCACGCGAAGGAATTAGACTACGACGGAATCGAGCTGTTCCTAATCTATCACAGCCCTCTTCCCGAAAAAAGCAGCGAGGTAAAGAAGCTGAAGAGCCTCTACAATGAGCAGGGAATGGAGATTCCCGCCATTCAATCCTCATCAGGCGGAAGCCTCGCAGACCCAGACAGCAAAAAAAGGAAGGAATACGTCGACAACGTTAAGAAACAGATAAGGTTCGCAGCAGAGATAGGCGCGACTCACTCCGTTGCCCTTTATCCGGGTTCCATCCCGAAGGAGTTGGCGCCACGGAAGGCGTTGGATTTACTCATTGAGTCTTATTGTGACATAACTGGCGAAGCGGAGAAGCTGAACGTTACCTTGAACATGGAGACCGAGCCACCTTTCATTGTGAACACGCCGGATATCGCGAAGGAAGTCCTCGACAGGGTTGGCTCCAAGAACTTCAAGATACTGTGGGATTTCTCTCACGTGAACGTTATTTCGAACGGCGACCCGATAGGTTACCTGAAGCTCGTCGGCGGGAGGGTGGGCTGGACGCACGTGATCGACAACGACGGGTCGAGGAGGTATTTCTCGCCGATTGGCGCAAGAACCTCGACTCACCTGCCGCTTGGTTGGGGGGAGTTGGACTACGCGAACATTATCAGGTCGTTGCTTGAGTACGGCTACGGGGGATGGTGGCAGGTTGACCTGTGGGAATGCCCTGAGCTGTTTCAAGCATCAAGAATCAACAAGACTGAACTGGAACGAGTACTGAATAACCTAATAAAATAGTTGGAAGGGTAGGCGAACAGATTTGAAGAAGCTGCAAGTTGGCATCATCGGAACTGGCGTGATCTCTTCGCTTCACGCGGAGGGGTACTTGGCCAGCGACAAGGCTGAGATCGCCGCGGTGTGCGACGTTGTGGAGGAGAAGGCGAAGGACCGAATGAAGCTGTGGGGAGCCAAGAAGTACTACACGGATTACAATAAGCTCCTTAAAGACGACGACATTGACGCCGTTGAGGTCCTCACCCCCCACCACCTGCACAAAACGATGGTGGTTGCCGCGGCGGAAGCCGGAAAGCACATCTCGGTGCAGAAGCCCATGGCGCTCAATGTTAAGGAGTGCGACGAGATGATCAGCGCCGCCAAGAAGGCGGGCGTCGTCTTGAACATGACGGAGAATTTCCTCTTCTACCCGCCGTTGGTGAAGATGAAGGAGCTGATTGACGCCAACGAAATCGGCGAACCCGTAATCGTCAGAATGGAAAGCGTCAACGGCACCTCAATCGGCGGCTGGTACAGGCCGGTCTCCGCGCGCGACTGGGACTCTGCGATTCAATGGAGGCGGGACCATGGGAAGAGTGGGGGCGGACCGTTGTTCGACGGAGGCCTTCACGAGATCGCGGTCGCCAAGTTTCTGATGGGCGAGGTGAGGGACGTCGAAGCGCAGATCGCTGATTTTGATACAGATGCCCCCTCCACAATAATGTGGAACTACGTTGAGCCTAGGAAGTACGGATCCTGGGACTTCGCCACAACGAAGATGCGGATTCGGACGAGGTACTTCGCGGTCCACGAAACCTTCGAAGTCATCGGGGAAGAAGGCATCATTTGGGTCACGCGCTGCCACAGCGACATGCGGTACGTCTCCCCGCTCATCATGTATAAGGACGGGGTCTCGACGAACTTCGAATCCATCGAGTCCGACTGGGGCCTGAGCTTCAAGAACGCCATCCACCACTTCATAGAGTGCGCCTTGGGAAACGCAAAGCCAAAGTTCAGCGGCGAAGACGGAAAGGACGTCATCAGATTCGCTTCAGCAATGTACAAGTCGGCAAGAGAAGGAAGGGCAGTCCAACTAAAGGAAATCGTCTGATACTACTAAAGATAGTTTACTAATAAATCCAAAGAATGGACCACTAAAGGTTTGTGTAGAATAGGCAGTTGGGCATTCTCAGCAACTTGGGCGTTCTCTTTATGAGATAATAGATCGTATAATAGAACGAGGATTACATTGAGCCAGGAGACGCAGGCGTGACGAAAGTGAAACCTCGCATCGGGTTACTGACGCTAATGTATGACACTTACTCCGTTTTTCCCAAGCTAGAGTCCGAGCTGAAACTTTTCGCCGAAGAAACCACTGGAGTCCTCAAGAAGTTTGCTGATGTAGAATGGTCGGGCGTGTGCAAGACGAGTACTCAAG
>CAZOKM010000088.1:0-741 GCA_964580405.1 uncultured Candidatus Bathyarchaeia archaeon | reverse complement strand
AACTCTTTGAAGAGAAGGGTGCCGACCTCATCATTCTCGTCTTCCTGACGTATGCTCCCAGCCTCACCGCCCTAAAAGCGTTGAAGAAGACGAAGCTCCCAATTCTTATATTCAATACCCAAAAGCTACAGAAACTAAGCGGGGACACAACCGCGGATGAGATCCTCCGCAACCACGGGATGCACGGCGTGCAAGACTTATCCAACGTCCTACTGAAAGCCAGCGTAAGATTCCGCATCGTCACTGGTCATTATGGGGATAAAAAAGTTCTGCAGCAAGTGGAAGAGTGGTGCCAAGCGGCAGCTGTCGCGAATTCTTTGAAGGGATGCCGCGCTGGAATCGTAGGCTACCCTCAGGAGGGAACGGGAGACTTCGCCTTCGATAGAACCGATTTACTTAATGTGCTGGGAGTTACAGTTCACCGCATCTCGCAGAAAAAATTGGCACGCACGGCGAAAAAGGCGTCTGTAGAGAAAATTAGGGAGCAGATGGAAAAAGATCGACGACTTTTTAGCATATCTAAAGACGTGACCGAGAAAGAGCACGAAGAAAGTTCCAGACTTGAATGGGCCGTTCGTGGGACTCTGAAGGAAAGTCGTATTTCAGCTTTCACATTTCACTTCAGGGCTGTCTCCGAAGAAGGTAAACTGCGGACGCTCCCCTTCCTAGCCTCGTCGAAGATGCTTCATGAAGGTTTTGGCTACGCTGGCGAGGGCGACGTCATGGGGTCAATCGCAGTAT
>CAZOKM010000087.1:5132-7437 GCA_964580405.1 uncultured Candidatus Bathyarchaeia archaeon | reverse complement strand
CACGTTTGTTACGTCGAAAACTATCGGGGAGAACATGCCTTCGTGAGCCCCGAGGCGCTTCCCGTTCAGCCAGAAGTCAGCCCTGAAGTCGACGCCGCGGAAAACGAGCCTGACGACCTTGCCTCCCCATTTTTCGGGCACCGAAAACCATTTCCTGTACCACCACTCGCAGTCCGCGACCCACTTTGCCTTCTCGTTATTCCTGCCCCAGTAAGGGTCTGGAATCAAGCCTCCGTCTATTATGGCTGAGTGGACATCTCCCGGAACACCTGCGCTGACCCAGTTCCAGATCGTAGCCCAGAAGCCCGGTCGGTAGACGCCTTCTTCCACTCCCTCGCCGGGTCTGAACTGGTGGAGAAGCCAGTCTTTTCCGTTAAGGCTTAATTGTTCTCTCACGGAAACGCACCTGACTGAAACTTTGATGGTTATCTAGCGGTTTTTCCGCATATAAAGACATATAGAGATAATGATGCATGAATGACTTTACTTATCTATTCTGCCAAGCGATGTTTTCAAGCCTGAAAATATCATTTTAATAGATTATAAAATTCTAGATTTTAAAATTGATTGAGTTTTTTTTCTTTCTTATACTGAAAGACTGTGTGTTCTCCGTTTCTTTTGTGACGAATTTTTAAAATGGCGATTTCTGGAATGCGATTAGGCAGCTGTGCCTCGACTTCTTTAGCTTCAGGAGATGACTTTAAAATAAGGTTAAAGCTTCCTTCACCAATTTCTGGGTAAAATTTACTATGCGGATTCCCTTCAGTGTGAACCTCAGCCATAATCCTTAACCTAGGTCTTACTGAAGCGCCTTCTATAACCTGAGACCCCGCAATTATGGTTTGATCAGTGACATAAGACAGAACTCTCTGAATTTCTGCCAATGTGTCGTGGGGAATCTCGATTTTTTCTTTTTTAATATGTGCTTGCATAACGTGTAAGAACATTTGATAAAATAAACTCTCTTTCGGGATAGTTTCAAAGAATGAACCATCTATTAGCGAAATTTTCGCTCGTTCGCTCTTATTATTAGTTCTTACCAGATAGAAACATCTTCTATCAAAGGTGTAATATTCTTTATTGAGGGCGTGTTTATGGTCCATAATTTTGGCAATTCTAGATACAAGATTCTTACCGTTGATTATGTCTATTTCCTCAAGACTTTTGAACTTTGTTGGGACTGTTGAGTTAAAAGAAGATATACTTCCACCCTTTGAATCTTTTAACTCGATAAGGCTTCCTCCATAATACGTATTCTCTTGTTTTTTTATTTTGAAAAGGAAATCGGGAAATTTTTGAGATTCAGAATATTTTAATTTATTGCTTATTTCTTGACTTTTCAGTAATTCTTCGCTTACATTGGCCCAAAAGTCAAAGCCATACGTTTGTTTTGCGTCCCGACGATTATCGATGTAAGCAAGTTCGCTTCCGCAAGTTGTAATTACAATTTCCTCAAGAGGCGAATAAAGATTGATGGCGCCTTTTTTCAGACAATCCACTGTTCGGGCAAATAGTTCCACAGCATCGACCATGGACATTAGACAAGTCTCCTTTGTTTTATCATGATAGCGTTTACAGGCCATATTTTGTCTAGGTTGGGTGTAAATCTATAATAATTATAATGTTTAGCGATGTCATCAGCAGTTCTAGGGTTTTCTAATCGGTTTCTAATTATTTTAACATATTCTGGGTCTATCTCTATTCCTATTGAATTTCTACCAAGCTGTTGTGCTACTACAAGTGCAGGACCTGTTCCAGCGAGAGGGTCCAGTACGACATCTCCAGGCATTGTCGACGAAAGGATTATTCGAAGAAGCAAAGCTACAGGTGTTTGCTGAGTGTGCAGCCGTTTTCCTGTTTCATCCCTTAGCGCTTCGTCCCCGGCAAAATATCCAGAGGTTAATTCTCGAATGTCGTCCCAAACGTCGGTTACGTAGACTCCGTTTTCCCTCATGTATTTATGTTCTGGAAGCGGAGGCAAATCAATTCGTAACTTTTTAAAAAACCTTGGGTTTTCACCCTTAGTTGCGAAAGCGATGATCTGGAATTGTTTGGAGTATCTAGAACCGCAAGGAACAGCTGACGTCTTCTTTTTCCAGATAATGAGGTTCTGAAAAGTCCAGCCTGTTTTCCTCAGTAATCTTAACACTCGTTCAGTGTTCTTTTCTCTCTGCATAAAATAGATGGCTCCACCATCAACGGTGACATTATTCACCTTCTGTAGAATCTCTTGTATCCAACTCCAATACTTCTCAATGGGTTGATTGTCATCAAAAAACCTGTAGTCTTTTCCTTGCCTATAAGG
>CAZOKM010000087.1:0-5032 GCA_964580405.1 uncultured Candidatus Bathyarchaeia archaeon | reverse complement strand
TTTGACCAAAGTCTACCACGTTTATCAATCCTTGCAGTCGTACCATTCAAGGTTGATGTACAAGGAAAGAGGACGCCATCAAGTAATTCAGATTTACTTTCGACCGGAATTTGGATGAACCCTCGCGTTGCTTCCATCTTTCCGAGAACTTTCCTTACCATTTCGTTTCTACCACATCATCATACATTATTGCCACGTTGATATGCATATTCTCATTAGCTTTGATAAGCAAATCGCAGATAGAAATACTGTTACCCATTCTGCAAAATATGTTTTATCTCTATTCATGAAGGTTCCTAAAAAATATGTCGTTCTAGGTTGCATTTTTTTATACTCGTAGTGTCGTTTATGGTGCGTGATGGTTTATGGTCAGGATGCGGTTCGCGGTTATTCTGCCGGGCGACGTTTACAAGGCCGAGAACCTTGTGCTGATGAGGCAGCTGGGCTGCACGGACGTGATCGGGCACGGCCCGTCGATGTTCTACGGCGGCGAGGTGTGGGAGCAGGGCGACCTCGAGCAGCTGAAGAGGCACGTCGAGAACTTCGGACTCAGGCTCGAAGTCTTCGAGGACGGCCCCCGGATAGAGAAGATCGTGTACAACTTGCCGGGCAAGGAGGAGCAGCTGGAGAACTTCTGCAAGTCGCTTGAGCACCTCGGCGCGGCGGGCATCAAGGTTATTAAGCCACAGCACATGCCGCCCGTTCCGAACGCGATCTGGCGCACCGAGACCGACAAACCCACGCGTGGGGGAGCCACGTCGACCGCTTTCGATTATAACTTGGTGAAGGACGTTCCGCCGACGACCAGGTTCGGCACCTACAAGGAAGAAGACGTCTGGAAGAACGTCAAGTACTTGCTGAAAGGCGTGTTGCCCACGGCTGAGCAGGCGGGAGTCGTGGTCACCTTCCACCCTGACGACCCGCCGATTTCGCCGATTCAGGGGTTCCCGAGGATACTCAGGAGCGTGGAGGCGTTCGACAAGCTGATGAGCCTCGTGCCCAGCCCCAACGTGGGCATAAACTTCTGCCAGGGCTGCTTCGCCGAGATGGGCGTGGACGTGCCCGCCGCGATTCGGCACTTCGGCAAGCAGAAGAAGATTTTCTTCGCCCACTTCCGCAACGTCAAGGGAACAGTACATACAAAAGGCGGGTTTCAGGAGATCTTCCACGACGACCCCGATGGCCACGCGGACATGTTCGAGGCGATGAAGGCCTACTACGAGGTCGGCTTCACGGGTCCGATGCGGCCTGACCACGCGCCTAAGCTGGCGGGCGACGAAGCCATGGGCGGGGGCGCCGGGTACTACGTCCTCGGCAAGGTCCTCGGGCTAGGCTACATGCTAGGCCTGGCGGACGCCGTGGAAAAGATGGGCTACTAAGTGGCTCGTTAATTTCCCTCTTTTTCGCTATGGTGATTGTAGTCTATGTAGAATTCGTCATGTCTTTTTTTGTTGTAGTTCGGTCAGCACGTTTTCGAGGAGGAGCTCCCTGTTCGCCTCCCTGAAGAGCTGCCCGTAGCCGTCGTTTTTGAAGCTGAACTCCACGTACTTCAGCGTTTTTCTGTTCAGAAGGCTGCCGTACCCTTTCTTCATCACGTTCGAAACGGCGACGGCTCTTGCCCCGTCCTTGAGGAGCCTCCTCTTGGCGATGTCGTCGTGGCACCTGTAGCAGTAGGGGAAGCTGAACTTGTACGTGTGCATGTAGGGGCGTTCGAGGTCCAAGCACAGAATCTCGTCGTGGCTGGCGACGTACGCGCTGAGGCAGCTGCAGCAGACCTGCGGCGCGACGATGCTTCTCCTGAAGAAGTACAACGCGACTTTAACTTTCATTGCCCAACGACTATGTTATGCCGTTCCGTTGAAATAAGGCTTGTCCACGGACGATGCTCTCAAGCCTAGTCGACCTTCTGGAACAGAAAGGAAAAGTCACTCATACGGCGTGGGAGAAAAAGTCAAAGAAAACCTTCACTTTAGAGAAAAAGCGAACTATCCTACCTTAACCTTTTTAGCTATGGCTTCCAACCGCTTAATCGCATTCTGGTTTATAGCGGGTTTTGTTTGTAAGTAATCCTTCATTCTTTCTATTCCAACTAGATTTCGGATTTTCAGGCTCTCCTTTAATTGCTCTGACCTATTGTACCTGCGCAGCCGAACATAATTCATGCTCTGACCCAATTGTCTGCTTACCGAAGCATATGTCATCCGCTTGTAAGCGTATCTGTCCCTCGAAAACAGTTTCGCTGGTGGCTCAACTCCACCTCCTCTCGGCTTGAAAGTGCCTCCAAAAACATCAATATAAGCAAAGACGCTCAGAAAATCATTTGACACTGATTCGTTTGCATCAAAACGTGGAATGCCAGCATTAAAAGCACATATTAACGCCTCGTTGAGAGGCACTGAATCGTTGATTTTTGATAAAATAAGGGTGAAATCGCCTAGGTTTCCCATTATGTCCTTGTAGTTAGCGTCTATGGCGAATGCTCGTATGTTCTCTGAAAGATAGTAGTCAATAATTGGTGACACAAAACCAAACGGAATAAAGGGAACTGTCCCGACAATTTCTATGCCATTCCCAAATCTCTGCGCTTCACCCACCAGTGTCTTCATCATATCAAGATAACGCTCAATTTTCCTAGGTGTGTACTCTTGTCGAAAAACACCTTTCTTATGTCCTGGTATTGTTTCTTGTAGAAACGATGTTTTTACCGTTGGAAGGAACATGGCATTCTGGCTTGAACTGTGAAGCGCGTGAGCCAGTATTTTCAGACTGTTGTTATCTGGCACATCATCGAATTTAAAATTAAAAATTGTTGCATTTAATTTGCCATCTATACGGTCTGCTTTTACTTCGTCGTAAAATGCTTTAATGGTTTTAGTAGAAAGAGAAACAACGACTTTCTCATCAATTTGGCGAACTATTTCGTTTATTTTAACTCTCTGACAATCAGGGTCAAACCGCGTCGTTCTTTGTGAAACAACGGGACTTTCGAATGAGAAGGTTTGATTGAAAGAAGATATTTGCTTCTTCACGACACCAAGGTCATCATCGCGTTCCAGTTCATGGATTTTAAATATTTGACCCATAATTATTTAATTCTAGGCATAACCATTTAAAACTATATGTACTCTTTGGATTACTATGGTCTTCAAGAACCTTCGAGAAAATGGTCTATACTAGCACTTTCGTTGAATGACCGCTGTAACAACAAGGACATGGACATTCTTCATCTGCAAAAAGTCATCCGCTATTTTGAGTACTTACGAGACACTCAAGAATTACAATACTCCAACTACAAGCTCGGAGTTGTATCCTACGAACTAGAAGAGAACCTTCAAACACTCGAAGAATCTGGACTAATTGAGAAGGAAGATACGAATTTTATTCTTACAGATGAAGGTGAGAAACAAGCTAAAGAACTGCTGAAAGAGTTTGAATACCGAGACTTGGAAAAGCTTTCTTTTGCCAAACAACAACTTAACGACTTATCTTCAGACGAAACAATGTACTTCATGTATAGGCTCATACCCGAGTCGGTTGTGAACTCAACTGAATTTGCGAGGTTAGATAGAAAGAAAACAATTCTGGTTCGTTCCCTTTTTTTGAAAGGGCGAATAAGCGCCAACATTGCTGCTAAATGGCTTGACATAAGCGAGAAAGATTTCTTTGCCTCTCTCTGTAGATAAACCTAAATATGTTTTTGACACTTCACCCTCAATCGTATTGCTGGAGAAGTGCCAGCTATACTCTCAGTTGAAGGCTTTTTCCAAAGAATTTACTGTAACTGCACCCACTCGGGTTATGGAAGAGTATCGTTTAGGTGACCGTGATAGTCCTAAACCTAACGTTGGTACTTTTCTCGATGTCTTTAATCCCATAGAAGTAACATTAGATGAGGAGTTGCTACCATACTTCTACTATGATTCTGCTTGTGGAGAAATATGGGTTGTTTCTCTTGCTCGACAGCATCCTGAGTTTACTTGCGTTATTGACGAAATGTTCGCTCGTAACATCTGCAACCTTCTGAAAGTGAAAATAATTGGAACAATTGGTATAGTTAAAGAAATGAAGGACAATGGTTTTCTTTGTCAACAAGACTTGAGACTCATACGAGACCGAATTAAAAACACTCGATTCTATCTCTCAAAGCCATTGGTGCGTCAACTCGACCAAATTTGCGGAACATCCATGTAGGTCAAATAACTTAGCAGAATCTACGAGGACGCCCTTTCCACTCTACAGCAGTTCGTCAACGTTTTCCTTTATTTTCTGCACGCTGTTCGCGATGAGGTCCATGCCTTCTCTGCCTGAGAGCAGGACCTGGTGCGGGATTGTTATCTGTTCGGCGATGAATCTTTCGGCTCCGGGCAGCTGCAGCTTCTCGTAGTCGGGCGCTTTGACGCCTCGGGGGATTATGCCCTTCAGGTTTTCTTTGGTGAAGGCGGGCTGCTTGTAGAGGGGCATTCCGTACCCGTCGTGGGCTGGTACGCCCTCGGCGTTGAGGGCTTCGAGGAACCTTGCCTTGGGGAGCCCGTTGAATTCCTCTTTGTCGTACCTTATAATGAAGAAGTAGTAGCCCCGCTTCGTTACGCGCGGGTCCTTCTTCAGCGGTTCGACGCCGCCTATCCTCCTGAGCTCGTCCGCGAGGTACGCGCCGTCCGCGTTCTTCTGGTCCACCTCCCTGGGGAGCTCGTCAATGTTTGCCAGCAGCAACGCGGCTTGGAGCTCCGAGAGCCTGTAGTTGGAGCTGAGGACGTAGTGCCCGTAGCCGGGCGTCCCGACGACCCTGCCGATGTTGTGGATGAGCCTCGCCCGCTTCTCCAGCTCGTCGTCGTCCGTGAGGACCATGCCGCCCTCGCCCGAAGCCAGCGACTTGGACTCCTGAAACGAGAACGAGCCCATGTCCCCTATCGCCCCCACCTTGCGCCCCTTCCACTCGGTGCCGTGCGCGTGGGCACAGTCCTCAACAAGAAAGAGTTTATTGCGCTTGGTGATGGGGAGAATCTTGTCGAAGTTGACGGGGTAGCCGCCGTAG
>CAZOKM010000086.1:0-7536 GCA_964580405.1 uncultured Candidatus Bathyarchaeia archaeon | reverse complement strand
CCAGCGGCGTCTTCTGGGGCAGGTCGCAGCCCGTGCTCACGACGTAGTTCGGGTAAGCCTTCATCTCGTCCATCAGCTCGGACACCTCCTTGCGCACGTCGCCCGGCCTCCCGTAAGCCATCACAGCGGTCGGGCTGACGTTGCCCATAACGACGACATCGTCGGGAACCCTCCGCGCCACTTCGCCCAGCCGGATGCCGACGTACTTGGAGTCCAGGCTCAAGCCGTTGACTCCCGACTCCAGCATCGCGTTCACTAGGTGCATCGAGTTGCCGCACACGTGGTACAGGGTGTCGACGCCGTTGTGCCTGCACTTCTCCGTGATCCGCGCAATGTAGGAAGCCGACAGCTCCCTGAAACTGGCGGGATTAAGGATGACGGCGGTCGGGTCCAAAATGCAGATCACCTCGGCTCCAGCTGCAATGAGGAGCCGCGCGTACTCGGTTACGACGTCCGTGGTGAAGTCGCACAGGCTCCGGAACTCCGCGGGAGCCTTCAGCATCGAGACGACCGCGTCTTGGGCTCCGGTAATGAGCGCCGCGAGCGAGAAGGGCCCCGTGACGTACGCGCCCCTGACGATCTGCGGCGGAAGGCCGAGCTTCATGAGCTTCATCGTCTCAACGTAGCCGGTGAGACGGGTGTCGCACGAGATGTCGATCTCCCTCAGCTTCTCAACGGTCCTGAACTGGAACTTCTCCCTCTCGTAGACCGTCGCCGACTCCTCCCTCGGGAAGATTGTGAACCTGCCGAGCGCGTTCGCCTCGACCGAGAGATCCATCAGCGGGAAAGCCATGTCGGGGCTGAAAGACTCGGTCAGCCTCATGATCGCCTTGAAGTACTCGCTGAAGTTCTGCTGGGCCAGCTTGATGTTGCTCCCAGTCAGCTCGACGCCCGGGAACCCCATGAGCGGCGCGACGACTCGCCTCCCCTCGTCGTAAGCCTGCTTCGCCAGAACCGCAAGCCTCTTTTCCTTCATACCCAAACCGCCATGCCCACGCCCTTCAGACGATAATAAGTTTCCCCAGCCACCATCCGCCCAAAACTGCCCTTTCAGCTCAGACAGAACCAGAGCTATATTGCCCTGTACCTCGCGGGCTGCCTGCTGAACCTCGTTACGCTGTCGACTGAGCCGCAGCTAGGGCACTTCGCCTGCTCGCCGCGGAACGTCCTCCGGCAGCTGCTGCAGAATATTAACGGACTGTCGAAGGCGTACAAGCCGATTCTGTGTTCCTGAACGATGCGGCGCGTCGTCGAAAACAGCCCCTCCGCGTCCACCTCGGACTCTTCCAGCGGAATCTTCGCCAAGTGGCCTCCGGGAGCCACAGCCTCGAAGCGGGACTCGACGCGGAGGCACTCGTCCAGCGGCAGCTTGGCCTCGGGGGGAACAACCATCAGACTCGTGTAGTGCGGGTGGTCCCGCCCGCCTGCCAAGTGAACCTCGCCCAAGCCGTACCTCTCAACGTCCAACTCGGCTAACCTCCTCGCAGCGTAGAGGTCGGGCGTCAAGCCCACCGCGAACCTGAGCTTCCTATTCCTCGTGTAAGCCTTCTGCTCCTTAGCGATTAAGGCCAACGTCTCCTCGGCGAACCTCAGGGCTTCCTCGCCCTCGTAGACGTTCTTCCCTGTCAAGCAGTGGACAGCCTCGTTCAGCCCCACGAAGCCGAGGACGTAGGTCGAGTTCTCAAGCCTCAGGTACGAGTCCTTGCTCCCCCTCTGCGCCAGAAACGGCAGAAGACCCTCCTGCGCCCGAGACGCTATCGCGCGGCTCTTGATGTCCAGAGCCCTCGTACCCATCTCCGTGAACTCAGCCAGAACTTTAAAGAACCTGTCCCTGTCCTTCCCAGCCTCGTAAGCCGCCCTGGGAAGATTTAAAGCCACGCGGTCGACGCACGCGGTCCTTATGGTGTCGAGCTCCCAGTCGCGCCTCCAGTCGTCCGCGAACCGCGAACCGTCCGCGCCGAACGAAACCTTCTGCTCATCAACAAGGTTGGCGAAGTACGGAAGCCCGTCCACGGCAAGCCCGTGAGCCTCAAGCAGCAGCCTCTCGGCTTCGGGGTCGCTGAAGCTTTCAGGACGCATCTTCACGGTGACGCTGGGACAGAAAACGGGCTTGACGCTCCCCATCTCCCTCAAGCACTCAACAACGAGCGACGCGACGAGGCGGCTTTCGTCTACGTAATCTGCGTAGACGCCCGCAGCCTCCCCACCCGGACCGACAGCCTCGACGCCCGCAAGGAACTCGGGCAGAACCGTCTCCAGCCCCAGCGAAACTCCAGTTGGCACCACCACGTTAACTGAGCCGAGGAAAAGCTTCAGGTCCTCCTTGGCTTCCTCCCTCGAGAGCCCCTTGACGAACGGCGCCGAGAAAAGGTTGAAGTAGTCAATAGTCTGCTCGCTCGTAACCTCGGCTGAGGTGAGCTGCAAGACGCCAGCAACCAGCGAGAGGACGGACTTGAAGTTTTTAGGCGGTCCCATAAAGGAACGCAGGGCATCGTTTCTTGGGGCTAAACCGTTCTTGAGGAAGACCCTGAGGTCGTGCATGAGCGTGGACGGCTTTAGGATCCACGAGCCGAGCTCGTTAAGGTTCAGCGACCCGGAGATGTGCGCGTCCGCAACGTCCCTCGGCAGCACGTTCAAAAGCGTGTACTCCTCGACGACCCTGCTGCCAGCAGCGGCACGCACCCGTTCGATGTCCGCCCCCCTTGTGCTCAGTTCTTTCATGAGCAGCGTCACGTCGTACACGGGGAAGCCAAGCCGGGTGAGCTTGTGCCTGTACTCCTCGTAGCCGTGCTCGATAAGAACCGCGTTAACGAACTCCCTGATCAGCGGAGCAGTCAGGTACTTGGCGCCGAGCTTAAGAAGCCGTTTTTCTGCTTCCCTGGAGACCTTCTGAGCTGTCTCAGCCGGCACGTCCGCTTCCCGCACGAGTGACTCGGCGATCTTGTTGCGGTCGAAGTTCTCTATCGACAGCCGCGAGGTCCGGACGAGGAGCCTCTTCTTGAGGGCGCTGTTGTCGAGCTCGTCCGCGAACTCGACGAGGGTCTTGCCCATCTCCGTCAGGACGTACTTCCTCGACTCGGCGTCGGGCTCGATAAGGTCCATGCCCGTCAAAGTCTTAAGGTGATAGGCGAACCTTCCGGCGTCTCGGCTCGGGCTCAGCTTGAGGACGTTCATGATCTCCGTGTAGGACATGGGCCCCCTCTCGTATAGCAGCCTCAGGATGTTGAGCCTCAGGGCTGAGGCGACCGCCTTGAGTACCCTCGCTCCTAGCTTCCTTCTTCTGGCCAAGTCCTTCACAGCGACCTTTCAGACGTTCAGACATACGCATTGTCCAGTTGACGATCAGCTGAATCAGTCAACCAAAGCCTAGACAGTTTACTATAATATTTTCGAGTATGCCGTTAAAAGATTTCGGTAACACATAAAAGGTTATTCCCAGCCGCAGGCGATTCTCTAGCCGAGAGCCAAAAAGACATTTATATCGTCGTCGTGTTTTATGACCCATGCACTCTCAGCAAACAGTCGAAGAGCTCAAGGCGAAGGCAGCCGACGTCAGGAGGGGCGTCCTCGGAATCATGGCGGGGGGAAAGAGGGGGCACCTCGGCGGCTCAATGTCAATCGCGGACGTCATCACAGCGCTGTATTTCCACCAGATGAGAGTCGATCCAAAGAACCCAAGATGGGAGGACAGGGACCGCTTCGTACTCAGCAAGGGGCACAGCGTCCTCGCCCAGTACGTTGCCCTCGCTGAGCTCGGGTTCTTCCCGAAGGACGAGCTGAAAACGGTCAAGAATCTCGGAAGCAACCTTCAGGGGCACCCTGACCGCCTCAAGACGCCCGGAATCGAAGCCTCAACGGGGTCGCTGGGGCAGGGATTATCTATCGCTTGCGGGATGGCGCTGGGAGCCCGAATATCTGGAAAGAAGTTACGAGTCTACGCTGTCGTCGGCGACGGCGAAAGCACAGAAGGCCAGATTTGGGAGGCAGCCGTCTTCGCTGCCCACTACGGGCTGGACAACCTGACGGGCATAACCGACCAAAACAGGCTCATGGCGTCTGGAGGCACAATCGTTGGTTCGCTGGCTCCGAAATGGCGCAGCTTCGGCTGGGAGGCGACCGAAATAGACGGGCACGACATGGCTCAGATTCTGGACGCACTGGACTGGGCTGCAACGGTCAAAGGTAGACCCGCCATGGTCGTGTGCAACACGGTTAAAGGGCGAGGCATCTCCTTCGCGGAAAACAACGCCGATTATCACCACTGCGCATTGACCGCTGAACAGTACGAGAAGGCTCGGAACGATCTAGACAAGAAGGGAGGCGCGGATTAGGTGCAGAAAATGATGGACATGCGGGACGCCTACGGGGAGGCGCTTGCGGAAATCGGCGCGGACCCGCGCGTTGTTGTCTTTGACGCTGACCTTTCGCACTCGAATAAGTCGGACATCTTCGGCGCGAAGTACCCCGAAAGGTTCTTCGAGGCTGGAATCGCTGAGGCGAACATGGTCGGAGTCGCCGCTGGGCTCTCCCTCGTCGGCTTCGTTCCCTTCGTTCACACATTCTCGGTTTTCGCTGTTGGGCGGGTCTACGACCAGATCCGGGTCTCGCTTTGCTACCAGAACGCCAACGTCAAGGTTGTGGGCACGAGCGCGGGGCTGTCCGACGCGCACGACGGCGCGACGCACCAGTCCATAGACGACGTGGCTCTGGCGAGGGTCCTGCCGAACATGACCGTGGTTGACCCGTGCGACTGCGTCGAAGCGCGGAAGGCAGTGAAGGCGGTCTACGAGCACAATGGTCCAGTCTACCTCAGGATTGACCGCATGCCCGTCCCCTTCGTCTACGAAACGATGGAAGACTGCGACTTCATTCTGGGGAAGGCCAACGTTCTGAGGGAAGGCTCCGACGTCACTATAATCGCTTCTGGATACCCCGTTTCTTTGGCTGTGAAGGCTGCTGACCAAGCCAGGAAGGAAGGCATAGGCGCCGACGTTCTCGACGTGCATACCGTTAAGCCCTTGGACCAGAAAGCCATCGTCAAGTCAGCCAAGAAGACGGGAGCAGTCGTGACGGTTGAGGAGCACAGCGTAATCGGCGCCTTGGGAGGAGCAGTCTCAGAGGTTCTTGGAGAAGACTATCCTGTTCCGGTGAAGCGGATTGGAGTAAAAGACAGGTTCGGGGAGTCAGCTCTGGACTGGAACGAGCTCTTGAGCGCGCACGGCATCACGGTCGAAGCCATCGTCGAAGCAGCCAAGGAAACGGTCAAGAGAAAGAAGAAGTAGCCTTTTTCAGAAGAGGATGTAGCCACCGCAGACCGAGATGCACTGCCCCGTGACGTAGTCCGAAAGGTCCGTTGCCAGGAACTCGACGACCTTCGCCACGTCCTCGGGCGTTCCGAGGCGACCCAGCGGGATTTGAGCCTCAATCTTCTTCGCCTCCTCGCCCCTTCTGCCCTCAGCGACCGCCCTCGACGTGGCAACCCAACCTGGCGACACGCAGTTAACATTGACGTTGTAGGGTCCCAGCTCAGCAGCTAGGCACCGCGTATAATGGATAATAGCCGCCTTCGCGACGTTGTACGACATCGCCCTGGCCATCTCGGGAGCCGCGTGCAGGCCCGCCTGTGAAGCCACGTTCACGATTTTCCCGCTCCTCTGCGCCTTCATGGGCACGCTGGCGGCTTGGCAGCAAAGGATTGTGCCCGTGAGGTTCACGTCCATAATGAACCGGTGGTCCTCCATCTCCGCCGAAGACGGGTATGTTGTTGGCGACCCAGCCACTGCGCCTAGACGGTTGAGGTTCCCTCCCGCGTTGTTGACGAGGATGTCGATGCGCCCGAACTCGTCGAGGACTTGCTTGAACATGGCGTCGACTTGATCCTTCTTGGAAACGTCAGCTTGGACGCCAAGGGATTTTCTGCCCAGGTTCATGATTTCGTCCATCACAGTCGGCGCAGCGAGTTCCTCGTTATAGACTTTCGCCGAGTCCAAGTTCACGTCGTTCACGGCGACGTCTGCCCCAATCCTCGCCAAGCGCAAGGCGTAAGCTCTGCCCAACCCTCTGCCAGCGCCTGTGACGAGAGCCACCTTTCCAGCGAGCTTCAGAGACACCTCAAAGCCTCCGAACGAATATTGGCTGAACGCCGATTTAAAATTTTGAAGCCCTTGAATTGACCTGAGACAACCTTTCAGCTTGGATGACGGTTATAGTTTCGAACTCGACCTTCCGCTCAGCAACAATCTTCGCTTTGAGATTCTTTTTAGCGAATAATTTTAGCGTCTTTTGTACATCTGAAAGCGTTGACTGCACTAGAAGGATTTGTCCGCCGCACTTCAGGTGTTCAGGTGCTTGAACAATGAATCGGTTGATGAGCTCCCTGCCTCCTCTTCCACCCTGCCAGGCGCGGTCAACCCAGCCACTCGGTTCTTCGTCTTCGGTCGGCAGGTACGGCGCGTTGAAAATGACGGCGTCGAACTGGGCTTCCCTCCTCAGTGACCCGAGCATGTCTCCCCTAATCACGTCAACCTTGTCGGAGATTCCATTGGCTTTGGCGTTGAGTCTGGTGCAGTTGGCCGCGTCCGGGTTGATGTCCACCGCGACGACCCTTCTCGCCTTCTTCGCTGAAAGGACGGAAAGTATCCCGCACCCTGAGCCCACGTCCAAGACTTCGTCGCCGACGTCAACCGCGAGGTTTTCAGCCACCAGGAACGTGTCTTCCGCGGGCTCGTAGACGCCGTTGAACACCGTGAAGGCTGCGTCCTCGAAAAACACCTTTTTACCGTCATGCTTCGCCAAGGGACCAGCCTCGGATAGACAGATGCTTGTTTGCTTGATTAGGTTTCTGCCTTGACCGTGTCGACGAAAAGGTATTTGTAACCCTCGGCTCCTCTATTGACAATAATCTATCACCCCCACAGAAAGGCTGCATAGAATGGAAGACAAAGGACGCAAATTCTTGGCCGTCAATCCAGAAAAGTGTCTAGGTTGCTCGCTGTGCGAGTACGCGTGCTCCCTTGAGAAGACGGGAGAGTTCGACCCGCAGAAGTCCAGAATCCGCGTCGTCCGGGTCCACCCGTTCGTGAACGCCGCACTCACGTGCAAAATGTGCGAAAACGCGCCCTGCGTAAAAGCGTGTCCCACCGACTGCCTGTCGCAGGATAATGTAACGGGCGTCATAGCCATCGAGAACAGCAAGTGCACGGGGTGCCGATGGTGCATCGAAGCCTGCCCCTACGGCGCCATACAGTACGACGAAGCCGTCAAAGCCGTGACGATATGCGACCTGTGCGGCGGAGAACCCGAATGCACGGGCATCTGCCCGACCGAGGCAATCGAGCTCACGTCGTCGGACGACGAAGTCAGGAAGAAGTGGACCGAAGCCCAGAAAAGCTGGGTCGAAGAATCCAAAAAGTTCGTGCGGCTGGCTGAAGGCGAAAAAATAGACATCTTCGCAGGCTCCGCCGAGAACATGCAGAAAACGGAAGAAAAGCTCGAGCTGCTGCGCCAGAAGAAACTTGAAAAGACGAAGCCAAAAAA
>CAZOKM010000085.1:0-7560 GCA_964580405.1 uncultured Candidatus Bathyarchaeia archaeon | reverse complement strand
GCGAACTCGGGCTTGACCATCTTGAGGTTCGCAAGCCTCTGCCTCGCCTCCTGAGTCAGAATCCTCCGCATCAGAAGCTGCTTCTGGGCTTCGAGCTTTTTCTCAGCGTCGGACTGCTGCTGGTCCTGACCTAAGCTTTTTTGGAGCTCCAAGGCTCTGCGCCTGCGCAGCTCCTCAAGCTCGTCATCTTCGCTCATAAGCGGTCAACGGCTTAATACTTCTTCAGTTCGGGATTCGCTTTATCCAGTTCCTTCTTTATCTCGGTGGAAAGCAAGTCAACCATCTTCCTGCCTTCGGGAGTGACGACCCGCCCCTTCGCCTTCACCGTCGAGACGAGTCCAGCTTCCTCGAGCTGCTTCAGGGCGTTCCGAACGATCGCTCCGCCGCCCTTCTTCGTGTGCTCAGGCCTGAAGCCTTTGTCTTTCCTGCCACCGTAGTCGGATCTGAGATGCTCCAGCCCAATCGGTCCCTTCAAGTAGACTTTCCTGAGAAGCGAGGCAGCTCGGATGTACCACCAGTCCGGGTCGTCGGGCACCCTCTGCACGTGGGTCCCAGTTTTAACGTACGGCGCCCAGCTCGGAGGCTTGACGCTGTCCACGTTGCCCTTCAGGTGTTGGGCGAGCTTCGCAATCAGCTGCGAGGATGGGACATCGTAAGGCGTCGGCATGTCTTTCCTTCCCTGCTTTAACGTTCCTCTGAGTATTTTAAAGGCGTATTATAAATACCTTTTCGGTTCCCCTTCGGAAGAAAAAGCGTGAATGTGTGCCCCCGAGCCTCCACTATCCTGGCGCCCGTCGCGTCGGAAATCCTGCGGGCAATGTCTGCCGTTGTTGTTTCCACGAGGGCTGACTTGAGAACCTTGACCTTCACGGCTTTCCTCCGCTTCAGGTTTTTCAGAATCTCGCTTACCGAAAGGTCCGTCGCCCCCTTTTTACCGATTATCACAACGGGCTTCTCGGAGTCCCTCTCGTCACGGCTCGTTTTGGCTTTGAATCGTTTGCTCATGGTGCTTCTCTCCTTTCAACGGGATTCTCGTTTTTCCGCCGCAGCTGAGGCACGTCACCACTAAGTGTGGCTCCCTGCGGGTCTGAGTACGGACTCGTGAGCTGGTTCCGGGTAAAATAAACCTTTTGCAGCGGCTGCAGATTTGGACTCGGTATTCGGGTGGGAGGTGGAGCCTCGTCCTCATCGAGATTCTTCTTGCCAAGTCGACGTACCGTTGGGCGAGGTCGGGCCTGTCGCGAACGTTTTCGTGGGCTAGCTGGAAAAGGGTCTTTACGCGTTCAAGCGCCACCTTCTTCGAATCGTCATTCATGTCCATAAGCCCTGATGAGCTATGGACGGACGGTTATTTAAGCAGTCCACGTTCAGCTGCTACTTGGCGTGGCGTCTCATCACGAAGAATACCACGACCACAGCGACGCCTGCAACCGCAGCTCCAATAATTATGTAAGTTGTTAAGGGAGTCCCTTCACTCAACGGAGTTAATGTCACGTCTGGCACGACGCTGACCGTTTGAACGCACTGCACTTCAACGCCGTTGAAATTGAGCCCCTGGTACGGAGGGTTCAACGGCCAGGATATTACCTCGATGACGACGTTCTTGTCAGACACGATCTTGTGTGTTCCAGCAACCGTCAGAAGATGGTACGAGCCTGCCTCAATCGTGAGGGTCTGTGTGCCATCAACCGTCACCGTCGTGTCTTCGTCAGCGAAGACGTAAGCCTCAATAGACGAGTTCGTAGGAAGGAAAAACGAAGTATCCTCATCAGGCCTGACACCGATGTAAGTAATCCCTGCGCCGTAAGAATGCCCCACGTACCGAGTTCTCTCCAACGTGCCATTATGAACGTAGGCTAAGGTAATTGGCTCAGTGCTTTGCACCAAGACTGAGTCCGCTTTCGGCTGAATGCTCTCTCCCGTTCCGCCACTAACTGTAAGCTCCACGACCTTTTCTTTAGTGTCCACGTTCCAAACTGTCACCTTCGCATCTTGTGCAGCGCAAATGCGGAATCCGCAGTCTTCTGCCGCGTCCCAGCTTGTTGTCGATGCAACGTAGAAGACTTCCCCCAAAAAACCGCCATTAGCCGAAGGCACGTAATAATTGTAGCGAACGTCGTCTGGGATTTGCCTCAGCTTCGACTGAATCATGATGTTGCCCGTGGACTCGACGTCGTAAGACACGAAGCTCGTCAACGCAACGTCCTTATACCCGTTAACATCAAGCGAATAGGTCTGTTCGTTGCCGTCCTCGTCGGTCACCGTGACATCCGATTTTTCAAGGGCGAATATTCTGTAGGATGTCCACGAGTACGACCGCGTGTTCCACGAAGCCATAAAAATGAACTTTTTCCCAACATATGCCCCATCTGTGCTTGTCTGAAAAGTGGTTGGCACTGGGCCTTCCTCACTCGAACCTGAGACAGGTATGCTGGCATAGTTTAGGAGCATGACAGATGCGTACTTGTCCGTCACTACTTTGAACATTGACGCGTTGGGGAAAAGCACATAATATTTCTCCATGGCGTCTATGGTGGTCTGTCCAACCAGTTCGACGTTACTCGAGCTATAGACGCGGTAAACAGCCACATTTGTGTCGTCCTCCGTCGCCGTGATGGCAATCAAGACTTGCCTTCTGACCGAATTGTTGTCAAGCCCGAACCCTTTGGAATAGTTGCTAACATCGTTATCGACGTACTGGTAAATCTTCGCGGGGATGACGCCGTAATAAACGTATTCTTCATCGGATGCGACGGACGATACACGTGGGACCCACACCAAAGCTAACACAACGAGAAAGATTGCTACGGTCGAAAACAGTTTATATTTTTTCCCAGTCAACGCCTTCAACCCCTTGGATTTTAAATCATAGATTGTGTTTCAATATATTTACGGTTTTTCAGACCCCCTTTTTCTCGGAAGAGATAACATTACTCACCGCTCTTTTGAGATTTTATATAAAATTCTACCGTTACATTTTTATGTACCGTACCATTTTATTATCAGGCTTGAAATCGTCATGAAGGACTTCGCTATCATCAAGGACCCCGACGTTGCAAAGCTGTTCGCTGACCCGGTCCGAAGGGACATACTCCACAGCCTCAGGTTCAGGGAGATGACCGCCTGCCAGCTGGCGAAGGCACTCGACAAGAACGTCTCGTCAATCTCGTACCACCTCAACGCGCTGGAGCAGGCTGGGTTAGTAGAGCAGAACCGAACCGCGGTCAAGGGCAACCTAATAGAGAAATTCTACCTCGCAACGGCAAAGGATTTTATCATCTCCTACACTCTAAGCGAGGGGCTTGTGCCCGGGTCCGAAGACATCGCCAAGTGGTCCAAGGAAGTCCGACTCGGCGTATTGAAGAGCTTAAGAGTCTTCGGCTACGCTGTTCCTAAAGAGAACGAGGAAAGGCTCCTCAAGCTCATAGAGAAGTATTCGAGTCTGGAGAGCGCCACTTTCGAGGGTCTGGTTTCTGAGCAGAAGATGCCCTTTCAGGAAGGCCATCCTTCTCAGGGGCTTCTGATGCATCTTTTGATGAATGTTCGCCTGCACCGGAACCCCGAGTTCGTGAAGCTGCTGAACGAGATTTTCGACGAGCTGGAGTCGGATAAAGACAAAATTTAAGGAGGGCGACTCAGCATGTCTCTTTTGAAGGAACTGTCGAAGTACATCCTCAGAAACATCCACTGGTTCGCCCTGAGCACCGCTCTGACAGCAATTGCGACGTACATTAACATTTACATTCCAACCTTGTCGGGGGCAGCTGTCAGAGACATCCTGACCATTGGCGACTTTGAGATGCTCAAGGGACTCGTGATTCAGATACTAATTTTCACAGGCGGCTTGTGCGTCATTTCGCTTGTCCGCGCCAGCGCCTACGGTAATTTTACCCAGAAGGTGGTTTTCGACGTGCGAAACGACGTTTTCAGGTCAATCCAGAGGCAGTCGTTCGGCTTCTTCGACAAGATGAAGACGGGCCAGCTCATGTCGAGGGCGACGACGGACGTCGAGAGGATAAGGGGCTTCATAGGGTTCCAGCTCCGGATGCTGACGGACTCCCTGTTCCTGCTCGGAGGCGTCATAACGTCAATGGTGATCATGAACATGGACCTCTCGCTGCTGGCGTTCTCCACCGTTCCCGTCCTCTTCTTCGTCAACATCTGGTTCGGGAAGAAGATCAGACCCATCATGCACACTTCGAGGGAATATTTCGGGACGATAACCTCGGTTCTCTGGGAAAACATCACGGGAATCAGGGTCGTACGGTCCTTCGCGAGGGAGGATTACGAGAAACAGAAGTTCCAGAAACCGAACACCGACTACTTCAACATGATGCTGAAGGCCGTGAAGCTTCAGTCGCTTTTCCAGCCCTTCCAAAGCTTCTTTTTCGGACTAATCACAATCGCGATTTTCTGGATGGGCGGGATTCAGATAATCGAGAACCGCTTCACGATTGACCAGCTGTTCGTCTTCAGCATATACATTTCATTACTGTTAAGGCCAATCGGGATGCTGGGGATGATAATATCCAGCTACCAGACGATGGCGGCAGCAGCCGAACGAGTGTTCGAAATAATCGACGCTGTACCCGAAATACGCGACAAGCCGAACGCGGCAGCTTTACCCGCGATTAAGGGGGAAGTGGTCTTCGAGAACGTGTCTTTCGGTTATGACAAAGACAAACCTATCCTCAAAGACGTGAACATTAAGGCGGAACCCGGAGAAACCATAGCTCTTCTGGGACCCACAGGCTCGGGCAAAAGCACCGTCATAAGGCTGCTTCCGAGATTCTACGACGTGACCTCGGGTAGGATACTCGTCGATGGGCATGACGTGAGGGACGTAAAAGTTGAGAGCCTCAGAAAGCAGATGGGCATAGTTTCCCAAGAGACCTTCCTGTTCAACATGACCATCAAACAAAACATCGCTTACGGCGTGCCGAACGCCACGATGGAGGACATCGAAAGGGTAGCCAAGATAGCCAAAGCCCACGAGTTCATAACTCAGCTGCCAAAGGGTTACGACACGGTAATCGGCGAAAGAGGCGTGACTCTGTCGGGCGGGCAGCAGCAGAGGGTCGCCATCGCTCGGGCGCTGCTCATGGATTCGAGGATACTGATTCTGGACGATTCGACGTCAAGCGTGGATGTGGACACGGAGTACGAGATCCAGCAGGCGTTGAGCGCCTTGCTGAAGAATAGGACGACCTTCGTCGTCACCCAGCGGCTGTCCACGATCAGGAACGCGGACAAAATCGTCGTGCTGGATGACGGGCGAATCGTCGAGGAGGGGGACCACGAGTCGCTCATGGCGAAGAGGGGAGACTACTATAGAATTTACGAGACCCTTTACGAGGCTCAGAAAGAGGCGCTTGAGCCGAAACGGGCGAGGGCGAACTCCCGAAACGGCAAGGAGGCGGCGGCATAGTTGGGTTTCCATCCTCATTTCCACGGGTTTGAGGCAGAAGGGTCTACGGAAAGGAAGACCTCAACAAACGTCCTGCTGTCAAGGCTACTGAAGTACCTTCTGCCCTACAGGAAGCATTTGTCAATCGTCGTCATAACGACCGTCGTCTCAGCAATCACGGGCGTCATCGGTCCGTACTTACTCGGAATCGGAATCATCGGGCGCTACATCATGACGTCTGACTATGCGGGTTTACAGCTGATGGCTTTGATTTACATCATGGTCTTGGTGGTGGGTTGGGTCTCCGATACATTTCGGACTTTCTCGATTGGTAAGATCGGCGAAAGCATGCTCTTTAGAATGCGCAAAGACCTGTTCACTCACCTTCAGGAGCTGTCGTTCAGCTTCTTTGACAGGGCGGACAGCGGAGACACGATATCCATTGTGACGAACGACACTGACAGCATCGGGCAAGCCTTCACAGGGGGCGTCATTATGGTACTGAGCGACGTTCTGAGCTTGGCGTTGACGCTGTTTATCATGTTCATGATAAACGTCCAGATGACCCTTGTCTCGATGCTTACCATCCCACTTCTGATTGGGACAGCGTTGGCTTTCAGCTCAAGGTTCAGAAGCACCTACAGGGCGACACGGAAGACGATTTCGGGAGTAACCTCAAAGCTCCAAGAGGGAATATCGGGTATAAGGGAGATAAAGTCCTTCACGAGGGAGGCTGACACGATAAGGGATTTCACGAAAGTGAACCAGCAGGAAACCCAAGCCAACCTCCAAGCGAACATTGTGTGGGGAACCTTCTTCCCGACTATACAGCTAATCCAAGCGGTAGGCACGGGAATAGTAATCCTTTACGGGGGGATGCTGGCTTTAAACGGCTCTCTGGGAACCCTAACGGCAGCAATCGGAATCCTGATAACGTTCACATTGTACGTCAGCAGGTTCTTTGGCCCGATTTTCGATTTGACAAACTTCTACAACGTTGTGCAATCTGCGCTGGCGGCTGCGGAGAGAATCTTCAACCTCATCGACAGGCAACCAGAAATAAGGGACGCTGAAAACGCGCCTCAGATACCGCCGATAAGGGGCGAAATCGAGTTCAAGGACGTGACCTTCGCCTACGTTCAGGACCACCCCGTCCTGCACAACGTCAGCTTCCGCATAAAGCCTAAAGAGACGGTTGCGCTCGTTGGGTCGACTGGCGCTGGGAAAAGCACAATCATCAAGCTCATCAGCAGGTTCTACGAGGCGAAGTCGGGGTCGGTGACGATTGACGGGCAGGACGTCAGGCAGATTACTCAGGAGTCGCTGCGTAGGCAGATGGGAATCGTCCTTCAGGAGTCGTTCCTTTTTATGGGCACGATAATGGAGAACATAAGGTATGGCAACCTGGAAGCCTCGGACGAGGAGGTTATGAACGCTGCGAAGACGGTGGGTGCTCACGAGTTCATCGCCAAAACCGTCAACGGCTACAACACCGAAAT
The DNA here is from genome assembly GCA_964580405.1 of uncultured Candidatus Bathyarchaeia archaeon. Taxonomy (GTDB): domain Archaea; phylum Thermoproteota; class Bathyarchaeia; order Bathyarchaeales; family DTEX01; genus JAGTRI01. The sequence goes on along the minus strand of CAZOKM010000085.1, from coordinate 654 downwards.
AGGCGAAAGGGGAGCAGGGCTTTCGGTTGGGCAGAAACAGCTCATTTCGTTCGCCCGCGCCTTGCTGAGGAACCCAGCTATTATGGTTTTGGACGAGGCAACCTCGAGCATAGACCCTTACACGGACCTTCTGATTCGGAAGGCGATGAGGATTCTTCTGAAAGACAGGACTTCCATAATTATCGCGCACAGGCTTTCGACCGTGAGGAACGCGGACCGGATCTTCGTCATCGACAACGGAAGAATCGCCGAGGAGGGCAATCACAAGCAGCTCACGAAGAAGAACGGCATCTACCGCCACCTATACGACATGCAGTTCAAGGAGCCCGAAGCGGAGAAGGCGGAAGCCACGCGAACCTCTCCGAACATGCCCTTCAGGGGATTCCCATAGAAGCCTAAGTCTTCTCGAACGAGGCGCACAGGTCCATAAGGAGCTTCAGCCAGCTAAGGTACGAGTTCACCGAAGCCCTCAGAGCCGTCGTGTCGTCCGCCTCGAACAAAAGGGTCACCGCGTTCCCTTCGCGATTAATCTTCACCCTCGAACGGTGCGCTGCCGCAGCCTTCGTCTCAGGCTCCAAAGCCTCCTGAACGATTCGCGAAGCTGCCTCCGAAGGCATGACGATTCGCACCGTGGCAGAACTCCGGTCAGTCAAA
>CAZOKM010000084.1:0-7611 GCA_964580405.1 uncultured Candidatus Bathyarchaeia archaeon | reverse complement strand
CAGAAGAATTTATCATTAAGCATTAAATATATACAGTGCATTGGTTCAACTGTTTCAGGAGGCAGTAACTTGTCAGAATTCAATGAACCCCGCGTCCGCTGCCCAGGCTGCGGAAAAAACGCCCCAGCCATGAAGTACTGCATATACTGCGGAGCGAAATTACCCGAGCTGGCTCCGCCCACAATCAGGCCACCGCCGCAGCAGGCTGGACCCTTTCCTCCGCTGCCGCCGACGATACCGCCACCGACGACGGCCCAGGCTCCGCCCCGCGCGGCTGCGCCGCCTCCGGTCACGGCGAAGGACGAGATTGCCAGCCTCATGTCGGGCATCGAGGCCTTGTACGAGAGGAAGATTTCGCTCCTCGACCTCTTCCGGTCGGGGCAAGTCGCGGAAAAGGTCTTCCTGAAGCTCTATAATGAGTACGACAGCAAACTGAACAGTTTCATGAGGGCCCGCGAGATAAAGACGGGCGAGCTCCAGGACAAGTTGGAACAAAAGAATAGGCGGCTGGTCGAGGCTTCGTCGAAGCTCGAGGAGCTCGAGGTCCGCCACAAGGTGGGAGAGGTGGACAGCAACGTTTACTCTCAGCAGATGGAAAGCTTGAAGGCGGAGGAACGCGAGCTCACCGGCTCGTCGAAGGCACTGGAAGCCCACATCAGCAGCCTCGAAAACCTGATGTCGGGCAAGAAGCCGGGACAGATAAGGGACCTCGAGAGCAAGCTGCAAACGTGCCTGAGCGACCTCGAGAAGCTCGCGGGCGAAGGGAAGGTTTCCGCTGAAGCCCTGAAGGTCGTCAAACCCGACGTCGAGGAGACCTTGGCGTTCTTCGGCTCTCTGATTAAGGAGAAAAAGGAGAAGGACCGTGTCCTTAGGGAGCAGCTTGAGACACTGCAGACGAGGTACAAGCTGAACGAGCTCTCCGTCGAGGAGTACGAGCGCAAAAAGCACGAGCTGCAGACAGAGCTAGACAAACTTTGGGTCTAAATTCTCAGCACAATAGAATTATGTCTTTTTTAAAACCTTATCCAAAGACCCAAAGGCTGAACTCCTCAGCCCCGACTACAAGTAAGTAGGAGTCCACGATGAAATTCCAGGTGCTAACCGAGGTCTGCGAGAAGATTTCGTCGACGACGAAGCGCAACCAGATGACCGACGCCGCAGCTGAATTCCTAAAGTTTCTCGACGACGGCGAGGTTGAACCCGCGGCTTCGATGATGCTTGGACGCGCCTTCCCGAAGTGGGACCAGAGGACCCTCGACGTCAGCTGGGCAACCCTCAGCGCTACCATCCAGCGACTCACAAAGACGGACTGGAAAGAGTTTTCGACCGCGTTCCGCGAAACGGGCGACGTGGGCGCAGCGACCCAGGCTGTCTTCGAAAAGAACAAGGTCCGCAGGCAGTCGACGCTGTTCGAAAATCCACTGACAATACTCGAAGTCCGAAGGGTCCTCGAAGCTGTAGCTGAGATAACGGGGCAGGGAGCCCGCGAACGGAAGGAACGGCTCGTTGAGACCCTCTTCGGGCGGGCTCAGCCGCTGGAAGCCAAGTACCTCGTTAAAATCATCCTCGGCGAGATGAGGACGGGGTTCCACGAGGGGCTCATGGAAGCGGCGGTCTCCAAAGCGTTCTCCGTCCCCCTCAAAGCCGTCCAGAAGGCCGCGATGTTCACGGGAGACATCGGCGAAGTCGCATCCATAAGCAAGACCCGAGGCGCGGAAGGAGTCGCAGGACTCGGTTTCAAGGTTTTCAGACCCATCAAGCCCATGCTCGCCAGCACGGCTGAAAACGTGGACGAAGCCATCAAGGAGTACGGCGGAAAGATGGCTTTCGAGTACAAGTTCGACGGCGCCCGAATCCAAATTCACAAAGTAGGCAGCGAAGTAATGATTTTCAGCCGACGACTGACGGACGTCACCGAAAGCCTCCCAGAGGTCGTGCAGCAGGTCCAGCGCGAGTTGAAGGCGGAAGAAGCCATTCTGGAGGGTGAGGTCATCGCCGTGGGGCAGGACGGCAGTCCTCTCCCGTTTCAGCACCTTATGCGCCGCTTCCGAAGGGTCACCGAAGTCGAAGCAATGGCAAACGAAATCCCGGTCAGGCTGTACCTGTTCGACGCGATGTACCTCGACGGCGAAAGCCTCATCAGCCTCCCATACACAAAGCGGCGGCAGAAGATGGCGGAAGCAGCTGGCAGCATCCCCCTCACCGAGCAGATTGTGACGGGAGACTTGGCTGAGGCTAAGCGGTTCATGCGCAGAGCCGTGGACGGGGGGCACGAGGGACTTGTGGCGAAGAGGCTTGACGGCCCCTACACACCGGGGGTCCGCGGCAAACACTGGCTCAAGGTCAAGGAGGTCCTGGAGCCCTTGGACCTCGTGATTGTCGCCGCCGAGTACGGCTACGGGAGGAGGCGGAGGTGGCTGTCGGATTATCATCTGGCGGCGAGGGACGAGGAAAGTGGCGAGCTCCTCACCTTGGGCAAGACGTTCAAGGGGCTGACGGACGAGGAGATGGAGGACATGACCCAGAGGCTCCTCAAGATAGCCATAAAGCATGAGGGGCACAGGGTCGCCGTTCAGCCGAGCGTCGTCGTCGAGGTCGCCTACAACGAAGTCCAGGAGAGTCCCACGTACGAGTGCGGGATGGCTCTCAGGTTCGCGCGTATAACGAGGATACGGTGGGACAAGAGCCCCGACGAAGCCGACACAATCCAGAGAGTGCGGAGAATCTACGAGAAGCAGTTCGAAAAAAAAGCCCGGTTCAGCGCAACATAATTCGAATGGTGGAAGCTAAAGGAAAAAACCTGAAGAATCTTACGAACTCAAATCATGCGGTGGAAGTCTAGGTTCCTTTTATGATTTAATCAACAATCCCAGCAGTGCATAGTAAAAAGCCTTTTAGCGTAAAAACGCGAATAGCCAGTCCCAGTGGTTGTGGTGACTGGTCGTGTCGGGCAAGACATCGATTGTGGCTAAGGCTCTGGTTCGTTCGGGCGCCTTGAAGTTCGGGAGCTTCAAGCTCAAGTCGGGCGTGACGAGCCCGTACTACATCGATTTGAGTTGGCTCTTATCCTCGCCGTGGGACTTCAGCTACATTGTCGACGCCGTGGCTGAGGAAATCGAGCCCATGGTCTCTTCGGGGAAAGTGAACAAGCTGGCCTCAATCGAGCTCAAGGGTGCACTGCTGGCTCCGAACATCGCCGGGAAGCTGAGGATACCGTGTTTAGTCATAAGGAAGGAGTCGAAGACCTACGGCGTGACCGACAGGATAGCCGGGGGCGGCGTCCAAGCTGGCGACCGCATCGCCTTCTTCGACGACGTGATTACCTCGGGTGCCTCAAAAGTCGAGGGCATCAAGCTCCTGGAGCAAGCGGGCGCGACCATAGAAGCCATCGTCGTCGTGGTCGACAGGGAGCAAGGCGGTAAACAGGAGCTCGAAAAACAGGGCTACAAGGTCAAGCCCGTGACGACCATCTCCGAAATCGTCAAAGACCTCGAGTCAACCAAAGCCCTAACGCGAGACCAGTCTGACGAAATTCTGAGGTACATAAAAAAATAAATTATTGGGGAAAAAAGACTCCCACGTTGGAGTTTACTAGGATTCTTTCTCAGCGTACCGTTGTTTCGCTGAAGAACACGTCGCGGGAGGGCAGAACCTTGACGTCGCCTATCACTTTGAAGCTTCCGGTCAGCCTCAGGTCTTCGGACGAGCTCCCCACCATGACCGTGAATATTCCGGGCTCCACGACAAGCCTCATGTGGCGGTCGTAGAAGGCGAGCTGGTCCGTGGAGAGCCTGAAGGTGACGGTCCTCTTTTCACTTGGTCCGAGTCGTATTCTTGCGAAGCCCTTCAATTCCTTTATGGGTCTGGTGACCGACGCGACCTCGTCGCGGACGTAGAGCTGAACTACTTCATCCCCCTCTCGGCTTCCAACGTCCTTCACGTCAAAGTTGACTTCGACCATTCCAGCTGGACCGACATTCTCGGGCTTGATGGCTAAAGAGCTGTACTCGAACTTCGTGTAGCTCAGCCCGTGGCCGAAGGGGAACAGCGGCTTCGAGTTGCCGAAGACGTAATCGCCAAAGGACGAGGGCCTCCTGCTGTAGTTGACGGGAACTTGGCCGACGTCCTGAGGAATCGACACCGGGAGCTTGCCGCTCGGATTACAATCGCCGAATAATACCTCGGCAACGGCGTTTCCGCCTTCCTCCCCGGGCAACCACGCCTCGACAACAGCTGGGCAGTTCTTGGCTATCCACACCGTTGAGAGAGGCCTCCCGTTCACAAATACAACAATGACCGGCTTGCCCAGTTCGCACAAGGCCTTCACTAGGTCTTCTTGGGCGCCTGGGAGCTCAAGGCTCGCGCGGTCCCTGAACTCGCCCGAAACGTCTGTTCCCCAGAGCCCCGACTTCTCGCCAACGACGGCGACTATGACGTCGGATTTCCTTCCAGCTTCGAGCGCCTCTTCGAACCCTTCCGTTGACGTTCCGGATATGTCGCAGCCCTTCGCGTAGCGCACGCTGGTCTTCTGCGACACTTTGTTCTTGATGCCTTGGAGGATGCTGACCGTCGGCACCGTGTCCTCCTCGCACCTCATGTGTGCGACGTAGCTGTAGTCGCCGTTGAGGTTCCTTGTGCTGTCCGCGCTGGGCCCCACCACAGCAATCGTCTTTGCCTTCTTGTCGAGTGGGAGGACGCCGTCATTCTTCAGGAGAACGATGGATTCTCTGGCGGCCTCAAGCGCCAAGGCACGGTTCTCAGTGGTGTCGAGGACCTCGGGAACCTCCTTGACGTCAACGTAGGGATTATCGAACAACCCAAGGACGAACTTGGCTCGGAGAATCCTCGAGACAGCCTTGTCCAAGGTGGCTTCTGAAACGAGCTCCTCCTTGACCGCCTGAACGAGGGGTTTCCCGTAATAGTTCGTGGTGGGAAGCTCCAGGTCAATCCCAGCCTCCAGTGCCTGGACAGCTGCGTCTTTCTCGTCGGAGGCTACGTGGTGGACGGTCTGCAGCCTCTCTATCGCCCAGTAGTCCGAGACAACGAACCCTTCGAACCCCCACTCCTCCCTCAGCACCTCGGTCAGAAGCTCGTGCGAGGCCGCGCACGGGACTCCGTCGATGTCGTGGTACGCGTTCATGAGGGAGTAGGCCTTCGCCTCCTTGACGACGGCTTCGAAGGGAAACATGAAGACCTCCCTAAGCTCACGCGGCGGAACGTGGACTGGAGCGCAGTTCCTTCCGCCCTCGGAAAAGCTGTGAGCGGCGAAGTGCTTCGGCGTCGCAATGACCCCTGAACCAAGGTTGTCCCCTTGGAGTCCCTTCACGTAAGCGACCCCCATGGTAGCGACGAGGTACGGGTCCTCGCCGAACGTCTCCTCGCTCCTGCCCCACCTCGGGTCCCTCGCAATGTCCAGAACCGGAGAAAGCCCTTGGTGGGCGCCGACGGACCTCATCTGCCTCCTTATGGTCGCTGTGATCCTCTGAACGAGCTTGGGGTCCCACGTGCTGGCCAACCCAACGGCCTGGGGGAAGGTGGTTCCGCCGTAAACCATGTAGCCGCTTAGGCATTCCTCGTGAATCGTGGCCGGTATCCCGAGCCGCGTCTCCTCCACAAGGAAGCGCTGGATCTCGTTCGCGATTTCCGCAGCCTCCCTCGGGTTCCTCAATACGGTGGTTCCCCCCATGAGGCGCGTGATCTGGCCTATTCCTTGGGCGAGGATCTGTTCGGCTTTTTGCTTGGAGAATTTTCCGTTCTCGAGGAGGCTCTGGGACGCGATGGAGTCCAGTTTGCACGCGGCTGAGCCTAGCTGCGCGACCTTCTCTTCGAGGGTCATGCGTTGTAGCAGGTCCTTGACCTTTGTCTCCACGTCTGATGCCGGAGTCTTCTTGGGCACGCTTTCAAACCTCTCAATGATTTGCTCCCAAAATATTCGTCCTCATCGTATAAAGACCTTTACGGATTCGTAAAGAAACAGAAATTACTAGAACAACGAAACCTGAGGAAACCTTGTTCGTCGAGGTCGACATGGGCTTTACAGACAGGCCCGCATCAGTAAGCCGTTTACTCGTTTGGACCTGGTTTGCTGGCTGGCTCGATTCTCTGCTTGCTGAGCTCAACGGTGGACGGTTCCTTCGGGGACAGGGGTCTCAGCCTGACGCTGAAGCGGATTGGCTCAGGCGTTACTAGATACTTTGCTAGAGTGTCGGGTCCGCAGCTTCCGCCGCCGACTCCGGACTGCTTGTAGTCGACGCACAGAGTGATGTCTCTGCGCCTCTTCAGCTCGTGGGTGTGCCTCGCCTTCTCTAGGTCTTCGGAAGTGAAGTACTGCGCGGTGACCTCCAGCAGTGGCATCCCCACAACAAGCAACCCTGCGCCGCTCGCGTCGGTTAGCGAAGCCCAGCGGACGTCCGTCTTGTTGCCGTTCTCCTGCGGCTTGATGTAGGGCACGTACTGTTCGGACACTCTGCCCCGGTAGACTCCAACGGCGGCTCCTTCCCTGCGGTCCCAGTGATTCTCGTGCGGTCCGCGCCCGTACCACGTGAGGGTGTTGAGCTTCTCTGGGACGGTCATCCGCAGCCCGATTCTTGGGAGGGACGGCACCTTTAGGCTCGGGGTAACGTTTGTCTCGATGATAATATCGCTGCTTCCGTAGAAGTTGTAGACGGTCCTGCACTCAAAGCCCTCAGCGACGTCGGGCGCCCGAACCACAGAAGTTACTACAACTTGTATAAGCTGTGGACCAGCATGCAGCGCGATGATGCTTTTCACTTCTTGTTCGACACGGTCCAGCCCGAAGCTCCGCCACTTTGGCGCAAGCCGTGGGACGTCGTTGTCGGTTGGCGCCCGCCAAACGTTCAACATCGGACCTTTTTTGACGAGCTCGACGTTGCCGTGCTTCAGTGAGGTTAAGATGCCCTTCTTCTTGTCGAAGACCGCCCTGAACTTCGCGCCGATTATCGTGATCTGCTTGTCCGTCTCGTCGAACCTGACGGCGGTCATGCCCTGAACGTCAAGCGCGGGCGCGGGCGGAGCCTCGAACGGCATCTTGAACTGCGCCCAAGCCACCTCGTGACCCTTCTCCGCCCAAGCTGTACTTTCAGAAAGCTTGAACCGCACTGTGAGCCAGTACTCCGTCCCAGCCTTCAACGCTGGAACTGTCAACGGTATGGTCACATCTTCAGCGCCTTTTGCTTGAGTGCTGAGTTTTAGCAGCTGACCGCTTTGAAGGACCTTGCCGTCCGCGGTTAGCTCCCACTCGGCGTCGAGTCCGCTCAGGTCGGAGAAGTCGTAGTTGTTGGTTACTTTAACCTTCCCCGCGTTCAGGTCGACGGCTTCAACGTCAACGGGCTGGAATATCTTCTTGCACTCCCACATCGCGGGGTGAGGCTTGCGGTCGGGCCAGATGAGCCCGTTTATGCAGAAGTTGCTGTCGTTGAGCTGGTCGCCGAAGTCCCCGCCGTACGCCCACCACTTCTCGCCCTTCTCGGTCCTCCGCTCCAGCCCCTGGTCAACCCAGTCCCAGATGAAGCCACCGCGTAGGCGTTTGTGGGCGCGGATTGTTTCCCAGTACTCCTTCAGGTTGCCCGTGCTGTTCCCCATCGAGTGGGC
>CAZOKM010000083.1:6481-7708 GCA_964580405.1 uncultured Candidatus Bathyarchaeia archaeon | reverse complement strand
GCGCTGGAATTCACGAGGAGGTCTCCGTAGACCGCCACGAAGTCGCCCTTGACGTGGTTTTCGGCCATGCCGAAGGCGTCAGCGGTCCCTTTCATTTCCTTCTGGTGGACGTACTCGATTCTCAGACCGAATTTTTTACCGTCCCCGAAGTAGTCGATGATTCGTTCAGCTTTGTAGTTGACGACCATCAAGATGTCCGTTAAGCCTGGTTCCTTCAACGCGTAGAGGAGGTGCTCGAGGAGAGGCTTCCCAGCCACCTGAATCATGTGTTTGGGACGGGTGTAAGTTAGAGGGCGCAGCCGTTTTCCTTCGCCTGCCGCCAAGACAACAGCCTTCATATCGACCCCAACGTGTGACCACTAATTGTTCAATTCGTCGTATAATCCCTTTTTATTATGCCCGAGGCTGTGTAAAAGAGTTTTGAAACCTGTAACTGGCATTTTAATAATGACGGTTTCAGGTTGACCCAGAAAAAGGTCAGAAGATCGACGTCTATTCCGTGCTGGCTACTCTTGCTGTGAGCTTCGCTATTCTGGCTCCGAACTCCGTGCATGTGGTCTTGTCTTTCTCTTTCGGCGCTCCGACCACCGCCAGCCCATAGTGTTGGTTGTCTGAGTTGCCCTGAACGATCATGCCGTGGATCAGGAGCCCCTGCAGAATCGAGAGTATTGTGGTTTCAGCACCCGTGGCGGTTCCGCCTGAAGTTGTGAAGGCGGCTCCTACCTTTCCTTGGAGCTTGCCGTGGAGTTCGACGCTTCTGTCGAACAGCGCCTTGGTCTTCGCGCTCATCGTCCCGTAATAGGTCGGCGAACCGACGATAATGCCGTCTGCTCCGAGGAGGTCGTCCAAGGAAACGTCTTCGACCCTCTTGAGGGCACATTTGACTCCCTTAACCTGCTTTGCGCCTTCGGCCACCAGAGCCGCTGCCTTCTCGGTGTTTCCCGACTGCGAATCGTACGCGACGAGTACATTAGGCATTTCCACATCTCCTTGCGTTATGGTGAAAATTGCGTTGAACTTACTTTTATAATGGTCAGCGACATAGATATTGTCTCACGAAGCCACTGCAAAGACTCATCAAAAAAACACGAACACGTGGACAAGAAGGCTCACGTTCATGACTGATAGAAAGAGGGGGTTCGAGTTCCTCGAGCACACGGCAGACGCCTACATCGCCGCCTACGGAGAGGACCTAGCTGAAGCCTTCGAGAACGCTGCTCTGGCTTT
>CAZOKM010000083.1:0-6381 GCA_964580405.1 uncultured Candidatus Bathyarchaeia archaeon | reverse complement strand
GGCGGAACCACGGTTGGCCTGCCACCTGCCCAAACGGAGTTTCTCGTCGTGACTACGCCAACTATCTCAGGTTATCGCATAAAAAGGGTCCTCGGCGTAGTCACAGGCTTAACCGCTAGGACACGTGGTGTGGGTGGTAAGTTCGTTGCGGGGATACAGTCGATGATGGGTGGCGAGGTTTCTGCCTTCACCTACGAGATAGAGAAGGCAAGAGTCGAAGCTATCCAGCGGATGAGGGAGCAGGCCCAGCAGATGGGCGCAAACGCCGTCATCGGGTTGGACACGGAGTCGTCAGACCTCCTGAGCGTCATCGTCATCTCAGCCACGGGAACAGCAGTCATAGTGGAACCTGAAACGCCAGCATAGAAGTCTCGTCGCGGAATGCGGGCCCGCTGGGATTTGAACCCAGGACCATCGGCTTAGGAGGCCGACGCCCCATCCTGGCTAGGCTACGGGCCCTCGTGCCTTGAAAATGACGGGAGCCCGAATTTAGTCTTTTCGCCCATCCCATGCCTACAGTGAAGAAATGACATGAAGCAGCACATACCCTATGGCGACCACTCCGGTGACGGTCAACGCCATCTTCGCGTACTCTTTCGTCGCATCGCACATTCTTATCTTGAACATCGCGTTATACACCTTTCCTATATATTGATTTTAATCTGTTTGGACTTTTTTCATTTTTTAATGAAAAAAGAACTTACGACTGGCGTACTAATAAACGTTTTGGTGTCACTACCCTTTTACAATAAAAAGAGGGGGAAGGTACGCCAATTAGCGCACTCAGTCCCTTTTAATTCGTGTCCCACAGTATGGGCAGACAGTTATGGCTTTGGGGAATTCTGTTAAGTCTTTCCCGCATTTCAGGCATCTTGTGCTTTGGTCTTCAGTTTCTTCGGACCTTTTAGTTTCTTCAGGTTCTACCATGCCAACGTTCTTTTTCAAATTAGCGACCTGTTCTTCCGCTTCCTTCCGCAGCTTCCGTATGTCTTCAAGGGCTGAGGTGACTTTTCCGAGCGTGTCTTTGCGGGCTTTGATGCCTTCCCTCACGAGGAACGCGACAGCTTCTGACCGGGTTTCGAAGAGCCCCGCCTCAACCAGCAGGTCGATTGACCTCAGATCCTCGTCGCCGATGCGCGAGGCAACAACGTTCGACCTTCCAACGTGGAAAGGAAACGGCATGGGCAAAGAGGGCATGGACGGCACAGGCGGCAACGGCGGAATAACACCTTCCGGAATGTTTGTTTTGATTTGCATCTTTACGTCTCCGAATTTTTGTCTCCACTCCTCCATCGCCTTGTTGTACTGCTCCTTCAGGTCTTGGACGGTCTTTTTGTACGTCTCTTTCCATTCTTCTCCGTTCATCATGGTTCGCTCCTTATTGTAAATGGTTTACATCGATTGTAAACCATTTACGTAAACGATTTACACGCTTATAAGCGTTGTGATCCATAATGAATGGGAAGTAAAACAGCATCTAAAAAGTGTAAAGCAAAAAAGGCAGAACGTCGAATAAAGTCGTGTCCGGGCCGATAGTCTAGCCTGGTTTAGGACGTCGCCCTCACACGGCGAAGACCGCCGGTTCGAATCCGGCTCGGCCCACCAAACAATTTTTTATGGTTTTTATTATTCGTTAGTTAAAGAGAAATTCGTGCAGTTGTCACTTGGCTTCAAACGTAAGAAAAAAATAGTTTGTCCTTAAAAGAAGCAAAGTAAGTTATGTTTTGGATTGCGGTGCCAGACAAATGTCGGATGACAAAAACGAGGATGTGAACCTTTTCGATGCCAATGCAGATGACGCTGTGAAGACGCTTGGGTCAGATTTGAATCACGGTTTAAGGGAAGATGATGTTGCAGCTAAACTGAAACAGTATGGCTTCAATGAGGTCCCTGAAAAACGGGTCAATCCTGCGTTCCTATTTGCCAAGAAGTTTTGGGGTCTCACTGCATGGATGCTTGAAGCCATAATGGTTCTTTCATGGATCCTGAATAGATTCGCAGATTTCTACATAGTAGCAGGATTGCTTGTTTTCAACTCGATACTGGGTTTTGCTGAAGAACAGAGAGCATCAAACGCAGTAGAGGCTTTGAAAGAAAAGCTCCAGGTTAATGCGAGAGTGCTCAGAGACGGCGCTTGGAAAATTGTGACCGCCAGAGAACTGGTGCCAGGTGATATAGTCAGAAACCGTTCAGGAGATTTTGTTCCAGCTGACGTTAAAGTGTTAACGGGTGAGCTTGAAGTTGATCAGTCAGCTTTGACTGGAGAATCGATGGCGGTAGAAAAGAAATCGGAGGATCTTCTTTATTCGGGCTCTATTGTGAAAAAAGGGGAATCAAACGGTATAGTTATTTCTACGGGGGTCAAAACGTATTTTGGAAGAACCGCCGAACTGGTCCAGCTTGCTAGACCAAAGCTTCACGTGGAAGACGTTGTTTCGAACATGGTTAGATGGATACTGATTATAGTCATCGTGTTAACAGCGTTGGCCTTTGTCTTTTCGGTACTAGCGGACAAAGACCTTCTGGAACTGCTTCCCATAATTCTAGTTCTCTTGTTATCTGCGATACCTGTTGCTCTGCCTGCTATGTTCACTGTCAGCATGGCAATAGGCTCTATGGAACTTGCCAAAAAAGGTCTCTTAGTAACGAGGCTAAGTGCTTCTGAAGATGCCGCAACCATGGATGTCCTGTGTGCGGATAAAACAGGAACGATAACAATGAACCGACTCTCAATCGCAAACATAATACCCCTAAACGGGTATACGGAGGAGCAAGTGGTACTCTATGGCGCTCTAGCTTCGCAAGAGGCAAATCAAGACCCGATAGACCTGTCATTTATAAGGGCAGCCAAAGAGCGGGGACTCTTGGACTCCACATATGAGCAGAGAAAATTCACCCCCTTCGATCCCAAAACACGAAGAACCGAGGCTTTGGTGAAGAAACATGGTGAGGAATTCACCGTAGTGAAAGGGGCCGTCAACGTTATTGCACAAGCATGCGAACTTAACGAAAAAGATGTCAACCAGTTGGAGGGGCGAATGAGCGAGTTTGCTATGAAAGGCTATAGAACGCTAGCAGTCGCAAGAATAGAGAGCAGGAAACAACCTGAGCTTGTTGGTTTAGTGACGCTTCACGATGCACCCAGACCTGACTCAAAGCAGTTGATACAAGAACTTAGGAACTTGGGAGTATCTATCAAAATGTTAACAGGCGACGCTCTTCCAGTTGCAAGAGAAATCGCTAGAGACGTAGGGCTCGGAGAAAACGTGATCAAAGCAGCTGACCTCAAGGATCTTCTTAAAGAAAATTCGATAAAGGCGGCAGAAAAGGCTGACAGAAGCGACGGATTTGCAGAAATCTATCCTGAAGACAAATACTTGATCGTAAAGAGTCTTCAAGCTGCCAAACACGTGATGGGAATGACAGGTGATGGCGTGAATGATGCACCAGCTCTTAGGCAGGCAGAAGTAGGCATCGCTGTAAGCAACGCAACAGATGTGGCAAAGGGTGCAGCCAGCGTCGTGCTGACAAATGAAGGATTAATCAGTATCTTGGACCTGGTTAAAAACGGAAGAATAATCTACGAAAGAATAACAGCGTGGATACTCAGCAAAGTAGTAAGAACCTTGCAAATAGCGACCTTCGTAGTTCTTTCTTTCCTTCTAACAGGCAATTATGTCGTGTCAGCCTTCGCCATAATACTTTATTTCTTCATGACCGACTTTGTAAAAATCGCTTTATCCACAGACAATCTTTGCTGGTCCGAAAAACCTGACAAATGGAACATTAGGGGTCTAGTGAAAGCATCAATAATGCTGAGTCTACTCGTAATTGCAGAGTCTTTTGCACTATTATACATCGGCCTAAACATTTTCCATCTCAACATAGATGACCAAGCCCTTAACACGTTTACTTTCGAGATACTGTTCTATTCTGCTATGTTCCTAATTTTCAACGTGAGAGAAAGAAGGCACTTCTGGAACTCCAGACCCAGTAGAATCCTTTTAACGGCAATTATACTCAGCATTATAGCTGCAATTATAGTCACTACAATTGGAATCCCCGGCCTTGCACCATTACCCTTTACTGAAACGCTTTTCGTAATGTTCTGTTCTGCAGCATTCTCTCTTGGATTGAACGACGCTGTCAAGTATTTCTTGGTCAAAAAACACGAAATCGGATGGTAACATCAAGTAAACGGCGTCCACATCCATAAATATCGACGCGCAAATAGATTTAGCCACAGGGCTGATACCCGTGAGTCTCTGCTATCTCATAAACGGCACGTCAGAGAAAGGCTCTATAAAACTTTCTTTGTACAATCCTGTTTCGGCAGAGACCATAGAGATACAAGACGGCACATACAGGTCATACTTTCTCCTACATTCCCCACTCACCAGCCAAGAGGACGCAATCCTCCAAAGCATGGGCGTCAAGGCGCGCGCGGTTGAGAAGACAGACCTTTTTTCAGGCGAAAAGCGGGCGATGACCCGCGTGGAAGTAGACGACCCGGTGAGGCTCGCGTCAGCCTCCAAGCTTTTCGAGGAGAAGTGGGAAGACAGGATTGAGTATCTCCTCAGCTACGTTTATGACCGCGGCTTGGTCTTCGGCGCGCCCTACGACGTAAATGGGGTCGAGCTTAAACCCGCGTGGAAGGTCAGCGGCTCCCTCGAGGAAAGGTTCAACGAAAAGTTCCTGGGCATCAAGTCGTCCGACCCGCAGAAGTACGAGATGCTTGAGCACTGGTTCACGCTCTGCTCCCAGCCCGTGCCGCAGGTTCCGCTGAAGGAGCTCGGAGTCGCCGAGACCGCTGACTACGAAAAGGTCTACTTGGCTTTCCTCCTGTCGAGGGTCGCGAACCTGCCGTTGCCTGAGGCTTTCTCGAACCGTCAGGTGAGCACTTGGATACGGTCAATCCTCCATTCCTACTTACGAAGAAAGAACATTCTGGTTCCGAGGTCGTCTGAGCTCAGGAAGGGACAAACAGTGCACGCCGTGCCCGGAGCCTTAACGTTTCAGCCTAAAGCCGGGACGTATTTCGACACGGTGGTCGTGGACTTCGAGAGCCTCTACCCGAGCTTGATCGACGCGTACAACCTTTCGTACGAGACTGTTGATTGCAGCCACGACGAATGCGGCGGCAATCAGGTACCAAACGAGAAGCATTACGTGTGCAGGAAGAGGCGGGGAGTCTACTCGATCCTCACGGGCGCCCTCAAGGACCTCCGCATACACTGGTTCAAGCCGCTGTCCAGAGACGCCTCAATCCCAAAAGAGGAGAGGCAGCTGGCTGAGGCGGCGTCGAGGCTCCTCAAGCTCATTCTGGTCGCCAGCTACGGCGTCACAGTCAGAATCCACGGGTTGGCTCAGACAGCCCTCGCGGAGTCCATAACCGCCTACGGCAGATACGCACTGCGAAAGACGTGGGGCATCGCCGAGGAGGAGGGGCTTAAGCCGCTTTACGGGGACACGGACTCGCTTTTTCTAGACGGTCCATCGGAGGACAGCGTCAACAACCTTATCCGAAGGGTGAAGGGGGAGCTCCGGCTTGACCTCGCCGTCGACAAGGTTTACTCCGTCTGCGTCTTGCCCCGAGCCATGAAGGCGTACTTCGGGATCAGGAAGGACGGCACCGCCGACGTCAAGGGGCTGACTGCTATAAAGTCGAATTCTCCGCCCTTCATCAGGAACGTCTTCATGGACTGCGTGAAGGAACTCGTCGCCGCAAAGAACTGGGCGGAGTTCGAGGCAGCCAAGGATAACATCGGGGGAACCGTCAAACGCGCAATTGCGAGTCTCCAGTCGGGGAAGGTTCCTCTAGGAGATTTGGTCTACACGGTGAAGCTGCACTCCGACGTTTCCGAGAAGCCCAGCGGCGAGGACGTTTACCACCAGCCCTATCAGTGCGCGGTTCAGCTCGCGGACAGGCAGAAGGCGGTGAAGCAGGGAGAGCCCGTCTCGTTTGTTAAGGTTAAGCCCTTCAGCTACCGCGGCAAAACGTTCAGCGTGAAGCCCGTTGAGCTCGTGAGGGACTTCCGCGAGGTGAACGTGGACGACTACGTCAGGAACCTGAGGGCCGCGCTCAACCAGACCTTCAAGCCCATGAACCTGTCGTTCGACGAGGAACCTAAAACGACACTCGCTGACTTCATTTAGACCGTTATACATGAAGCTGATATCACCCAAAATTTTACTTTTTGTGGAAAACATTAGTTGTTTTTCCTTATTTTACTGAAAAAGGTTTATATCTTTCATAACGTTATGAACCGCCAAATACAACTTTACGAGCGTGTCGGGATTGAAGATGAAGCCTGTCAAGTGGATTGTTGAAGATTCTAAGAAAAAGAACGTTTTTTGGCCCACCGAGGAACTGAAGAAGCG
>CAZOKM010000082.1:6459-7872 GCA_964580405.1 uncultured Candidatus Bathyarchaeia archaeon | reverse complement strand
GGACGTTTCGGTGTGGATTATGTTGGGGTCTTTCTCGATGACTCTGTACAGGATCTCGTTGATGCCTTCGAGGTTCGGCACTTCGATGACGATGACCGCGTCGTACCTCCCGTAGATGGCGTCCGCGCTGACGACCTCTTTGACCTTCTTCTTTATCCGCTCGATGACTTCCATCGACGTCGCAGGCTTCGTTTCAAGGAATATGTAGGCTTTCATTTTTCCATCATTACCTCTCTATCCTTTTTCCTCCAATTCTAATAGTCCAGATACTTCATTATTTCCCAAGGCGTCACATAAAGGCAGTACTGGTTCCAATCGTTCGTCTTGTACTCAATGAAGGCGTCGAATATATGGCTTCCGAGAGCCGAATGGATAACTTCGTCGCTCTTCATCTCCTCCAAGGCGTCACGCAGGGTAGTCGGCAGCTCCCTGATGCCGAGAGCTCTCCGGCGCTCCGGAGTCAACTTGAAGACGTCCTCGTCGACAGGGTCGCCTGGGTCAATCTTCTTTTTGACGCCGTCCAGTCCAGCCATGAGAAGGCAGGAGAAGGCAAGGTATGAGTTGCACGACGGGTCGACCCCCCGGTACTCCGCACGCTTGTGAGACGCGAACTCCGGCCCCTTGTAGTACAGGGGTATTCTTGCTAGGGCGGACCTGTTCCGGCGTGACCACATGATGTTGATGGGAGCTTCGAAGCCGGGAACCAGCCGCTTGTAAGAGTTCACCGTGGGGCAGCACACCGCAGTCAGGGCCTTCGCGTGTTCCAGCAGTCCTCCGATGAAGTACCTTCCTGTTTGGCTGAGCTCAGCGTACTCGTCGTTCCTGTCGTACATGGCGTTCTTTTTGTCGTGCCAAAGTGAGATGTGAACGTGCATTCCGCTGGCATTATCCAAGTACACGGGTTTGGGCATGAAAGTCGCTATCAGCCCGCGCTTCTTGGCGACGTTTTTGGCGACAAACTTGTAGTATAGGGTCTTGTCAGCAGTGTTCACAAGCTCGCCGAAGCGGAAGTCAATCTCAATCTGGCCGGCAGTAGCCACTTCGTGGTGGTGCTTCTCGATGGTGAAGCCGAAGTTGTCCTCAAGCACCGAGGACACCTCGTTCCTGTAATCAATCGTTGTGTCTTCCGGCGGCGGTCTATAATAGGCTTCCTTAGGTCTCAAAGTGAAGTTTCCAGGGGTGATCTCTGGCGATTGAGGCACGACTCTGGGCGCTCCCCACGAGTCTCCCTCGCCTCCCTTCGGGCTTACCCAAAGGTCCCACGTCAGCTTCGTCGGGTCTATCGAAGAGAAGATGAAGTATTCCAATTCCGGCGCAAAGAGTCCCGTGTATCCTGCTTCTGCCGCTGCTTTCACGGCTTTTTTTGCCGCATACCCTCTCGGGCACACCTCGGAAGGCTCCTTGCCACCATAA
>CAZOKM010000082.1:0-6449 GCA_964580405.1 uncultured Candidatus Bathyarchaeia archaeon | reverse complement strand
CCCAAGATAATGGCGCTTTTCTGGTTCTCTTCGGTGGTCCAAGGAATGATTGCCAGCGTTTCCGGGTCGGGCATGAGTATCATGTCTGATTCTTCGATTGCTTTGAACCCTCTGACCGACGAACCGTCGAAGCCGATGCCCGCTGTGAACGCGTTTCCCTCGGTGTAGTCTCTTGCGGGTATAATCATGTCTTGCAGCAGTCCTCTCATGTCAACGAATGCGGAGTGTACCCAGCGTACTTTGTTCTTCTTCAGGGTTTCGATGGCTTTCTTGGTATTTTCAGCCTCCATGTAGCGCACCTTCGATTTCATTCAATGGATTCCCAATGTGGATGAGAGTATATTTAAATCTTTCGTTGAAATGATGAAAATGTTTAAATATTCATCCAATAAATGAATGTTTATTCAAATGGTATCGTACGCGTCGGGCGTGATGAAATATGGCATCAGCATCAACTGAAAAGATTGATGAAATAGACATTAAGGTTATCAAGCTTCTACAGGAAGACTCCCGTCTGAGCTATAACAAAATAGCGGGTAAACTGGGAATTTCCGTAGGAACAGCGTTTAACCGGATAAAAAATCTTGAGGACAAAGGCGTCCTGAAGGGCTACACTGTGCTTGTTGACCCCTTCAAGCTTGGCTTCACGATAACCGCCATCGTGCTGATTCAGGCGGAGGGAACCCACCTCGTCGACGTCGAAAAAGAGATAGCCAAGTCAGGCAACGCCTTGTGCGTCTACGACGTGACGGGCGACTTCGACATTGCTGTGGTGGTCAGGTTCCGAGACAGGGTGGACATGAACAATTTCGTTAAGAGCCTCCTAGCGATGCCCTACATAAAAAGGACCGTGACTAACGTTGTCCTGAACGTGGTCAAGGAGGATTTCAGAGCCGACATTTAAGAATTCCGAGAAATGCTGATTAAATCAATTAATAGTGCTTTGCCATGAAGAACCCGAAGAGAGTAACAGTCGCACTGGACGATGATACGAACATCCTTTTCGATAATATGGTTAAGGAGATGAAGATTTCCCAAAGTGAACTGGTAAGGAAGGCTCTGCGGTCTTATCAGGAAAACAGGGCGCTGGTTGACCCTGAAAACAGAGAAAGGCTGTACTGCTATATGGATATGCTTCTTTCGGGCGAACACGTAATTTTAGACGTGGACCACTGGCTTCTCTTTCTGAGTCTCGTTGAATCTTCGCCCGAAAAAGAGTCCTTTTGGCAAAAGCACAGAGAGGTGGCTAGGTCCCACGCAGAACAACTTGGGCACAAAGTCTATTCTCTTGAGGATTTGTTGGAACGGCTGGAAACCTGCAACTTTTTTAGAATTACCAAAAACTCGGAAAACGATTTCACGGTAGTTCTGGGGTCAGAAGTTACAAAAAAATTCGTTAAAATTTTCATTGAAGAGTTTCTTTCAGTCATGGGTTTGAAGGTTGAGATAAAGGAAAATATCACGAAAATGCGTGTTACTGCAAAAAATAAATGATCCCCTTTTATTTATTCTGAATTTTTATGAAAAATTGTGAAATCTTCACAAATATGTTTATATTATTCTTGCTTTGTTCATTGAAAGGCATGATGAACAGGAGATTATACAGGATAATCGTCAGAATAATGAATGATGTTCAATTTATTTCATTTATTATGAACGTGGTTTTTAGGCATCCAAAAGCGAGTTTGATCACGATGACGAACTCCACCACAATATTCAGTCGACGTTAACGACGGGGGCATATAGAAATTGAACCCAGGAGACATCGCATGGGTAATGGCTGCCACTGCTTTGGTAATGTTGATGACGCCTGCCCTTGGCTTTTTCTACGCAGGACTTGTTAGAAAAAAGAACTTGGTTTCAACGCTGGTCCAATGTTTCATTATTTTCGCGGTTGTAAGTCTAGTATGGGCGCTGTGGGGTTACAGCCTCGCATTCGGTCCAAGCATCAACGGCTTTATCGGCGACCTGTCTCTCGCGGGGCTGAACAATGTCGGAATAAACACGACAAGTGCCTATGCACCCGAGATTCCTGAGCTTTTATTCTTTGCCTTCCAGTTGAAATTCGCAGCAATCACGCCAGCATTAATTATCGGAGCGTGTGCAGAAAGAATAAAGTTTCGTTCGCTACTGATTTTCATCATTTTATGGTCGACTTTAATCTATTCGCCAATTGCTCACTGGGTGTGGAACACAGGTGGCTGGCTGCGGTCACTAGGCGCCATTGATTTTGCAGGCGGAACAGTCGTTCACATCGCAGCAGGTCTTTCAGCTTTGGCTGCCGCTTTGGTCATTGGGAGGAGAAAGACTCCTGAAATGAGCAACGGAGGGTTCAAGCCGAACAACATACCGTTCGTTATTTTGGGGGCAGCATTATTGTGGTTCGGATGGTTTGGCTTTAACGCGGGAAGTTCCCTTGCAGCAAACTCGCTGGCTGTCAATGCCCTTGTCACCACCAATTTGTCAGCCGCATCTGCAGCAGTAAGTTGGATGACTGTGGATTGGGTAACGAAAGGGAAACCATCCGGAGTCGGTATTTCAGTAGGTGCAGTTTGCGGGTTGGTCGCAATCACTCCTGCTTCTGGCTACGTTAACGTAAGCGCTTCGATAATCATCGGATTGGGTGCAGGTATCCTCTCAAATCTGGTTTCGAACTGGCGTGCAGGAAGAACAAAAATCGACGATTCACTGGACGTCTTCGCATGCCACGGCGCCAGCGGAATCTGGGGGTCGTTGGCGACAGGCTTGTTTGCTACAGCGATAATAAACAACGTTAACGGTTTGCTCTACGGTAACCCCCAGCAACTGTTTGTCCAGCTGATAACGGTCCTCGTCGTTGCAGCTTATGCGTTCTTCGGTTCATACTTTCTGCTTAAATTGATTAGTCTCATCACGCCATTAAGAGTAAGCCCCGAAGACGAAGAGAAAGGTCTGGACCAGAGCCAGCACGGAGAAGAAGCGTATAGCTCTGACTAGAAAGTCTCAGCCACACGACAACTAAATTCACAGCAGACTAGTGAAATAGGAATATTCTATAATGACAACCTGCTGTGAATCGCTCATTATTTCCCTTTTTGAGCAATTCGCATTCTAGATTTTGGGATTCCATCATAAGGTTCTTAAGAATCCTAAAAAATAAGGAAAAGCCTAGGGCTTCTGTATGATATTCGCACTGGCTCAAATTAACTCGACAGTGGGCGACCTGAGAGGAAACGCTGAAAAAATCACGGAGTACATCAAAGAAGCGAAAAGACGGAAAGCCGACTTGGTCGTGTTCCCCGAACTGGCCGTCACCGGTTATCCGCCTCAGGATCTGCTGCACGATAAATCGTTCGTTAAAGAGAACAAAGAGACGCTAAACGAGATTGTCGAAAAGAACGCAAGCATTGTCTGCGTCATCGGCTTTGTCGATTCCAAAGATGAGAGGCTGTTCAACGCCGCAGCCATCGTCAAAGGGAATAGACTTTCTGGCGTAGTGCATAAGGCGCTTTTGCCCACGTACGACGTTTTCGACGAGGACAGGTACTTCGTTCAAGCGAACGAAGACGAGATCAAGCCAATAGCCGTTGGATTGGATGGAAGACAGATCAAGCTGGGCGTCGAAATCTGCGAGGACCTGTGGGACCAAGAATACAGGACCAAAGTCACGGACATTCTCGTCGAGCGCGGAGCACAATTAATAATAAACATTTCGGCGTCGCCCTTTTACGGCGGAAAAAGGTTCGAGCGCGAGAGGCTTCTAAAAGAAAAGGCACGGAAACTGCACGTCCCCATCGTTTACGTTAACCTTGTGGGCGGTCAGGACGAACTCGTCTTCGACGGGCAAAGCATGGCTGTGGACGCTGAAGGGAACGTTGTCGCGTTCGGGAAGCAGTTCCAAGAAGACATTATCTTCGTCAATTTCAACAGCGAGAACTGGACAGCGCCCAAGGTCGTCGTTCCAGAATACGATAGGGAAGAAGAAAAGTTCAACGCGCTTGTGCTGGGCGTCCGCGACTACTACAGGAAGACTGGCTTTGAGAAAGCTGTCGTTGGAATGAGCGGCGGAATCGATTCTTCGCTGACGACCTGCATCGCGGTTGAGGCTCTGGGGAAAGGGAACGTCATCGGTGTTTCCATGCCGTCCAAGTTCTCGAGCGAACACAGCAGGACCGACGCGGAAGAGCTTGCTAACAACTTGGGAATCTGTTTCGTCAAGTTCCCGGTGCAGACCATTGTGGACAGCTACAGGAGGGTCCTAGAGGAACCGCTCGAAGCAATCAGGCAACATTACAGGATTCCAAAAGCAGAGGACGACCCGATTGCGGACGAGAACATCCAGCCCAGGACACGGGGCAACTGCCTCATGGACATCTCGAACCGCCTTAAGTCCCTGAAAATCCTCGTCCTGAACACGGGGAACAAGACTGAGCTCGCGTTGGGGTACTGCACGCTTTACGGGGACATGGCTGGCGGGCTGGGGGCGCTTGGGGACGTGAGCAAGCTCGACGTTTACAGGCTCGCGGGGTACGTTAACAGGAAGGCCGGTCGGCAGGTGATACCTGAGGGCGTGCTCAAGAAGAAGCCGTCGCCTGAGCTGAAGGAGGACCAGTTCGACCCCTTCGACTTCGACGTCGTCAGCCCCATGGTCGACGAGATAATCGAGCACCACCGAAGCAGAAGGGAGCTAGTCGAGGAGGGCTACCCCGAAGCCGTTGTGGAGGACGTCTACAGGAGAATACGAAGAGCCGAGTACAAGAGGTGGCAGGCGGTTCCCTGCATAAAAATCACGAAACAGGCCTTCGGCATCGGGTGGAAGATGCCCATCGTCAACCGCTACAGCGGCTAGAAACGCTAAAGCAAGTAGACGGCGAAGCGTCTTCTCCAGCTAACGCATAAGCCTACAGGTCCACTAGTATGGTGGGCTTGTCGCTTGCGATGCCGTCAACGCCCTTCGCGGCGTACTGGGCGGCTTCCTCGCGGCTATTAATCGTCCAGACTATGACCTTCAGCCCGTTTTCGTGCGCTTTCTGGATTAGTTTCGAGTGAGTGAACCGGTAAAGCGGAAGAATGTATCCTGCGCCCAAGTCGAGGGCGGCGTTCACGGCGTCCCTGTGTTTGACGTAGAGTAGCCCAGTTTCTACTTCGGGATCTACGGCTTTCGTTTTGCGCAGCGCCTCTTCGTGGAACGAGACGATTATCACGCTTTTTGTCAAGTTTCTCTTATGTATTGCCACCAGGAGGTCTTCTTCGAGTCCGGTTTCCTTCAGTTCATTATGAGTTTTATCTTGTTGCCTAGGTAGTCGAGTGCCTCATCTAGGGTGGGGATTCTTTCACCTTTCTCGGCGGTGAGCCGTCTTATCTCGTCTAGGGTAAAACTGCTGACTGCGCCGGAACCATTTGTCGTTCGGTCAACCTTGTCGTCGTGGATGACTACCAGTTCGCCGCTTCCGGCTCGTCTCACGTCGAACTCGACTGCGTCAACGCCGATTTCCAGAGCCTTCTGGAAGCTGCACAGCGTGTTTTCTGGTTCGTCGTCATTTGCTCCTCTATGGCCGATTCGAAGCATGCGGTTTGCCTCCTAGACGGTGCTTGAGACGACTTTCAGGAGGTCGGAACGCGTTATTATGCCCGCGAGTTTGCCTCTTTTCGTGACCAAGACCCCTGAGTGCGCCTCCAGCAACGGTCTTATCGTGTTGATGTCCGTGTCTTCGGGGACGCTGGGCAGAGGCGGTTCCATGACGTTTTCGACGAGCTCGTCGGCTATGTTCGGGTCCAAGTTCTTCACGATTGACTTTTCGGTGATCATGCCTACGACTTTGCCGTCCTCGACGATTGGCAGCTGGGAAACGGCGTGCCTGACCATGGTTTCGCTTGCCTCCTGAATCCTGTCCTTCGGGTGCGTCGAGATCACGTCTCGGGTCATGATTTCTGCGCACGTCCGCCCTTTTCCGCCGTCGAGAATCTCCAGTATTTTGTTGACTGTGGACAGCCTCGGGTCGACCTTTTCGCCCTCAATCTTCGCTATGTGAGCCTGCGTGACCCCCACGAGCTTTGCGAGCTGGCTTTGCGTCAGGTTCGCTTCGAGCCGCTTCCTCTTCAGCAGTGAGCCGGTGATGGGCACACGATAACCCCCAGTTATTTTGTATGCAATATGCGCGTCATGCTCATATCAGTCTTTCTGTTGTTCAGAAATTTTTCTGCAAAATGCAAGATAAAATATTGGATAATGCATGTTTCGGTGATTTTTTATTCCGTAAGATATATATTTAGAGAAGTTGTTATCTCATGAAAAATTCGGTTGGTGTATCTTCGTTGAGGAACATCGTCGTTGCAGCTTTAAAACAGACCCCGTTACAAAATCAGAGGATCGAGGTGGTTGAGCGGAAGGGACTCGGCCACCCGGACACGATCTGCGACAGCATAATGAACGAGGTTTCGGTCAGCCTCTGTAAAGAATACCTTAAGAG
>CAZOKM010000081.1:0-7893 GCA_964580405.1 uncultured Candidatus Bathyarchaeia archaeon | reverse complement strand
ATATAAAGGGCTATGTTGTGAATGCAGTTGTAAGTTACATAGACCAGAGTGGCAATAAAGTAATCTTTCGAATTGCTTCCACTGCCTTCTCTCCTGTAGGTGGTCTTGGTGCTTAAAATGGAAATGAAAACCAGGCACAAGAAAGCCCATCTTGCTGGACACACAAGCAAAGGATTGTTCTTAAACTTATAACCAACATGTTGGTATAGACAAATTAATTAAATTCGTAAGTGAAGGGTTGAAATTATATACATTTTTTCTAATAAAATATTGCTATATAAAGAAAAATTACTGCCAATTTTTGGGCAGGTTCCACCGCAAGAGTTAAGTATTACAATTACATTTTACAAAATACAAATTACACAATACGTATAGGAGGAAAATGGATGAGCGAAAAGGAAACCGAACCGGAAGAAGATGACGAGGAATGCGTCACGATGTGCTGCCACGACGGGGGACACCACGAAGGACACCATAGAATAGAGAACAGAATTTTCGTGGCAACCCATGGTCACGGGCTCGAAGGCAGAGACAACGTGGTGATGACGCGGCTGAACGACGACGACCTAGCCAAGATAGACGCCCTAGTCGAGCTGGAAGCCTTCAAAAGCAGGTCCGAAGCCGCAGCCTTCTTCATCAAAGAAGGAATAAACGCCCGCAAAGACATCTTCGAAAAGGTCATGAACACCGTCAACCAGATAAAGGAACTGAAAGAAAAAGCCAAAGAGTCACTCGGTACGTCTCAGTAGTAGTAAACCTCAGCAATCGTCCGAAGCCGTATTCCCGAATTTTTCTTTTTTTACGTGATTCTGACTCCCACGCACATATAAGCCAGCGGGTCGACCGCGTCGGACTCGAAGCCGTGCCCTTCACCCGACTCGAAGACCAGCACGTCGCCCCTGATAACCTGGATTTCGCCCTTGTCAGTCACGGCCGTCCCTTTACCCTGGAAGCAGATGTACAGCTCGATGTGGTCGTCGTGGCTGTGGACGCTCTCGTCCTCTCCGGGCTTGAGGTACTTGACGTTCGCGTACAGGACACCCTCGTACTCCTCGTTCGTTATGACTTGTTCCAACGGGTTCTTGTTGTCGTAGATTGAGAAAACCTTCAACCGCTAAACCTCCATTTTAAATCAGAATACTATAGACGCTTATTTCCATTTTAGCATTTCGCGGTAATGCGGATGCGGCTCAAACTGCCTTTTAACCTTTTCAACGGGCAGCCCAACAACCTCAATCCTATCTAAGTCAGCGACGCCCACGCCCCAGCCATTCAGGTGGTACAGGTAGCCGATGTCCAGCGGGTTGAAGCCCATGACGGCGCTCATCACCGCGTCAAGAGACGCAGGAAAGACGCTGGCTGCCGCAACCCTCAGGTCGACGGGGTCGCCGCTGACGGGTCCGCTTCCCTCCATGCCCTGGAAGCCGTCCACGACGCCGAGGTTAGGCATCACCGTCTTCGCCAGGGCTGCTATGTAGAGGTTCATGTCCTTCACCCCCTTGTGGATTTTCCACTTTTCGTGCGAGAATGTGCCCCCGACGAGGCTGCCTACGACGACGTTCTTTATCGTGAGAGTCGCGATGACGCAGTCGTGGGTCTTCGGCAGGGCAACCGAGATTCGGTAGTCACTCTCGACGACGGTCTTCGACACGTTGAACCTCGTCGACCGCTGGGACCCCGCGGCTTCGACCTCGACGGTTTCGTCGCCGTTCAGGTCCACGAACTCAACGTCGTATTGGCTCTGAAGCTTCAGGTAGTCGAAGTTGACCAAACCTTTCCGAAGGCTCGAGAAGGAAGGACCTTCGCCAATTATTATTTTCCCAGAATGGTACTTGTTGACTACGTCCAGAACAGCCCGGACGGCGTCGACGTGGGTAGCTGCGAGTTGCCTGCTGGTCGAAACGAAGTTCGGCTTGATGAAAACCTTCTTTTTGCCTTTTATGCCTGCTTCAATCTGGCCTTCGATGAGCCTGAGGGCTTCGGACACGCCGTCGTAGTGGCTCCTCGACTCGGCTAAGGCAACGATAGGCCTAGAAGAACCAGAAGGCGAGGAAACGGGATTCAACCTTTGCCCCTTTGAGCCAGCTTCTCCTTCTTCCAGTTCTGGAAGTCCTGCTCGATCGCTTCGACCCACTTCGTGTCGATCTCGCCCGGCGTGTACTTGCCCTCCGTGAGCCGCTGCTTGCCGAAGGTGTCCCTCAACTCGATATCCTCCGAGACCTCGACCACCTTCTTGACCAAGTGCGGCGGGACGAAGAGAACGCCCGTCACGGTCCCCAAGACAACGTCGCCGGGCAGCACCGTCGCCTGGCCGATGCGGATTGGCACGTTGATGCCGATTAACGTGGTCTCCTCAATCGCTGTAGGGTCGATTCCGCGGCAGAAGATGACGACGTCGGACAGCTCCTGGATGCCCTGGAAGTCCCGGATTCCGCCGTCGATGACCGCCCCAGCCTTCGTGTGCGCCCGCAGCGAGGTAGACAGGTTGTCGCCGACGAAGGTTCCGTTCTTGACCTTGCCAAACATGTCGACGACCAAGACGTCACCGGGCACAAGCGTGTCGATGACCCACGAGTTCTGTCCCCCCTTGCGGCCCTCAGCCTTCCCCGCCTCCTCAACGAGGTCGTTCAGGTCCGGCCTCTTGGGAACCATCATAGCCGTGACCGCCCTGCCGACGAGGGTGCGGTCCGGGTGGGACCGGAACCAGTTGCCCTCGAACTGGTTCATGTATCCTGGTGGCGGTGGCGGAGGTGGACATGAGCCTGAAGTTGAACTTGGAGGCGGTCCGGGCCATCGCATCACGCCCCAGGCCTGCTCGGTGGTGACTTTTTTCAGGCGTTCAATGAGGTCGTCGGGCACGTGCGGCCTTCCGTCTGGAAATCTTTCAAAAGGGTTCAGACGGGTGAGCTCGATGATGTTTTCGCGCGAGTTCATGATTCGCACGCTTGTTCCTCCAGAACCAGAATGCAGAACACTACGCTCTAACTGCTATATAAAACGAGCGACGTTCCTACATGAACTGTTCGAGCTTGGTGAGTCCGATGATTTTTTCGAACTCCAATCCCAGAGCGTCCAGAATCTGGTCGAAGGTGGACTGCAGGTAGGCCACGTACTTGTCGGTGTCGATTTCCCTGTCGGAGGCCAGCTCGACGGGTTTGACGTGCGGGTCCCTCGCCACCTTGACGAACCTGATGAGGTCGCCGGCGTTGATTTCGATGCCCCTTTCCTTTAGCTGCACCGCGGCTTTGACGTGCTGGGGCGTCGTCTTCGTGTATGACGACGGGACCTTACCGAGGACGACTTCGAAGGCCAAGTCGTTGAGGCTTTTCCACTCGCGCCGCTTGATTATGTTGTAGCACTCGCGGATTATCTTCTCGATGTCCTTCTTGGTGGCTTCGAACTCGTCGGGCGTCTTGACCTTGCTGAGCAGCACCTCCATCTCGTCGAAGTAGCTCTTGATCAGGTGTGGGATGTGCCGCTTCTTGCCCGTCAGCCCCTTGACGTCGACGCTGCCGTCCTCGTAGATGCCGAGGTAGTTCTTCTTACGCGAGCTCAAGACCGCGTAGCGATAGGACTTGTCCACCTCTATCTCCATGTCCAGCGTCTTCTCCGACCAGCTCGACAACGTCTTCACCTGCTCAGGCGACGGGTTCTTCAGGAAAATGCTGTCCGTGTCCCCGTACAGGACCTGGATTCCGAGCTCGCGCGCCTTCTCGATAGTCTGCGTGATGACACTTCGACCGATCGCTGCAGTCGCCTCAGCCACGGGGGGGCAATACAGATCGAAGCTGTCCGCCCCGAAGACCCCATACGAAGCATTTAGAATAACCTTCAAAGCGCTCTGGGTCACGTTGTACCAGTTCCTCTGCGACCGCGGGAGCGACTTGTCCTTCGCCTTGGGCTTGTACCACTCGACCCTCAGGTCCCTCAGCGACCCGATCAACGCGCTTTCGAGGGCTCTGTGCTTCTTGCAGACCCAGTGAGGTGTTCCGGGAACGCTGTTCTCCTTGCACTCCTCGTGGGGGCAGCGGACGGTCTGGTAGCCGAGGTTGTGGACCTTGATGATTGAGGGGTACAGGCTCTGGAAGTCCATGACTGCGACGTTGAAGTGGACTCCGGGCACGGGCTGCACGACGATGGCGCCCATGTACTTCTTGCCCTTGATTATGGCCTTCGTGGCGGTCGTGCCCTTCACGGTCAGGATGTCCTCGGGGTTCGGGATCAGCATCCCGTTCTTGCGGTGCTCGTACTGCATGAAGCTCCTTATCCACCGCGAGACCCCCTGGCGGCTGACGTCCTCCATCGGCATCCTGCTTATCCTCGTGAGGACGAGGATGAGCTTCATGACCAAGTCGTCCTCGTACGCGGTTAGGTCCAGGGTTAGCTCGGCGTCGTTGAGGCAGTACTTCGCCAGCTCGTCGTAGGATAAGTCGCCGAAGAGCTTCGTGAAGTGGATTTTGGACCTCCCCAGTATGGCTTGGGAAACCTCGTCCAAGGTTATATTGCGGTACTTTTGGCTGAAGGCGTAAATCTGGATTGAGCGGTTGAAGAAGAACCTGTAGAGGTCTAAGTGGACGCCCCGCTTGAGGAGGTAGACCTTGCGCCCCGCCTCGATGGGAACCTCGTTCCTCCTCACCCCCGTCTTCTCCGCCCTGTGGTACAGGTACTGCAGGTCGAAGTCGTCCCCGTTGAAGGTCAAAACGAACGGGTACTCGTCAATGGCTCTGAAAACGGCGGAGAGCAGGTCCCGCTCCGTGTTGTAGAACTCGACGCTGACGCCCGGCGGAAGCCTAACCTCGCTCTCTTCAGCCCTCTTCTCTTCCCGCCTGAGCAGAAAAACCCTTTTCTTATCGTCTGAGTCCGCGAGGGAAACGCAGATTACGGGGTACGGTGCCTCCTCGGAGTCTGGGACCCTCGTCGCGACGGGCGAAAACACCTCAATGTCTAGGGCGACCCTCCGCATTACAGGTGCAGGGTATTCGAGGAGCCTAGTCCACGTTTCCAAGTACGGCATGAGGTCCTCCGGCTCGTCCTTGAAGTACGTGTCGAGGATGCTTTTCACCGAGTCCTCGGCTTGCCTGTTCACGACGGGCACGAGCTCCCCGTTTTCTATCTTGTACACCATGCCCGGCGAAATCTTCTCGTCGTTGATGTAGCACTGGTAATACTTTATCGCAGCCTCCCAGACCTTAGGCTGCTTCTCGGTTCCAAAAACCCGTGGGTAGTCCTCGGGGATAATGTCCCTAATGCACCCGGCTGGTCGCCCGCCGATCGCCAGCGGGTCCTTCGCGACGATTTTTGTGACCGTCTCCTTTTCGTCCGCGAGCGCGTCGTACTTGGTTTCGGTCTCGAAGTGGTCGAACCCTGGGTGGCTTACGACACGGTTGATTTTCTGCAGTTCGTCGGGCGGAATGTTCGAGTAGCAGTATGGCTTGTGTCCCCTCGTGTCGTACCAGAGGTAGATGCGCCTTGACCTGGGCTCGTAGAGCTTCAGGCAGGCTCTCCTCGAGTCGCCGTCGTACGTGGCGGAAACCAGATAGGACGGCGGGAGGTTGCTGGGGACGAGCTCGTCGACGAAAGGCATCTCCTCATCTTCCACGATTTCCTCCGTCTTCTGCGGAGCTTTAGGATCATTAATCGCAGTTTCCGATGGGCTCTCCTGAGGTTCGCTGGCTTTTTTCTCCTTCTTTGGTTTCTGCATGTAAGAGTCCAGTATGTTCAGCGCCATTCGGTTCAAGTCCATCGGACAAATTTGACAACTAATATGCGCCTACGAATTTAAGACTTCTTTACGCTGACTAGCGTTATTGGGTTAGTTTTTTAAGAACCGTGAACGAAAGACATGCTCATTAACCGCCTGAACACGGAAGGTTTGCCTGTGCCTTTTAACTTCAACGTCCAGCAGGGTCTAGAATGGCTTCAACAGTTCGACCAGTGGCTCAAGGACGTTGCCCAGACGTACGGATACTTCGGCGTTTTCTTAGTAAGCCTCATCGGCTCCTCGTCAGTCATCATCCCGATCCCCTACACCGTGATCATTTTCTCGCTGGGGATGCAGAAGGACCTGTTCAACCCCTTTTTCTTAGCCATCTCGGGAGGTGTAGGTTCAGCCCTAGGCGAGTTCGTTGGCTACTTCTTGGGATATTTTGGCAGAACCGTCATCAGCGAAAACCAGAAGAGAAAAATGAACTACATCCTGAAATTATTCAGGAAATACGGCGCGGTCTCAATTTTCGTTTTCGCCTTGTCGCCGCTTCCTGACGACCTCCTCTTCATTCCACTGGGGATAATGAGGTATAACTTCGTCAAAGCCTTCATCCCGTGCATCATCGGAAAACTACTCATGTGCTTCATCGTCGCGTATGGTGGCTATCTGTCTATTGACACCATTGAAGCCCTGTTTGGTGGTGAAGGCGGACCACTGACGATCGTTGCTTCAGCGGTTCTTATGGCAATTGTCATAATAGCCATGTTCAAGATTGACTGGGAAAAAATTTTCCCGCTTGAAGAAAAAGGCGAGAAAGAACAACAAAAAAAGAACGACGAATAAAACAGACCGTAAATTGGCTTGGTTATGCAGGGAAAGTTTGACATCGGCAGGGAAGCGCTGAAGTGGATTGCGGTAGCGACGATGACGGTGGACCACGTCGGCGCCATCTTCTACCCGAACTACGAGGTTCTAAGAATAATCGGGCGAATCTCGTTCCCCCTGTTCAGCTACCTTGTGGCATTAGGAGTGGAGTCCACTAGGAACGTGAAAAAATACTTCATTAGGCTCCTGCTTTTCGGGTTCGTGTCGCAGGTCCCGTTCTCTCTGGCAATAGGCACTGGGATTCTTGACCACCTGAACATTTTCTTCACTTTGTCCTTTGGCGTATTGTTCATAGTCTGCCTTGAAAAGAAATCCCAGTGGTTCGTGCTTCCCATTCTGGTTTCGCTCCTGAACTTCGACTACAGCGTCTACGGCATTCTGCTGATAGGCTCAATGTACATCCTCAGGAAAAACAGGGAAACGGGAATCATTGCGGTTGTTCTGCTTAACCTTCTGTTCTTGTTTGAATGGTCGCTCGAGATTTTCTCGCTTCTGGCTCTTCCGATCATCCTTCTCTACAATTCTAGCAATGTGACTAAAACTAAAGAAACCAGAAGCGAAGTCGCATATCCAGCGTGGAGGAAATACTTCTTCTATGCCTATTACCCGCTTCACTTGGCTCTGTTCTATCTGATCAAACTATATTGTTTTCATTGAAGAACGTCAATCGCCGTCTTCGTCCAGCAGTCTAGGTGTTAGAAAATAATTCATATAAGCCCGTTGGCTTCAATAGAAAATGTAACTACACAACATTTTGCGGTTGCTTCGCGATGAGGGTCATAGCCGATTTCCACATACACAGCAAGTACAGCAGGGCGACAAGCGAGCAGATGGGCATAGACGAAATCGCCCGCTTCGCGCCCGTCAAGGGCCTGAACCTAGTCGGGACAGGAGACTTCACGCACGCCCAGTGGCTTAAGGAGCTCAGGGAGAAGCTGGCCCAAGACGGGGATACGAGCCTCTACAGGCCAGCGAAAGCGCCCGATTCGTCGCTGAGGTTCATGGTCACGGGCGAGGTTGCCACGTTCTTCCCGTTCAGGGAGGAGTCGAAGAAGATACATCACCTGATACTGACGCCCAGCCTCGAAACCGCAGCCCAAATCAACGACCGGCTGTCTCGGTATGGCAGTCTCACAATCGACGGCAGGCCAGCCCTGAACGTGACGGCGGCTGAGCTCGTCGAGGAGGTGATGGAGGCTTCGCAGGAGAACGTCGTGATTCCCGCGCACGTCTGGACGCCGTGGTTCAGCCTCTTCGGGGACCTGAGCGGCTTCGACAGGATAGAGGACTGCTACCAGGAC
>CAZOKM010000080.1:0-8266 GCA_964580405.1 uncultured Candidatus Bathyarchaeia archaeon | reverse complement strand
GACCGTAGGGTTCTTCGGGAGATGGCTTCCGAGGTTGACTTCTTCATCGTCAACGACTCCGAGGTGAAGGCTTTGACCGAGACTGATTCGCTTTCGGTCGCGTTCAGGATGTTCGAGGCGAAGACCCTCGTGATGACGCTGGGGGAGCTTGGGGCAATCGTGAAAGTCGGCAAGGGCGAGGTTCAGATGGTTCCCGCCTTGTGGTTTCCTGTAGAGAAGATTGTGGACACGACGGGTGCGGGCGACGCTTGGTGCGGGGCATTTCTCGCGGCTTACCAGTTGACGGGGGACTTCGCGAAGTCTGTTACGGCTGCGTCGGTCATTTCCAGCATAAAGTGCACGGGCTGGGGGTCTAGCAAGCTCTTCAACTTGAGGTTCAGGGACGTCGACAGCATCGCCGAGTACGTCATGGGGCTGAGAGAAGGCAGGATGCAGAAGTCGATTTCCGACTATTCCTGAGCCTGTGCGCCTATAGGGCTTTGATGGCTGTTACTTCGACCATGCGCCTGATTTCGTTCTCTAGGTCTTTGGGGAGTCCGAAGATGCTGACGTCCATGAAGCCTCTGACGATGAGGGCGG
Organism: uncultured Candidatus Bathyarchaeia archaeon; assembly: GCA_964580405.1. GTDB lineage: Archaea > Thermoproteota > Bathyarchaeia > Bathyarchaeales > DTEX01 > JAGTRI01. The sequence continues at coordinate 7,687 of CAZOKM010000080.1, read as the reverse complement.
TTGCCTCGTCCTCCGTGAACCCGCGCGCCATGAGGTACTGGACCTGGTCTTCGGCGATTTTTCCGACCGCGGCTTCGTGCGAGAGCTCGGCGCCTTTGGCTTTTGCGAGCAGCTCCGGGATGGCGTAGATTTGGGCGTTGTCTGACAGTAGTAGTCCTCTGCATTCGAGGTGTGCTTTGCTGTCGTCGTGTTCTCCTTGGAGGAAGCCTCGGGCGTAGATTTTGGCGTTGTCGGTGGCTATGGTTCGCGCGACGACCTGTCCCCGCGTTCCCTCGTTCTGGAGGACGACTTTGGCTCCCGTGTCGATGTACGAGTCTTTGGTGCCGTAGAGGACGCTGTTGAAGCTGACCCTCGAGTTCACGCCCCTGCAATATGCGGTTGGGTACATCTGGAGGCTTTTTACGGGCTTGAAGCACAGGTAGTTGCTGACGAAGACTCCGTTGTCGTCGATTATTGCTGCAGAGCGGGGTCGGACGTCGAAGCCTTGCGCCCAGTTGTGGATCATCGTGAACGTGAGCTTCGCGTCTTTTTTGATGAAGAACTCGGAGATTCCGACGTGGAGCCCGCTGTTGACGTTGAGGTGCGTCGTGCAGCCCGTGATGAGCTGGGCTTCCGAGCCTGGTTCGGCGATGATGAGGTTGTGGACGTTTTGGTCGAGGTTGTTCGTCGAGATGAAGAGGCAGGCTTGGAGCGGAAGCGTGACTTTCTGGTCTTCCAGTATTCTGATGAAGTAGCCCTGGTCCCACTTAGTCTCTGCGAGGGACGTGTACTTATCGGCGTCGACCTTGACGACCTTCCACCAATAATCTTTGACCCAGTCGTATTTTTTCATGGCGTCGGCTGTGCTCATGATTTCGGCTTTGCCCTCGAACATGCGCTGGACGATTTTGGTCGTGACGGAATGGTCTACTTGGAAGAAGGTTCCCGACCGCGCCTCGTTCTCGGGGACCATGCCCACTTCGTAGGCCCTTCTGAGCACGTCTTCGGGGAGCTCCGCGATGGGGCAGGAGTCCCAGCTCTTCGTCTGCCGCGTGAACTTGGCGACGTCGACGTCGGGGCCTAGTGCAGCGGGCTTGTCTTTTGCTTTTGCTGCAGCTTCATTGTTTTCGGGCATTTCATGCACCAACCGTATCCTTCGTTCAGAATTTGGGTGAGGATGTTGAGGGGTTCGCCTGAGCACGCGACGGTGCCCTTGATGAGGACGTGGGCTTTGTCGGCGTTCACGTATCTTAGGATGTGCCCTTGGTGGGTGATGAGGAGTGCCGACTTCTCCTTGAGCATGTCGTTGATGAGGGTTCCGACGACCTGCAGGTTCTCGACGTCCACGCCCGAGTCGGGCTCGTCGAGCATGACGAAGTCGCCGTTCTGGGCGAAGATTTGCAGGACTTCGGACTTTTTGACTTCTCCGCCTGAGAAGCCGAGGTTCACGTCTCTGTCGAGGAACTCGGGTGGGAACTTGACCTTTTCCATCAACCCTCCTATTTCGCGCTTGTCGGCTGCGAGGTGTTCGAGTATTCCGCCGAGCTTCACGCCGCGGATTGCTGGGGGGTTCTGGAAGGCTACGCTCATTCCGAGCTTGGCTCTTTCGTTTATGGGCATGTGGGTCACGTCCTTTCCCTTGAACAGTATGGAGCCTGACGTGATCTTGTAAGCTGGTATGCCCAGAACGGTCATGAGGAGCGAGCTTTTGCCTGAGCCGTTCGGTCCGAAGAGGACGTGGACTTCGCCTTCTGGGATTTCGAGGCTGACGTCTTCGAGGATTTTTCTGCCCGCAACCTCGATGGCGACGTTCCGCAGTTCGAGAATGTTTTCAGCCAAAAAGGGTACACTCCCACCATGGGACTATTAAGTGGTTATATTCATCCCGTCATATTAACGTTGCTTGCGACCCAGAGCCTTGAGGAGAGTTCGTGCCTTGTCTTCATTTTTGCAGAAGGTCTTGATTTGCAGCCCTTTTGGTTCGAGGTTCTTCGTCAAGAACTGCGCTTCGGCTTCTGGGGCGTCCAGCAGGACCAGCTTTTTTCCCTTTTCCTGTATCTTTGTGTAGAGGCTGAGCCACTGGGGCGAGGTGATGTTTGAGTGTCCGGCTCCGGGCGTCCACTGGATTCCGTCGAGTTCGGGGATGCTGAGCAGGGCGTCGAGGTGCGGTATCTCTCAGGGGCCGTCCACGAGGTATATCGTGCGTTCTAGTCGTTTGCATTGTTCCTTGATGTAGGGGAAGGCGAGCTCCGTGAAGAGCTTGGGCGACAGCATCGCGGCGAAGTCGCACTGGATCGGATACCAACATTCCTTCGACCAGAGCCCCATCCAGGCTGAGTTTCCTCGGGTTCTGCCTTCGGAGATGAGGTACAGCTCGTCGTAGCAGGTGTGCCACGTGTCGAGGATTTTCTGCGATGCCGCCTTCACCTTTTCGGGGTTCCTGAAGCAGTCGACGATGAGGTTCTGCGAGCCACGCAGCGACGCGAGGATGTCCGTTATTCCGCCGAGGTCCGTGATTCCCGCCGTGAACTTGTCTTTGCCCTTTTCCGCCACGTACCGAGTAATGTCCTTCGTCGTCTGCCACCATTCTCCGTGGGGCGTGTAGTCCGTTTCCTCGATTTCGGTCCACGTTTTGGGGGTTTCGAACCAGACGGTTTCGGAGTCTCCTCTGAACCTTGGCTGCGCGCCGATGAACGTTGCTGCCACTCCGGCTCCGAGGTTGATCCAGAGGTCGGGGTACGCGTCGCCTCCGAACCACACTTTTCTGCAGTAGTCCTCGAACTGGTCTATGGTATTTTGCGGGTTTTTCGGGTCCTTGGCGAAGCCCCAGCCCCACCAAGACAGCGTTTTTTCGTAGCCCTTTTTTGGCGCAGCGACATGAAGTATAGGTTCGTCGGTTTCGTTGTTCCACCACGCCTTGTAGTGTTCTTTGACTTCGGTCCAGTCTTCCTTGTAAAGCATGACTCTTTCGCCTCTGCGTGTCCGTGCGTATTGGCTTATTTTTCGTCGGTGTCTGCTTTTATCCTTTTTTTTGTTTGATAAAGGAAGGCGTCGTTTGGCTGCGGGTTCCTTCATGTTTTCGTCTGGTCTGATTTGCGTGACATCAGAATTTTTGGGTTGAGTGGCAAACCAAAATTGTGAAAAACAAACTGTTTTACGGAATGCTATTTTTTTGGTTTGAGAACAATATGACCAAAAATGAATTTCTTCTTTTTTTGGGCGGACGGTTTTTCTGCAACGGTTTACGCTTTAGGCTGTTCTAAGGATGCGATTGCTTTGGGGAGTTCGCTGAGCCTTTCGACGACGGCGTCGGGCTCTACAGTGTTGCCTTCGGGTGTGGGCGCCCGTTTGAGGAGGATTGCTTTCATTCCGACGTTCTGGGGTCCTTGGACGTCGCGGTCGAGTCCGTCGCCGACGAAGACTGTTTCCGCCGCCTTCGCGCCCAGTCTGCTCAGGGCTATCGCGTATATTTCGGGGTTGGGCTTGCGCCTGTTGACGTCTCCGCTGATGACGACCGCGTCTAGGAATTGTTTGAACTCGTACCTTTCGAGGAGTTCGTGTCCGCATTCGGGCACGCTGAAGTTCGAGACTAGCCCCAGCTTGTACGTTCGGTGAAGCGTCTTCAGCACTTCCTTCGCTTCGGGGTCGGGGTACGTGCGGCTCTTGAACTCTTCAATAAAGGCTTTGACGACGTCGGCGACGATTTTGTCCTGCTGCTTGACCTTGACGCCCAGCTTCTGCAGCGTCAGGTAGATTCGGAGGCTGAAGTGGGGCTCTTCGAGGGTCCTCTGCGACTTCTCGACGACCTCGTTCCGCACCTCGAAGTACGTATCTCTAAAGCTTTCGAAGGGCACGCTGACGCCGCGGCTGACGAGGGCTCCGTGCATGTCCACCAGGTACGAGGGGTAGTCGTCCCTGTCCTTGAACTCCCTGAACAGCACCAGGGTGTCGAACAGGTCGAAGAGCACGGCCCTGAAACGCGACTTAACCGTCAACGTCCATCGCCCAATTGCGCATCGAACCGAGAAGAAACATAATAACCGTATTTATCCTTTTTTAGTATGTCTTCAATCTTGGATAACAAAGAGACGACGAAAATGACCCGTTCACAACATGACGACCGATGCGCCGAAGACGCCATTCGCTTTACACTCGATCTGGCGGGCTACCAACAGCGGATAGACGTTCCGAGGCGCGAGCTGGAGACGCTGCATTTGCCCCTCCTTAAAGAAATCGAAGAGCTACACCGCAAAAACGGCGGACGGTTTGTGGTTTTCCTTTCCGGTCCGCCGGGGTGTGGCAAGACAACTGTAGCCAAGGTTTGGGAGGCGCTGTCGAAGAAGGGGTGCGTCGCGACTAGGGTTCAGTCGTTGCCGATGGACGGTTTTCACTATCTGAACGCGGTCCTCAGTTCGCGCACGACAGTTGTGGACGGCGAAGCCGTGCCTCTGAGCCGGGTGAAGGGAGCCCCCGAAAGCTTTGACATAGACGAAATAGAAGCGAGCCTCAAGAAGCTGCACGAGGAGAAACGGGTCAGGTGGCCCGAGTACGACAGGAGGACCCACGAGCCCGTTCCGGACGCGATTCCCGTTATCCGCGAGGGGATCGTCGTCGTGGAGGGGAACTACCTGCTTCTCGACAGGCCGCGCTGGAGGGAACTACGGAAATGGGCGGACTTGGGAATCTTCGTGGAATGCTCCGAGGAAGCCGCGCGCAGCCGCCTCGTGTCCCGCCACCAGAAGGGAGGAAGAACGGCCGAACAGGCAATCAGCCACTACGAGTTCAACGACCTCAGGAACCGGCGCACCGTACTCAAACACCGCAAAGCAACCGACGTACTAATAAAAACGGGAACAAACAAAAAACCCGCAACCTACACATGGGTCACAACCCAAAAAGTGGAAAATTTTTAACAATTTTTTCTCATTAAAGCATGGAAAGGAAAGATTTAGATCGTAATGCATTGTTAGATGTTTATTAAGAGAAGTGCAAACTATGTCCAAGAAACCATCATATTTCTTTGTTTCGTTATCAAATAAAATTAACTTGGATTTATGTATAAAATATGCTTTAGCTGGATTACCTAATAGCATGAACGGTTTATGGGCATATATATAGGAGGTTTCTAAGCCTCACCTATATCATACACTTCAATGTTTCCGTCTAATCACATTGTCATGACATGAAGCTGCGAATTTGAAAACTACAGCCATAAGATTATGGGAAGATGCCTCTTGCAGATGCAACCTCTATTGCCTTAGAGATTGCAGAGACAAATGCAGCTTTTCTCGGTTGACGAGATTTTGTTATGCCCTGAAAATTTTGAATTTAAGCATCTTAACAGACGGTAACGGCGATGGATGAAACTGATCTTTTCATAATTAAAAGAATGACCGAGAATGCTCGCGTATCTTTTAGAAAAATCGCGAAGGAGCTTGCGGTCTCACCAGACACTATAATAAACAGATATAAAAAACTGCAAGAAAAAGGCGTGATCCGAGGATCCACGATCGTAATCAACCCAAAGGAAATTGGCTATCATGGTATGGTAGTATTCATGATAGACGCCTCACCAACCCACATTTTGGCAACTGAGGCTACTCATACCGAATCGTCACTAATACTGAAAAAGCTTATTCAAATGCGAAACATAATATTGGCTACAAAGACTGTTGGAGACCACGATCTATTAGCTATCGGGGTAGCGAGGGATTTTGACCACTTGATCGCGACAGGCGCTGATATAGCGAAGATACCCGGCGTCAAGGACATGCAAGTATCCTTTTGGGCTGAGAAAGCAGAACTCTGCCCCAAATACTTTATAATTTAAGTCCAAAAAAGGAAATTGCCATAGAAACCCATTATCCAAGTCTATCGTAGACTCACCTTGCCATTTTCTGTTTATACTTCAAATAACATTAATTTCCTTCGCGACATATACCGAATGCCAATATTAAGATGAAAAACCAGAAAGTCAACTCCACACATGTTTACATGTCTATAAAATGACCGACCTTACTCCTGAGTGCTTTGTTATAGGCAAGATGGGCCGTCACGGCGTCTTGAATGGCTAGTCCTGTAGAGTCGAATAACGTCACTTCTTGGTCTGAGGTTCTGCCCGGCTTTAAACCCGCCACGATCTCCCCCATTTCTGCCCATATGTCTCTCTTGGTTATGACCCCTTTAGTTAACGGGACGTTTATTTCTCCACTGTGGGACGCTTGCTCCCAGCTGTCGACAACTATCTTGGCGCGTTTCAGGATTTCTAAGTCAAGCTCTTCCTTGCCTGGCGCATCCGCACCTATGCAATTAATGTGGGTTCCCTCAGAAATCCATTCGCTCTTGACAAGAGGCTTCTTTGAAGGAGTCGTTGTGACCACTATGTCTGCTCCTGTAACAGCATCATGAACATCATCGACACAGACAATCTTCGGCCGGTCAAGTTTGGGCTGCATCTCGTTTACGTATGCTTCCTTGGCTGCAGGTGATATGTCCCAGACTCTGACCTCTTCAAGATTCTTGTACAATGAAACTAATGCTAACAGCTGGGTTCTAGACTGAACTCCAGCTCCGACCAGACCTACGACACTGGGGTCTTTTCTGGCTAAGTACTTGGATGCTATTCCTCCTGCAGCTCCTGTCCTCATAGCTGTTATGCTATTTCCCGCCATAACTGCTAGGGGTGACCCGTTCTTTGGATCATTCAAAATTATGGTAGCCATTACCGTTGGCAGATCAAACCTCTCGCGATTCTGAGGATAAGCATTTACGATTTTCACAGCTGATATTTCCAGCCTTTCCAGATAGCAGGGCATTGTTCTCAGATCGCCGTTATACGTGGGGTAGAAAATGTAGTTCTTAGGGGGCATCTGTACGCGGGCATCTGCATACTCCTTGAAAGCCACCTCAAGAGCTTCAATTACTTCGTTCATACACAGCAAAGACGAAACTTCACTCTCAGACAATAATAAGACTTTCATCCTTCATCATCCTATTCAAGAAGCTTCTACTGCCTTATTATTGTTTTTTGATAGGTAATGAGTTGTCCTGAAACGGCTACATATCCTATTTAAAAAGACTTCATCATTTCGACCGAATAGTGTTCTGAACAGAGACAAGTACTAGAAAAGTTTCTACTGCTCTGATTGCAGTTTTCTCTTGACTTCTTCCAAGTTGATCTTGGCAGTTCCGAAAATTGACTGCGGAAAGCCACTGAGTTCGTCGCCTTCATGTGAGGGGAACAATACCGCATGCAAGTGTTTGACCCGTCCGCCACGAATGAAGACGCATACAAAGTCTAGCTTAAACACCTTCTTCATTTTTTTGGCAACGATCTTTGCAGTGTTAAACAAAGCAGCTGTTTCAGTATCATCAAGATCATGCCAGAAATGTACATGCTTTTTCGGGATGATCAGGCAGTGTCCCTCAGCAACCGGATTTGTGTCCAGAATAGCTATTATGCCGTCATTTTCTATTACCTTCAAACAAGGTAGCTCTCCTTTAACAATCCTACAAAAGACACAATCTTCCAACATCATACGCAGAATCACACCCTTGCCAACATGACTTCTCCATATATTTGTCTCTTTTTTTCCAGCAATAAATCGTTTATCTTTAACTCGAAAGTTTTATGCAAAGAATCTGACGAAGACCGACTAGCTCTCAAGTTCCGTCTGTTCGGATGTTTTCTTTCATGCATTGTTTGAAC
>CAZOKM010000079.1:0-8317 GCA_964580405.1 uncultured Candidatus Bathyarchaeia archaeon | reverse complement strand
AGCTTCAGCCCCGAGCTTCGGGCCTTGTCGACCATCCTGTCGGCTTCGCCCACCGTTATCGCCATTGGCTTCTCGACCAGAACGTGCTTGCCGTGCTCCAGAGCCTTAAGGGTCATCGGGCAGTGCAGGAAGTGCGGGGTGCAGATGGAAACCGCGTCCAAGTCCTTCCGCCCGAGCATCTTCTCGTAGTCCAGGTACCACTCGGCGCCGTACTTCGAAGCTGCAGCCTTCCCCTCAGCCTCGTTGATGTCGGCCACGGCGACGAGCTCAGCGTTCCCGCACGAAGCGATGCCCTCCATGTGCGTCCTCCCAATACCCTTCGCCCCCACAACGCCGAACCTTACTTTTTCCACGTTCATCACCCTGTTTTTCACAATAAATCTTAAAGATTAGGAAATTTTTACTGGTTGTCCCCTTTCCATTGATGTGTTGGCTGCGAGCGTGATTTCGAGCGTTTTTAGCCCGTCAGGGTATGGGCACAGTATCTTTGAGGCGTCTCCCGTGCGGACGGCGTCGATGAAGGCGTTGTCCTCGACTTCGAAGATGTTCAGCTCGCCCGGGTGGTCCTCGTGCCACTTGTCCACCTGAAGCAGCCTCAGGTCGTGCTCCCACTTCGTGAACAGAGCCGTCATCCGCAAGCCGTAAACGGTCAGGCTGATCCCGTCACCTCCGCCATTGCTCGAGCACGAAGCCCAAAGGCAGCCGACTGCCCCGCCACGGAACTTCAGGTTCACCACGCTGGCGTCCTCCATGGTATAATTGGGCGCCGTTTCCTTGTTGAGACCCTTCGCGGGGTAGGCGTGAACCTCGGAAACCTCGCCACAAAGGTACCTTGCAAGATCAACTGTGTGCGTCACCTGCTCGTGGAACTGTCCCCCGCTTTTTGATTTGTCGACCCACCAGCTGAAAATGGGCGCAGCAGCATCGTACTTGGGGGTCCCGCTAATCCAACCCCCGAGTAGCAATATTGGCGGGTCCTCTTTGAGTACCTCTCGGACTCTCTGGACACCCTTCCGGTAGCGGTTCATGTAGCCGACGCTTGTGAGGATGCCCTTTTTTGCCACCGCGGAGGCGATGAGCTTCGCCTTTTCGAGGTCGAGGTGGAGGGGCTTCTCGACGAAGAACGGGACGCCGCGTTCAATCGCAAGGTACTCTATTCCGTGGGCGAAGGGTGGCACGCACAAATACGCGATGTCGAGCTTAGCCTCGTTGAACATGGCCTCCGTGTTGCTGAACACTTGTGCTCCTTGCTGAAACTGTTGGGCTACACTTTTAGCTAAGTCCAAGTTGACATCGCAGAAAGCCGATATCTCGATGTACGGGTTCTTGACGAGTCCTCTGAGGTGCGTGGTACCGATTCCGCCGCAGCCTACGATTCCCAACCGAAGCTTGTCTGCCAATTCAACAACCTCACATTTCTTCTACATGAACTGTTTGAGGAACTTCACGCATTCAGGTAGGGTCTTGTCTGGGTCTCCGGGGACCCCGCACTCCAGAGCCATGTAGTGCTTGTAGCCTGCCTTTTTGAGGGTTTGGAGCGGCTTCTTGAAGTCCGTGTGCCCATGCCCCGGGAGGAGCCTGTTGCTGTCCGCGAGGTGGACGTGGAAGATGCGGCTCTGGGCTGCCTCTATGCTTTGGGCTATGTCCGCTTCCTCGATGCTCATGTGGAAGAAGTCCGCCATGACTTGGACGTGCTCCAAGCCTACCTCGCCGACGACCTCGACCGCCTGCTCAAGCCTTTTAATCAGATGGGTCTCGTAGCGGTTCAGCGGCTCCAGCATCAGGTAGACGCCCAAGTCGTCAGCCGTCTTCCCCAGAATCTTGAACTCCTCCACGAGGACGTTCCTCTCGAGCTGCTCCACGTCGGGTTGCCACGGATAAAGGTCCGAGATTTGCGGTCCGCCGAAGATGGGGACGCAGATGACGCCTACGCCGCCGAGGTTAGCGCACGTCTCAAGCAAGCTTTTTATCCCGTCCATCGCAGCCTCCCGCGTTTTCCTGTCGGGTCCGAGGAGGCCGCTTGGGACTCCGCACACGGTCGAGAACCTGACCTTCGAGGAGGGCAGCGACCTCTTCAGCTCGTCGAGTTTCTGGGGAATCACGTTGTAGAAGACTTCGACTCCCTCGTACCCGTATTTCTCGATTTTACGCAGTTTTTCAGAAATGGTTTTTCCGGGAACGAGGTTTTCCTGAACAGCCAACTTCATTTTATCAACCTTCTGTTCGTTCTGGAAAAAGAATGGGAATCTGAAGATATAATGTTTCGGTTTGGGCTCTACGCGGGCTTTTCCTTCCACAGCCTAACCGTCTCGTACCAAAGAATGGCGCACGCGGAGAACCCGAAGATGACTGCGACGAGGTTGTGTATGCTGCCGCTAAAGCCATACAGCGCTGAGCAGAGGACGAGGTAGACCACGAACATCGTCGTGAACCACACCGAGTAAAAGAGGTACCGGGGAATCATGAACCTCCCCAGCCTCGTGAAGGACCGCAGCACGCCCACCTTAACCTCGCGGGACAAGACGTACTCCCCCTGAATCGTCTTCTCGACGACGCCTAGAGAGTGGAGCTTGTCCAAGTGGTGGGCGGCGACGCTGGGGCTCGAGAACCCGAGCTCGCGCTGGATTTCGCGGACGCCGACGGGCGAATCTTGGGACTTGAGCATGAACCAGTAGACAATGAGGGTTTTGCCCTTGAGCTGGGACTCAATCTCAGCATCAGAAACCTCGCTCATCCAAAACCGCCAAACCTATATAATTAAAGTCGATATTAAAGGCTAACATCTGGAACACCAGACCAGCCCAGATGCCGTCACGACACGTGGCCGCTGTAACGTAGAGGAAACGACTCGAAGAGTTTCCACGGAACCTGGTAGCGAACAGGCCTGTGGAGCCTGGAGGCTGGGTTCAAATCCCAGCAGCGGCCTCCAATAACGATTCTATTTTATTTGAGGGAGAAACTCCTCGATTTTTGGTTTGACGCTAAAGTAGTCTCTGAGGCTCTGGTACTCGTTTAGGCTCTTTGCCGTCCATCCTCGGATTTTCTCCGCGCGGAGCATGACGTTCTTGGGCGTGTACTCCGCGGGCACGAACTCGAACATGTCCACCATGTAGCCGAAGCTCTCGAGCGCGAGCCTCCTTAGCGTCTCCGTGAGGGCGACCCCGACGTACTCCTTCGCAACCTTCGAGTCAACGAACGGCTTAATTTGGGGAACCTTCTCTGAGGCTTTGCCTAGCTGCCTGACGATTTGGCGTTGGCAGCAAGGCGCAACGACGATGAACCTCGCGTTCAGCCTCACTCCTTTGGCTATAGCTTCGTCGGTGGCAGTGTCGCACGCGTGAAGCGCGCACACGACGTTCGGTTCCTGTTTCGGTTCGAACCCGATTATACTGCTTTCGAAGAATTCCATGTTCGAGTATCCAAGGGCTTCTGCCGTTCGGAACGACCTTTCAACGAGCTTCGCGTTAGAATCTACGCCCACGTACGTAATGTTTCTCCGCTTCTTTTTCAGAACGAGATTCAGGAAGAACGGAAGGTACGAGCGCCCGCATCCGCAGTCCAGCAGAACCGTATCCCGCGTCTGCGAAATCCTGTCAACGCACATGGCAACTTGGCTTGAAAAGTGGACGACCTCGTACAACTTTTTCTCCCGTTCCACGTACACCTTTCCAGTCGGACCCATTATGCCTATGGCTTTGAGGAAAGGAGACATGCTCTCTATGTCCCAGTCTATGCTCGGAAAACCCCTACGTAGACATACTAATAGTTCCTTTTCCGTTGAATCTTGGGACATTTCAGCAGGCTTTCTCCATTAAAAATGTCAGCGACGAGTTTAGGTCTTTGTCCAGTCGTAGACCACGCCCAGGTACGTCGTCTTCAGGGTACCCTTTATTCCTCCCGCGAGTCCCTCGTAAACCTCCTGACACCTCTCGGGCGCGATAAGGTGGGTCAGAAGCGGCTCCGTGACGAGGGCTCCCGACTTGAGGTACGAGAAGATCGTCCTCAGGTTGCTCATCTTCGAGAACCGGCCCGGGTGGTAAAGCGGGCTCTCGGGAACCGACCACATCCACTCCAAGCCGCCCTTGATCGTCACGTCCCTGAGGTGAACGTCCGAAAGCATCGGAGTCACGTCCATCACCGCCTCGCCCCGCGGGCTGCCGAGTAAGATGACTTCGCCGTGAGTCCGTGCGAGACCAACAGCCCTGGCGATTACTGGCGAGAACCCTATGGCTTCGACGACGATTTGGGCTCCCTTTCCATCCGTCCACTTCATCACCGCGCCCCTGAGCTTGTCCCAGTCGCGCGAGTTCATGACTTTCTTGATGCCGCACTGCGTTGCGCGTTCGAGGCGGAAGTCGACGAGGTCAACGGCCAACACGTCCGCTCCCGCGAGCTGGAACAGCTGAGCTGCGAAGTTTCCTACCATGCCCAAGCCGATGACGAGGACCGAGTCGCCCAAGCCGAGGTCCGCCTGGCGGATTGAGCTCATGGAAACGTCGGCGATGCGTGCGAAAACCGCCTTCATGGGGTCCAGGCCTTCGGGAACCTTCGTCAGGAAGAGGGCATACTGTGAGGGGTCGTACCGCGTGTCAATCAGGAAGTGGGAGCAGTGGTTCTTGGTGCTGTACACGAGGTCGCCCGCCTTGTAGTCCTTGACCTTCTTCCCGACGGCTAGAACTTTACCTATGTTTCCGTACCCGGGGTTCTTCATCCACGAGCCGGCTTCGACGGTCTCCAAGTCAGGCCTGGCGAAGTTTGCTCCCTCCGTGCCAGAGGACACAATCGAATAAAGGGTCTGCACGAGTAGCTCGTACTCGCCCGGAATATCACTTATTTCGTATTTGACTATCTCAGCAGTTTTGGGTTTGGTGAAAAAAATCTTTCGCGCCTTCAAACAAGACACCCAACACGAAGCTGTCCTTTTAGCCATAAAAGACTTTTCACGCAAAGATGTAAAATCAATTGAACGATTATATCTCTTCTACATAATTCGATTTACGATATATTTTTTTCAGGTTACATTCTATTCACCTTTATGCGAACCATAATATACGCTTCTTTCTGGTTTGGCACGACTTTCCTCTTTTTTTGGCTTGAAGTACCTCCTCTCTTTTTTCATGAAATAATTTAGGGCTATTATGGCGAATATTGTGGCGCAGCTTATTGTTATACCTGTATAATCGTACCACTGTAAAGCCATTTGCAGAGTCAAAACGTGTTTGCCAGGTGTCACTTTTACTGTCATCAAGTTAAAGTAATTTTGGACCGTCAATTCATTTCCATCAAGGTCTGCGACCCAGGCGGGATAATATGCTTCACTTACGAGAATGTATGGGCTTGAGGTGTCGTACTCGATGACTATTTTTTCCGGTTCCCTTTCGATGAGTTTTGCGTAACCCACTTCAGTGGGCGGTGCTACCCTATTTTTGCTGCAGAAGTTTAGAATGTTGGCGATGAGTTTGGCTTCGTCGTAATTGTAGTTGTAGGACATGTGGAGGAAGAGGTTGAAGCCGACAAAGAAGATTTTTCCCGTTCCTACGTTCTTTACTCCAAGCACGGGCTGATTGTCTACATAAGCGTAGACCTCGTCAAGACCGCTGTACGCCGTGTACCGCCAAGGTTGGTTTTCCCATTCGGCGTCAGAAAACCTCGACACATTCACGTCATACGAAAGAAAAGAACCATCATCCGTAAAACTCCAGTTCACGGACCCGTACGATTGCACAACATTGGATTGCACGCCAAAAAGGGTGCCTTGCTCATCCTCGCTCCCGTATGTGTCAACGATGACCGTTTTCCCTTGCATGGCGAAAGCCTGAAGATTTTCTACGATAGAACTTGTCCGACTGTAGCTGAACATCAGAACGCAATCGTAGTTTCCCGCGGTTGAAGTGTCAAAATTGTCTATGCTCTGTTGGCTCCTCGTGAGAATATTATTCGATCTGGGAACAATCTCATACAGGCTTTTGACAACGCTCGCGTAGTTTGAGAATACAAGAATCAGGCCAGGGTCAAAGGGTTTGCAGTATTCTGGAAACGGTACCCGCTGGTAAACGCTGTATCTCCCATAGCTGAGAATTGAGTCATAATTGGAATTTGATTCCATTTCGCTGCTTGTCTGTGAAATCACGTACCCTTCGTCGAACAATTGCGCAATGTCACTATAATATTCATCCCACTGCTCTTCGGGCATGTAAACTCTGTAATTGTATATGAACCAGGGAATCTGCGAACCCTGAAAGTAGCCCGTCCCCGTTATCGGTAGACCGTCCCAAGCAGACGAATACACATGGCCAGCCACTCGGCTGAAGGTCACGTTCTCGCTTAGCAACCTGCAAATCTCGATATAGTCTGCTGAAGGAGCGTTACCGCTACGTCCTGCCGCAGTCCAGACAGACGCGCTTAATAAAAAAGGTACAACAAGACTTGTGGCGAGTAGAAAGACAATTATATGATTAGAAAGGGTTCTTATATTCTCATTTTTGGCTCTTTCTAACCATTTATCAGTATATTTTCGGATAAAATTTGAGAGGAAGGCTACAAAAGCGGCGGTGAGCACTGAAAACATGAAAATTACAATTATGAATGCCCGCATAGGAGTCACCGTGTCTGCAAAGGGTAAAGATGAGAACAAGGACCATGTTATAGGACTGTATTGGCCAAAGGACCAAAATGCACAAAATAAAAGTGTCAACACAAATGGTCTATGCTCATGGTGGCTTTTCAAGAAAAATAGTGATGGAATTGCAGACCAAAAAGGAACCACTCCCAAATTATCTATAAATTGTTGAGGGTTAATTTGTTCCCACCACATGCCAAGATAATTCCACGGAATCATTTTTTCCTTCATAACAAAAAAGGGGAGGACCCAGACTGCGGAAAGACCGCAGGCAAGGAGAAAAGAAAAGAATATTTTTGTATACATCGAAAATAACATTGAAATGCGGTTATTCCTTTGTGATAAAGCGATTCTGCATAGAGTAAAAAAAGATAATACGTAGAATAACACTATGAAGGAATTTACATGCGTAAATAGTGCTAAGGCAAGAGCAATTGCCAGCAGGGAAATTTGCTTAGGTTGTCTGATTTCTGCCGACCACATATTTTCAAAAAAAATGAAGGAGGCTGGAACGAAAATCATCGCTGCGATTCCATATGGAAAAGTTCCAATCCATATGAAATACCAATAGAAATGGGAACAAAGTGAAAAGTATAAACCAGCAACAATCCCCGCAAATCTATGATGAAAAACCTTTTTTACAAAAAAATAAGTCAGTGCTCCACCTAAAAAACTAGCAAAGAGTAAGGTCGAGGCATACGCCCTCTCTATACTCCCTACAATGAAAACGAAAAAAGATGCAAATAGATAGCTCAGCGGAGAGTAGAATTGATAAATGGGGTATCCGCAAGCCCAGTAGGGGTCCCATCTTGGGAACCAACCATATGTTTTTAGATAGTTAGATGTGAACCAAATCTTCTCGGCATGCCCATAATTATCACTCCAACCTGGGACGCCGCCGCTCCATATAGGTTGGTTTAGAGCAAAGATTATAGAAATTAGGAAAAGCAGGAGGGGGATGTCATACATTATTTCCTTCATTTTTTTAGATTTTCGCTCTTTATTCATGTGGCTGCCCTCCGTCGCTTTTTTGTGCACTTATTAAAAGAAGCATACCAAAAAGGAATTTAGTCTTCTTAGTCATCATGAAGCCAAGTGTAACAAGTTGTTTCTCGAGATCACTTTCACTAAATTGGTGTATGTGTGCTTCTCGCTGCGGCTTTCCCTTACCTTTTAACCAAAGATACCAAACTAACCTGAAAAGTAGACTGTCACCATTTGGTACCAGAACGATAAAATGTCCAACTTTTTTTAAGCAGCGGGATGTTTCCTTTATAACTGCTGATGGGTCGACAACATGCTCTAGAACCTCAAAGCAAGTCATGACGTCGAAAGATTCTTTTTCAAAGGGTAGGCATTGTCCATCCGAAATTATGTATGGTATATCCGAATATTTCCCTGCAGCGTACTTGACGAATTTTTTAGACAAGTCTACGGCAACAATGTTGAGGTTTTGGTTGGACTCCTTCATTTTCTCAGTGAAAGTACCGCAATCACATCCTATATCCAGAAGCTGACCATTAAGGGGCTTAATAATCCTCAGAACCTCCTTGTACCGTTTATTATGCCAATACCGTTGAATGGGATTGTCCAATGAACGGTCGTAATAATCAGCAGGTAATGGGTTTTGAATCATATCAGTCATATCTTTATGTAATAAATCGGCTAGCTTAAGGACACCCTCTTATCACTGTCTCT
>CAZOKM010000078.1:0-8467 GCA_964580405.1 uncultured Candidatus Bathyarchaeia archaeon | reverse complement strand
CGTTTTCGGTAAGCCTTCCTCCGTGCTCATGCTGGGCAAGATTAGGGGAACCGACGTCGTGATCCTCTCGAGGCACGGAAGAAAGCACGAGCTGATGCCTTCGAACATCCCCTTCCAAGCCAACATACGGGCCTTGAAGGACGCAGGCTGCACCCACATTCTGGTCACGACCGCTTGCGGTTCGCTGCGCGAAGAGATTAGGCCTGGCGACCTCGTCTTCATTGACCAGTTCATCGACAGGACGACGAAGAGGCGGTCAACGTTTTACGAGAAGGACGTCGTCTGCCACATTCCGATGGCTGAGCCCTTCTGCCGCAACATGCGGAAACTCCTGTATGAGCAAGCGAAGGAGCTCGGTTTCCCGTGTCACGAGAAGGGAACCGTCGTCACCATTGAGGGTCCAAGGTATTCCTCAAAAGCTGAGAGCTTCATGTTCAGGCAGTGGGGTGGGGACGTGATCAACATGAGCACCGTCCCGGAGGTCGTGCTGGCGAGGGAGGCTGGGCTGCACTACGCCGCGATTACGATGCCAACGGATTATGACTGCTGGAAGGCTGGCGAGAAGCCCGTTGACACAGCCATGGTCGTCAAGACGTTCAGGGAGAACGTGGACAAGGTTCAGAGGCTGATTCTGGAGTCAATTCCGAAGATTAGAGATTACGATGATTGCCCGTGCACAAAGGACATTAAGACATCCATGATGTAGAGTAAGGATGGTCATGACGATGAACGAAGACATCAAATCCAAGATAAGGACAATCCCGAACTGGCCGAAAAAGGGAGTAATGTTCAGGGACATCACGACCCTTCTGAAGGACGAGAAGGGCTTCCGCGAAACGTGCCAGAGGCTCTACGAGCATTACAAAAACGAAAAAATCGACATGGTCGCAGGAATCGAGTCGCGCGGATTCATCTTTGGCACAGCGTTGGCCATGCTCCTAAAGAAGGGATTCGTGCCAATAAGGAAGAAGGGTAAGCTGCCAGCTGAAACCATGGGCCAAGAATATGAGCTCGAGTACGGGACGGACCGCATCGAAATCCATAAGGACGCGGTCAAGAAGGGCGACAGGGTGTTGCTGGTTGACGACCTGCTTGCCACGGGTGGCACGATGAGGGCTGCGTGCCAGCTGATCGAGAAATGCGGTGGGAAAGTAGTCGGCTGCGCCTTTGTGGTTGACCTTCCTGAGCTGCACGGCAAAGAGAAGCTAAAAGGCTACAACGTCTTTAACCTCGTCGAGTTCGAAGGCGAATAAGGCGTAACCATTTTTTCGAGCCGAGACAACTTCAGCGAACGGTGAATTAACGGAAGTATTAAAGACACCTTCGCGAATAGTTTACTCGAATGCATAGTGCTTGGTTCCACTGGGGAAGGTCGATGATCGAAAAGGAAGACATGGACGCCGTCGTCAAGAAGTACAACAAACACAAACTGTCCATTGGGACGCTTGGCTCGCACTCGGCCCTCAACATTTTCAAGGGCGCCAAGGAAGAAGGCTTCAGGACCGTCTGCATCCTAACCAAAGACCGCGAGATCGTTTACAAGAAGTTCCCACTGGCAGACGAGATGATCTACGTTGACGACTTCAGCGGGCTCCTCGACGCTAGGGTTCAGGAGAAGCTGAGGAAGCTCAACACGATCCTGATTCCGCACGGCTCCTTCAACGCCTACGTGAGCATGGAGGCGCTCCTCAACGACCTGCAGGTGCCGATGCTGGGCAACCGGAGGCTCCTCCGCTGGGAAATCGACCGCGACATGCAGAGAAGATGGCTCCAAAAATCGGGCTTGACCCTACCTAAAATCTACGGCAGCCCCGACGACATAGACCAGCTGGTGATTGCCAAGTTCCCGGGTGCTAGGGGCGGAAGGGGCTACTTTTTGGCGGATTCCCCGGAGTCGTTCCGCCGCAAGTCCGAGGACATGGTCAAGAAGGGGCAGATAAGTAAAGAAGACCTCAGGGGCATGCACCTCCAGCAGTACGTCCTCGGCGTGAACGTGTATTTCCAGTACTTCAGCTCGACGGTTGAGGACGAAGTTGAGCTACTCGGGATGGACAAACGGTACGAGTCCACGGTTGACGCGATAGGCAGGATACCCGCAAACGAGCAGATCCAGATCGATATAAATCCAACATATTCAATCGTCGGCAACATCCCCCTGGTGCTGAGGGAGTCGTTGCTGCCTGAAGTCCTAGAGATGGGAGACAACGTCCAGAAAACGGCGGAGGATATCGCGCCCCCAGGC
Source organism: uncultured Candidatus Bathyarchaeia archaeon (assembly GCA_964580405.1). Taxonomy (GTDB): domain Archaea; phylum Thermoproteota; class Bathyarchaeia; order Bathyarchaeales; family DTEX01; genus JAGTRI01. Next base: position 6,225 of record CAZOKM010000078.1, on the reverse strand, counting down.
GTGATCGGTCCGTTCTGCCTCGAGACGATCATCACGGACACGATGAAGATTTACACGTTTGAGATTTCGGCAAGGATTGTTGCGGGCAGCAACGTCGGCATCGGCACCTCCCCCTACGCTTATCTGAAGTACGGCGAGGGGATGTACATGGGGAGGAGAATAGCGTTGGAGATAAGAAAGGCGGCTGAAATGGATAAGTTGGAGAAGGTTATCTATTGACATTAATCCCAGTTGAGGAGTCAATTTTCAAAGTTTTGAGGTGTAAGGAATGGCCATAAAGAGAGAGGAAATGCAGGAACTGACATCATCGTACAATAACAAGGCCATCACCGTGGGAGTTTTGGGGTCGCACTCAGCGGAAGAGGTTGGCGTCTCAGCTAAGTCAATAGGATTATCGACTGTCGTTGTTTGCCAGAAGGGTAGGGACGAGCTTTACTCGAAGTACAACAAGCACCTGTTCGATTACATAATTCTACTCGACAAGTTCACGGACATCGTCAACCCCGAAATCCAAACTAAACTGCGAGATTACAACACGGTCTTCATCCCCAACAGGTCGTTCTCGGTTTACGTGGGCTACGAGAACATTGAAAGCAAGTTCAGGGTTCCCATGTACGGCAACAGGATGATCCTCAGGGCTGAGGAGAGGACCGAGGCGCGGAACCAGTATTGGCTGCTGGAACAAGCGGGCATTAAGATTCCAAAAAGGTTCGACAAGCCCGAGGACATCGACAGGCTCGCGATAATCAAGGTGCAGCAGAAGAAGAAACCGCTGGAGAGGGCGTTCTTCTACGCCTCAAACTCGAAGGAGTACTACGAAAAGGCTAGCAGCCTCGTCAAGGGCGACGTAATCAGCGAGGAAGCCCTCAAGATAGCCCGCATAGAAGAATATGTCCTTGGACAGAAGTTCAACGCCAACTTTCAAGGGTGGGCGCTGCCCGACGTCTTCAGCGACTTCGACCTTTTGGGCTTCGACGACAGGAAGCAAACCAACCTCCATGGAATACTGAGTCTGCCAGCTAAGGACCAGCTCGGAATGAACGTGACTATAAAGAACGAGGAAATCGGCCATTATGGGCTGACGATGAGGGAGTCCCAGAAGCCGCTAGTGTACGATGCGGCGGAAAAGTTCAGGAGAGTCTGCCGGAATGAGTTCCCGCCCGGAATAATCGGGCTCTTCGCGCTCCAAGGGGCAATAGCCTACGATGCCGACGACCCCGAGCAGAGGAAACTGTCATTCTACGTCTTCGACGTCAGCCCCAGAATCCCAGGCTGCCCCTGCGTGGGTCCGACCTCCCCCGAGATGAGGCGGCTCTCGCTGAAGTACCAGTGGCTGATGAAGCAGCACGGGATGGAGCAAATCGCGTCTCCCATGGACCTCCCCATGCTCGAGATAAAGTACGCTGCGGAGAAAAAGGTCATCGACAGGATAATCACGTAAAACTATCGTCGTTCATCCGTGCTGGTACTGGAATTTCCCCCAAGGGCAAACGACAGTGACCATGTTCTGACCTTGACTTTTCTCGCACCTTCCGATAACCTTAGCCCCTAACCCGAATTTCTCCGGTATGCTGAGAATCCCGTCCTGAACGTGCGGTTTCGCGATTACTTCGAAGCCTGTCCCCATGTTGAAGTCTTCGAACATCGACTTCCAGCTCTCCTTGGATTCCTTCTGGACGAGCTTGAATATAGGGTCCGGCTCGATGATGTCGTCCTTGACGAAGTTGATGTTTCTTCCGACGCGCAGGCACTTAGTCAATCCGCCACCCATGTTGTGGACCAAGCCTGTCACATCCCCGCCGTATTTTTCCAATATTTTCAGGACGACGGGAGCGTAGAATCTCATCGCCGAAACTAGAGCCTCGCCAACAGTCATGCCCGCCTTCTGAAGGAACGAATCGATTTTGTAACGTCCGTAGTACCCTTTTCCTTCTGGGTCGGCGATTTCGGGATACTTCTGCTGGTATTCCTTGCTCAGGAGGCATTGCCTCGCCAAGGTGAGCCCGTTGCACATGATTCCGCTGTTTTCACGGTCCTCGTAACTCGTCCTTCCGCCGCTTCTGAGGCCTATTATGACGTCGCCCGGTTCGATTTCTGTTCCGGTAACCACTTTTAACAGTTCAACACGCCCGTTAATCACGCCTGAGATGTCGAAGGTCCGAATCTGGTCCGGGAGGTCAGCGGTCTCGCCCCCAGAAAATAAAACCTCGGTTCCGAGATTCCGCAGAGTCTGGAAGCTCTCCTTGAACCCGTCGTTTAAAACCTTCAGTAATTCTACTTTCGGGACTTTCAACGGATTGAGTGCGATGTAGTCGACGAAGTTTACTGGCTGGGCTCCCACGCACGAGATGTCGTTGAGGTTCATGGCGAGGACGTCTTGGGCGAGTCCCTTGAACCAGCCTAGGTCGCCAGTTTCCTTCCAGTTAAGGTACGCTTGGACGGGTTTGCTGCCCGCGCTGTCCGCGTGGGTGACCAGCCCTTGCCCCGGCAGGTTGGGGTCTTCGGTTACGACGCAGAAGGCGTTTGGGAAAAGGTTGCTGACGGTTTTCGCGAAGACTTCGATGCCCTTTTTCTTTACGTCTACTCCTGCTTCAGCGTACTTCGACATGCCGCATCACTTCTTCCCAATTTGCTCTGCGAATTTTTGCCCCGTAAGCTTTTCATAAGCTTCGATGTACTTGCGCGACGTCTCGGATATGATGGTCTTCGGGAGGCGAGGGGCAGGCGGTTGCTTGTTCCAGCCTGTTGAGGTGAGGTAGTCCCTGACGGGTTGCTTGTCAAAGCTCGGCTGGTCCTTCCCGACTTTGTACTGGTCCTTCGGCCAGAAACGGGATGAGTCGGAGGTCAAGACCTCGTCAATGAGAACGAGTTGGCCATTAAGCGTTCCGAACTCGAACTTCGTGTCCGCGACGATTATGCCCTTTGCTTCGGCCTTCTTAGAGGCGGCTTTGAAGATTTTGAGGCTGCACTCCTCAATCTGGTCCGCGAGTTTCGCGCCGATGAGCCTTCCAACCTGTTCTCGGGTCAACTCGGTGTCGTGGCCGACGTCAGCCTTCGTCGTGGGCGTAAGAATCGGCTCAGGCAGCTTCTCAGCCTTCTTCATGCCAGACGGAAGCTTAACTCCACATATAGATTCACCGTTTCGGTACTTCTTCCACGCTCCGCCATAGAGGTAACCCCTGACTACAAATTCAACCTTGACTGGTTCGGTTTTTTTTACGAGGACCGTCCTCGGGTCGACGACCTTGAGAAGGTGGTTGGGCACTATCCCCTCGGTCTCCTTGAACCAATACGCAGAAAGAAGGTTCAGCGCTTCGCCCTTGTGCGGGATGCCATCGGGCAAGACGACGTCGAAGGCTGAGAGCCTGTCTGTTGACACGATTATCAGCTTGTCGCCCAAGTCGTACAGGTCTCTCACCTTCCCCCGCTTGAGTAGAGGGTAGGAAAGGTGCGATTCGAAGACGACGTTTTCCATGCTTCAGCTTTCCTTCCTTTCTACGATTCCCTTTGTGACCTCGGCATCGGCTTTCACGACCTCGCTCCTCTTTTTCTGAATAAACTTACCAACTTCGTTGCCAAGAGACGAGTTTCCGAAAGCTAGAATCTTTGCTGCAGCCAAGGCAGCGTTTTCTGGTCTCGAAACAAGCATGACCGGAACGCCAGTAGGCATCATGACGGATGAAAAGGCTTTGAGCGGACCGTACTTTTCTATGTCCGGCGGGCACGCTATGACGGGTCGACGGGTGTAGCCTGCGACGACTCCTGAAAGTGCATCCGACAAACCTGCGACGGTTATAAAGACGATATTATCGCTGGACTTCTCGTATCCATCGAGTTTACGCAGAAGCATGTCTGGGGTTCTGTGGGCCGACGAAACCACGAACTCGCAGTCAACGCTGATGTTCTCTTGCTTCAGGAAGTCGCTGACTTTTTGGGCGAACGCATAATCGCTCTTCGACCCCATCAGCACGACTATCTTCTGACGCGCCATGCAGGTCTCTATGTCGATATAGCTTTATAACCATAACCAAGCGGTCAGACGGGTGCAGCTCTCTCGATGTCCAAGTACGGGAACTTCCTGATGGCTTCGTCGTCGAGCTCAACGCCCAGTCCCGGCGCGTTAGGAATTTCAATGTAGCCGTTCTTCGGCAGCAACGGGTTCTTCACTATCTCCGTCTGGAACTCGGGGCAGCTGTTGTTCCACGTCTTGTTCTTTTCGAGGAAGAACTGGTTCGGCGACGCCGCCATGACCTGAAGGTTCGCCGCCGTGTTTACCGCATTGTGCCAGTTGTGCGGGCAGTACAGCACCTTATCAAGACATGCCATGAATGCTATGGCCCTCGACTCGCTTAAGCCCGCCACGTCGCAGTCCGGCTGGATGATGCCGTAGCATCCCTTGTCAAGTCTCTCCTTAACCTCCCATTTGGTCGCAAGCGCCTCACCGCCTGAAATGGGCACGTCAACCGCCCTCCTCAGCTCAGCATAGCCATTTACGTCTGAACCAGTGAGTGGCTCCTCAACCCAAGTCAGCTCGTACCGCTGGATGTTCCCTATCGCGTTAACTGCTGCCCGAACGTTCGGCAGTCGCATGTTCCACTCCACCATCAGGCACAGGTCCTTCCCAAGTCCTTCTCTGGCCGCCTTGGTCTTCTCGCGATAATCATCGAGAGTAACGCGAATTTTATAACCTAGAAACCCCTCTTCCCTGAACCTTTCAGCCTCCCCGCGGATTTCGTCAACGGTGCGACCCATCTGCCCCGCGCTGGCGTAAACCTGAACTCTGTCCGTCTGTTTGCCGCCTAAGAGTCTGTAGACTGGCAGATTGCACGATTTTCCGATGATGTCCCAGAGGGCTTGGTTCACGCCCGCCAACGCGCAGTTGACCGACCACCCGTTGTACACGGTGGGCTGGGTGGCTTTGAGCGCAACGTTCGGGTCTTCGCCCACGAACATTTCCCTGTGCTCCTTCAACCACGCGTCCATGATCTTGGGCTGCCCGTAGACGCTTGGTTCGCCGACGCCTTCGACGCCCTCGTCGGTTTTGAACCTTACAATCATCATGTCGTTTTTCAGGACTCTCTGCCCGTAGGCTCTTCCGTCCCAGTTGAGCTGCTGCTTCTTCGGGACGGGGCACGACAGAAGAACGGTCTCGAAACCAGTTATTTCCATGTCCGCTTCCATCCAAGAGCATATTTAATATAAATTAGGATGAACTTCCATATAACCCAAAGCAATGGACAACGCATAAATCCGCTGTAGTATTTTATGAAAAAGCGAGGAAGGAACGAGGCATGAAAAAGGCGGACATTTTCGGAATTAATTGTAAGTTGGGTAGAGGCGTTAACATTCTGGGTTATGACCCAATCTGGAAGGACAGAACGAAGGCTCGGATGAAGGACGAACACTTCAGACTCATCAAGGAAGCAGGCTTTGGCAACGTCCGCATTCCGCTGCACCCCTTCAGAGACTCGGCCATCAACGAAAACGGCAAGATTACCGAAAGTTGGTTCAGGACGCTGGACTGGGCAATCGAACAGTCGCTTTCGAACAATCTTATGCCGATAATCGATTTTCACGAGTTCGGAGTCATGGGGCAAGACCCGCTTGGGAACAAGAAAAGGTTCCTCGCGACTTGGAGGCAGATAGGAGAACGCTACAAGGACAGTCCTGATGAAGTTCTTCTTGAGATTCTGAACGAGCCAAACAAGGAACTGACGCCTGAACTGTGGAACCAGTTCCTCAGCGAAGCATTAAAAATAATTCGTAATACGAACCCCACAAGGGCAGTTGTCATAGGGCCAGCGTTCTGGAACAGCATCGACTACCTGGACAAACTTGAGCTCCCAGAAGATGACCGAAACATTATCGTCACGGTTCACTATTACAAGCCCATGAATTTCACCCACCAAGGCGCAAGTTGGGCTGGGTTGCAGGATAAGGTCGGCGTCGAATGGACGGCTTCGCCTGAAGAGAAACAGGCCGTCATAAACGATTTCGGAAAGGCGCAGTCTTGGGCTAAAAAGCACGAAAGACCAATATTTCTGGGGGAGTTCGGCGCCTACGATAAAGGCGACATGGACTCCCGTGCCCGTTACACGAACTACATACCGCGTCAAGCTGAAAGAATGGGTTGGAGCTGGGCTTACTGGCAGTTCGACAGCGACTTCATACTGTACGACATTCTAAACAACAGGTGGGTGGAGCCGCTTCTCAAGGCGCTGATTC
>CAZOKM010000077.1:0-8720 GCA_964580405.1 uncultured Candidatus Bathyarchaeia archaeon | reverse complement strand
TGTCAAATGGTTCCTTAAAAACAGAGATACACAGCGAACACCCATATTAGCTTTCGGCAAAGAAACAACAAGTCCCGCCCAGATTCCTCCTTCTGTCCCAGAAACATTTTAACACGCCAAACCCAATACCATTAGGCAACAGCTCAAAGGCGTTAAGGAATGAGCGAGAAGAGGAACGTCCTAAGAAACGCAGCCATCGCCGTAATGGCAGCGTGCATTGTGCTCTCAGCCTGCCTGATAGCGGAGATAATGAACGTCACCTCGGTAATCAGCAGCCTGAGCTCCCAGATAGAGTTCATGAACTCGGAGATAGCCTTCCTCCAGACAATAGCCGCCATGGGCACCCTTCCTCCCCTGCCCGCCGTCGACAGCGCGCGCTTCGTCTACTCGCTGCACGCCTACAGCACGAACCCGAGCTGGTACACCACATACAAGAGCTGGGGCTGCGCCTTCTTCAAGACGAGGAGCAGCGAAGCCGTCCCCACGCAGGACATGGTCTTCGCCGAGAACAACAAGGTCATGTACTTCTACACGGCTGTCACCTCCGACTTCGCCAGCTACGACGGCAAAGACATCTACCTAGACAAGAACCTGACCCAAGTTAAAGCCGCCCTAGAGAGACCGTGGTGCGCGGGGCTCTACATCCACGAGCTGATGACCTACATTTCGGGGCGGAACAGCTGGAACTGGACCACCGCCATGAACGCCCTCGACTGGGAATACATCGACGGCCTCGTCCACGAAGCATGGGACGTAGGAAAGAAGGTCATGTGGTCGGAACCCAGCTACGCGTGGCAAACCGTCTACGAGCAGAGAACCGCAGACCTTTGGCTCAACCAAACCGTGTGGAGGGAAACCGTCATAATCACCTTCGCCACGAACTTTCCGACCCAGATATGGAACTGCGCCGAAAACGCCTACGCCACGGCAGCCAGGTTCCAGACCCTCCTCGGCGAAAGCGTGCAGGACTGGTACTTCGTCGACCAGGGCTTAGCCGCAACGCAGGAAATGACTGAGTGGCTCGGGAGGACGGGGTGGACCGCGAGGGCAAGGTACTTCGAGATAGAAGCCCAGAGCATGAACCCGTCGGGCGCCTTCATGGCGGGAATACAGAGCCTCGTGCAGAGCTACGGAGCCGACAAGACCCCGCCCGAACTGACAATTCTCTATGACCCAGCGGGCGCGGAGGGCCACGTCAGCCCGCACACGGCCTTCACAATCACGGCGACTGACACGAACGGGACGCTGGCAACCATGTACAGGATAGACAGCGGCGAATGGCAAAGCTACGAGGGCCCGTTCACGCTCACAGGATACGCCGAAGGGCAGCACACGGTAGACTGCGCCGCCGTCGACCAAGCGGGAAACGTCGCGGAGCTCACAGAACAAGTCAACCTCGACGCGACTCACTAAAATTTGTACCGCAAAACGGACAAGCCTTGCAAGCGCATGTCGTTCAAACAAAAAGGAATAATGTTGATTGAAACAGACGGGTCTTGTGGTGGATGGTCAGCTTTTCAGACGAGACTATATATAGCCCCCCTCTAGGCACACGATGAACCGCATAAATTTGCGCCCCACAACAACCGAAAAAGTGCGCCACAAATCAGACGAACCCGCATGAATGTTAGACAAAATATGAAAGCCGATGTTACACAAAACAGGCAAGGTCAAAAAAATGACGCTTAAACGCAAAAAAAATTTGCCACGCAAATCAGACAGGTCTAGATAACAAAATGTCACATAAGACAAAAATTCTGTTGTCACACAAATAAGACTAGACCAGAAACCGGGGAAAAGCCGTTACTTGACGTTTTGGGCTGTTTATGGAAAATCTTTAAAAGGCGATGCTTACTATGAAACGTGTACCCTGAGGGAAAAGAACGTTGAGTCCAAAACTCAAGGCGCCCAAAAAAGCCGAACCCAAACCTGAGAACGCACAGAATTCTAAGGCAGCAGCAGCAGCACCAACGGCAGTAGTCACGAAGATCGGCTCAATCAAGTTCCCCATCAGCGCAGCATTCAACTACTCCCTCGAGAGCATCAGGAAACGGTTCACGAGAGCCCTCATCACGGCATTTTCAGTTCTTCTGGGCATCGCCTTCATGGTCACCATACTCACAATGGGCACCATCCTCCCAAGCGTCGGACAAGTCCCGCCCGCGCAGTACCAGACGTGGATGGTCATCATCGCCCTCCTCGTCTGCGGCGTCGGCATCATCAACTCGATGCTCATGTCCGTCACGGAGAGGTACAAGGAGATCGGCACCATAAAGTGCCTCGGAGCCACCGATACAAACGTCCTCGAAATCTTCCTCATCGAAGCCCTCCTCCTCGGAATGCTCGGCGGAGTCATCGGCTCAGTCGCAGGCTGGGTAGCCACCATCGTCATCTTCGGCATCCAGTTCTCGTTCCCAGCCGTCCTCACGGGAGCCAACCTTCTGCCCTACGTCACCTACATAGCTGAAGGCATAGGCATAGCATCCCTCCTCAGCGTAGCCGCAGCCACATACCCAGCGGTCTACGCGTCGAGGCTCAACCCGGCGGAAGCCCTAAGATACGAAATCTAAAAGCTTCAAAAAGGCAGAGAAATCCGTAAAATTATCTCTTTCTCAACCCTACTTTATTCAAATTAGAAGAAAAGACAGAAAACAGCTTGTACTTTCTTATTCGGCTGCCCTGACGTAGACCTCTGCCCTGGTCTCGTAGCGATCCACTAGCCCGTCACGGAGATAAACGATGCGGTCGCTGACATCAATCATCTTCAAGTCGTGAGTCGCAGCGATGATCGTCACGCCCTTCTCCTTGTTCATCTCCCTCAGCAGAGTGATGATCTCCAGCCCAGTATGCAAGTCGAGGTTGCCCGTAGGCTCATCAGCCAAAACGATGACAGGGTTGTTCGCCAAAGCCCGAGCGATGGCAACACGTTGCTGCTGACCGCCACTCATCTCCGCAGGCTTGTGACCCATCCTCTCGCCCAAACCCACGTTCTCGAGGATCTCGCGATCCCTCCTATTCCTCTCGTCGCTGTCGACGCCCGCGAAGATCATGGGCAAAGTCACGTTCTCCATAGCCGTCAAAACGGGAATTAAATTGAAAGTCTGGAAGATGTACCCGATCTTGCGGCACCTCAGCCACGCCAGCTCGTAAGCGTCGAGCTTCGCGATGTCCACGCCGTCGATGAAGACCCTCCCCCGCGTCGGACGGTCAATGCCGCCCACCATGTTGAAAAGCGTCGTCTTCCCGGAGCCCGAAGGACCCATGATCGAAATGTACTCGCCACGCTTGATGCGGATGTTCACGCCGTCAAGCGCCTTCACCGTGACCGGACCCATCTGGTAGTACTTCGCGAGGTCCTCAGTCTCGACAACGTACTCGAAGCTGATAAACCATTCCTCCGTCCGAATATGACCTATAAAGCCAAAAACATCCTTATAAAACTACTCACTAAAACGCCTCATCGCGGACCTGTTTGCGAAAAACCTATATTTTCACGAGTCGCTCAAAATAAACAGCCTCATACTGGATGTGTTTGACTTTGAAGAGAGTAAAGATTGGAGTCATCGGGTCAGGCGGCATCTTCCAGGGAGCCCACCTCCCAGCCTACCCCGACATCGGCGAAGCCCACATCGTCAGCCTCTGCGACGTCTCAAAAGACGTCCTCGCATCAGCGGAAAGGAGAACCAAGAGCCTCTACCAGGAGAAGGCCCAGAAGGCCGAGGAAAGGGGAGACCGCGAACAAGCCGAACAGCTGAAGGCCGACGCTGAGAATCTAAAAACTTATTCTGACATGAAAGAGATGTTTTCGAAGGAAGAGCTTGATCTCGTCGATGTCTGCACGCCCACCAAATTTCATAACACCACGTCCATCCAAGCCCTCAAACAAGGCCTCAACGTCATGTGCGAGAAGCCCATGGCGCGGACTTACCTCGAGTGCCTGGACGTCGTCGAAGTGGTCGAAGACAGCGGAAAACTGTACCAGCACAACGAGAACTGGCTCTACGATGCGTTCTGGTATAACGCCAAGAAGCAGATCGAAAGCGGAGCCATTGGCGAGCTCCAGCTCGTTTTCCTCGCTACAGCGCACGGCGGACCCGAGTGGGCATCTTGGTTCTGGAATCCCGACATAGCGGGCGGCGGAGCCCTCCTCGACAACGGAGTCCACGCGATAACGGCATCTTGGTTCCTCAACGGCTTCGACAAAAAACCGACCGTCGTCAAAGCAGCAGAACCGTACGGAATCTGCATTAGAATGAAAACAAGGGTCGTCCAGGGAATGTTCAGGCCCTTCGAGGTCGAGGACGACGCCCACGTCTTGATACGGTTCGATGACGACGCCGGAAGCTGGTCAACCGCGCACGTCGAGGGCTCGTGGTCCAACAGGGACTCAACCGACACCCAGATCATCGGCACAAACGGCACGATAAAACCCGCATATAAAGAAGGCGAGTTAATCGTCGAAGTCACGGACGCCTTCGAAAAGAAACGGGAGTACAACCAAGGCAAAGTATCGTGGAGCCAGAGCTTCGCAGGAGAAATCAGGAACATGTGCAACTGCGTACTCAACGGCACAAAATCCATCTGCAACGAAAAAATCGGAACGGAAACCACCGCCGTAGTCGAGTCAGCTTACCTGTCCCAGAAAAGAGGCAAGAAACCCGTCACCCTCGACGAGTTCAAGAAGTACGCGCTCAAAATCAAAGAAAAGGAAGGAAAGAACGCCGCTGAGGCGCTGATGAAGGACTTACTGAAGGGAATAGCCAAAGCCTAAAACAAACTCGCCTAACAACACAACGGCACCGAGCTAGTTTTTACCTCTGAAAATGTCAGTGTAAACTAGAGATATTTTGTAAGCCTCTCTTGGTATAGAGTGTCCTTCAGAAGAGTACTCGTCTGAACCCAGTCGTCCAAGCCGATGGCGAACCTTGAGCCAACGTGCCCCATAGCCTCATCGAGGGTGCTGAACTTCCGCGGCTCCCTACGGAAGGCCTCCCTCACGCACTCGCGGTTAATCCAGACCCCCAAGGGCAGGATGAAACTCGGGTGAATCTCCCGCATCGCGATGACGCTTGCCTGCCTTCCCTCTTTTGCCAGAAATTCTGCTGCAGCCAGTCGAACAGCATAATAGCAACCCCCTATTGAGGCATAGGTTGTTCGTCCCCTGTATCCTTCCCAGTCCGCTCCCATCGCGATTTCCCGCCCCTTCGGGTTCCACGTCGTCCCCGGGTACCACGCCTCAATCCACTCGTACCTCCAGCTGGAAGGAGCCAACAATACGACGAACCGGTTACCGAGGTGGCTGAACTCGTAGACCCTGTACTCGCCTATCTGCGGCTTCCCCTTCACCTCGTCCTCAATCAGGTTCCTCGAAACCGACGAGTCCACGGCCGTGATGCTCCACCTTGTCGGAACCATCCGCCTCTGGTCCCTCAGCCCGAACGCGCCCACGCTGAACGCCCTCTGAATCCTCGAAACGGGGACACCGTCCGAGTAGAGGCTCTGAACCGCGCTTTCAGCCTTCAGGTCAGCGTCTCCGTATGCCTTCTCCATCCTCTGGTCGGACCTGAAGCTCCCCACGTCCATGTTCCGAAGGACCGCGGAGGGCCCCATGGGTTGAACCTCGCCGTCCAGCAGCAGTCTTCCCGACGGCTTCTTGTTGAAGGTGACCTCCGTGTCTACGGAGTCCCTCGATAACGCGACCTCGAGTGTCCTGTCTATGAGCCTTGCGTTCTGCGAGGGCTTCGTGACGTTCACCCTGAACTTCGCCCTGACGAGGTTCGTCCTGAAGCCGATTATTTCGTCGACCGTGTTCCCGAGCCACTGCTCAGGCGAATCGTAGAGGGCGGTGTCCCCAACCACGGGCGGAACCAATGGTCCAGCGTAAACGTACGGGTACCCGATGCGTCCGACGAACACTCCGGGAGGCGAAGAACCCCGCATATGGTCAGACCCTACGGAGCCTTCAACCTTCAGCATGGAATACAGCTTCAAGATAGCGGGGCACTGGGGCTTCCCGCACAGCATCCTACTGCCCCTGCAAGCGAGGCAACGGCTTCCTTCCCGCGCCTGAACTTCGATGGCTGAGGAGTCAAGGTTCAGGTCTCCCGCTATGCCGGAGTCGCTGATTATGTGGCTTACCCAAGGAACCTTCCGCTTGATTTTTTTGATGAATTTCTTGTTCATTTGCGACCTCAAGTTTTTCTCACGCCGCTACAGACTGCCAAGGGAACAAGTTTTCCATTCCGAAAATACTGTCGTGCAAATGGTTACTTTGTTCTGGCTTGTTTCTGTGAAGCTAAAAGTAATGTTTAAACTATTTTTGTTTTACTTATTGATTGTCGCCAAATCTGTGCTTCACATTCATAAGGTCTTTATGTGTTTCTGCGCATTTTTTTCGAGTTACTAGAATGGTTGCTTCTGGAACGATTGTGCTGACGTTGATTTAGACTGACCATTATGCAAAGCGTAAGGTGAATCTATTTTGAGACTCCACGTCAAGGCTTTTGTGTTATTCGCAATGGTCGGATTCACCTCCTTGATCATCCTTCTGATGTCATCGTACAGCATCCTACTCAGCAGCTACAGCAACCTTGAAACTCAGACAACCAGTAAAAACGTCGAGAGAGTTCTAAGCGCTATAGACAGCGACCTCGAGAGCCTGGACGCTTACACCCACGACTGGGCAAGCTGGGACGATACCTACCTTTTTGTCCAGGACAGGAACGAGAACTACATTCACGCAAATCTTGTGGACCAAACCTTCGTCAACGTGAAGCTAAACCTCATAATGTTTGTTGATACGTCAGGACGGACCGTTTTCAGCAAAGCCTTCGATCTGCAGAACATGACCGAAACGCAGATTCCCCCAGACCTCCAGAACCTAACTGGCGAAGAAAGCGTTCTGTGGCAAAACCTTAACGAATCAAGCAGTCTTAAAGGCTTCATCCTCCTCCCAGAAGGACCCATGATGGTGGTTTCGAGGCCAATCCTGACCAGCAACGCTAAAGGGCCAATCCGAGGGGCACTGGTCATGGGACGATACTTTGACTCGACGCAGGTGGCTCGCATCTCCAACGAGACGCACTTGACCTTATCGATGGAGAGGCTTGATGACCCGAATTTGCCTGCTGACTTTCAGGCAGCTCTTGCGCGCATGTCGGGATACAGCTCAATTGTGGTCGAGCCTTTGAACGCGAGTATCGTTGCGGGGTATGGGATAATCAGGGATTTGAATATGCACCCCATTCTCATGCTCAAAATAGACCTAATAAGGAGCATCTACAGCCAAGGTCTGGCGACGATAAACCTTTACCTCTTTTCCGTTTGCGGACTAAGCATAATCCTAGGCACTGTGGGCATCGTCCTCATTAACAAGTCAATACTGGCTCCTCTAAGCAAACTCAGCACGAACGTCACGAACATCGCCAAAAAAGGCGAAATCTCAGCCCGCGTGGCAGTGAAAGGCGACAACGAAGTTTCCGACCTCGCCACGTCAATCAACAAAATGCTGGCTTCGCTTGAGCACTCAGAATCCGAGCTCAAAAAAAGCACAAAGAAGCTGGAACAAGCAAGGCTCGAAAGACTCGCCGCGGTTGGGCAGGCGGCTGCGATGGTTGGGCACGACCTGCGTAACCCGTTGACAAGCATCACGGGCGCGTCTTACTTTCTGAAACAGAATTTCGGTAAAAATCTCGACGGAAGGTCGAACGAGGCTCTTGAAATAATCGATAAGGGCGTCCGATACTCCAACGAGATAATCAGCGACCTTCTGGACTACTCGAGGGAGATAAAGGTGGAATACGAGGAAACCACCCCGAGGCTGATTGTGCAGGAGACGTTGGCTGGGATTGAAGTACCAAGTAATGTAAAAGTCGATAATCTTGCGCAGAATGCACCAAAAATTTTTGTTGACACGGGAAAGATGAGGAGAGTGTTCTCAAACATCGTAAAGAACGCGATAGAGGTGATGCCTCAAGGCGGCACCCTCGCAATAAACAGCCGCGTGGAGCAGGAAAACGTGGAAGTCACGTTCGCCGACACAGGACTGGGCATTCCGCTTGAGGTCATGGGAAAACTCTGGACGCCCTTCTTCACCACGAAATCGAAGGGACTGGGGCTCGGTCTGGCGATATGCAAACGCATCGTGGAGGCTCATAGCGGCAAGATTTTGGTTGAAAGCATCGTGGGAAAGGGAACAACTTTTAGGATTACGCTCCCAATCAGAGGGCGAATGAAGGAGGAGAAAACGGCTTTACTCCTAATACCTTTGGCGCAGATGGTGAGAAGCGCCAAATAGGCTCAGCTCACGTGTGAATTGTTTTTTTAGGTCTCTGTCTACTCGATTGCTATTGGTTCTCCCTTCGGCTCCCCGTCTTCCTTCTTTTTGAGGGTGACTTCTAGGACGCCGTTCTTGTACGTGGATTTGGCTTCCTTGGGGTCGATTTTTGAGGGCAGCTTGATTTCCTTAAAGTATTTATGTTGGGGATTGTCCACCGAGATCGTCAGGCTTCTCTCCGTTCCGTGCATCTTGATGTCCTTCTTGTCGACGCCGGGCAGCTCGACTATGACCCTGATTTCATTATCCAACGGGATGATGTCGACTAGCGGCTCCCTCTCCTCTTTGATGTTGATTTGGGGCTTCCCGAACTTGGCTTCGGGCTTGACGTTGCCGAACTCCCTTATATCGGGCTTGCCGTCGGGGCCTATGGTCACGCTGTAGC
>CAZOKM010000076.1:0-8791 GCA_964580405.1 uncultured Candidatus Bathyarchaeia archaeon | reverse complement strand
CGTTAGGCTCCCTCCGTCCGTAAAAATGGACGTGCTCGAAAAAGCCATCGGCAAAGCCGTTGACGGCTTTCGAGTCAGCAACCCGAACGTTTCTGCCACTTACGATGTCACGGATAGGGTTGAGCCTTTCGTGGCTGACAGGACCACTCATCTGATGAAGGCGTTGGATAAAGCCATCGTGGAAGTCACGGGCGGACCAGCTAAGTTCCTCAGGAAAACCGGCACGGGAGACATGAACATCTACGGGGCTGAAACTGGGGTCCCTTCAGCAACGTATGGTCCTGGAGACTCGATGCTTAGCCACACGAAGAACGAGCGAATTAACCTTTCAGAATACGCTGCGAGCATTCAGGTCTATAAACGTGCAATCGAAAACCTGATGGATAGCACGAATACAAAATGCTAGCCAAAAACGGCATTTGCGGAAAAGAAGCCAAACTTTTTAGCCTGTGAGCCTCCATTTTCGTAATGAAACGGTGCCGTTGACTGCGAGGATAAACCAATGGCTGCCATTTTTCCCATCCAAGACGAGAACCGGCCCATCCACAAGCCCTACGTGACGTGGGCGCTCGTCGCCGTCAACGCAGTCATCTTCTTCGTGATGTTTCTCAACCCGGATACGCAGTACGACATCTTCATGGCCTACGGCGCCACCCCAGAATACATAATCCAAGGCCAAAGGCTGGAAACCCTCATCACGAGCCTGTTCATTCACGCTGACTTCCTGCACGTCGGCGGCAACATGCTGTTCCTGTTCATCTTCGGGGCTAACGTCGAGGACACCTTCGGGCACGTCAAGTTCCTGCTGTTCTACCTGTTCGGAGGAGTATTCGCTGAGTTCACGCACATAGTCTCAGCCCTCGTCACGGGTTACTTCAGCCTTGGCAGCTTTATCACGCCCGAACTCAGCATCCCAGCAATCGGCGCCTCGGGCGCAATCTCAGCCGTCTTGGGGGCCTACGTGCTGCTTTTCCCGCACGCCAAGATAAAGACGGTGATTTACGTCGTCTTCATGATAACGTTCTCGAAAATCCCCGCCATCTACTACCTCGGGTTCTGGTTCCTCTACCAGGTCCTCATGGGGCTGGGCACCTTCTTCGGGCTCTCGTCCACGGTGGCGTTCTGGGCGCACATCGGCGGCTTCGCCCTCGGAATGCTGACGGTGAAGGCGATGAGCGTCAAACCGAAGACGAAGCAACGCATGACTCCCGAAGAGCGACTCCCAGCCGTTGTCGCGGCGCCCATGGTCATTTCGCCGCTGGTGGACGTCCTTGTGGACGATGACAGGGTCACGGTCCTCGCCAACCTGCCGGGGCTGGAACCCAAAGACATAAAGGTCGAGGTTTCGGAACGCGAGGTCACAATATCCTCAGACTACAAGGACATAAAGTTCTTCAGGCAAGTCTCCCTCCCCGTCCCCGTGAAGCCAAAGGTCGAAAACCTGCTATATAACAATGGCGTCCTAAGCTTCGCCATGTACAGAACCTGACGGACGCGAAACAGAAAAGAGCGCTAAATAGCCCCATAGACCAACTTAATCAATCGAACAATTCAGAAACCTGCGCAATCCCCCGAATTGTCACACATAACAAAAATTTTGATGTCACACAAATCAGACCAGATGATTTCAGAATTTGCGCCCCAAAACAACAGAAAATTTGCGCCCCAAATCAGACAGATCTTGGGCTGCGAGTTGATGATCACAATTTAAAATCCAGCGATAATCAAAACAGACAGGGTCTGGGACGACTTTTATCATTTAAACAGCATCCCAATTGTTGAACAAACCAGACCGGAAAAGGACGCCTGAAAATGGGTTGTGGTGCGGCCGCCGAGATTTGAACCCGGGCTGTCGGCTTTCCCCTCTTGGGCGGATGGGAGGCCGGCGTCCTAACCAAGCTAGACTACGGCCGCTTTCGTTGTTAGTTTTGTGGGTTGGTATAAATCTCTTGCGTGCGAAATCCATGCGAGGCATCGGCTGGCGAAGAATCATTATTTGTTATTCCGCACAAGGTTCCTTTTTGTAGGCGAGTTATGGGTTTCCTGTTCATTAACACATAAATACTTCGGCAATTCAGTGAATAGTAGAAGATGAGTTGTAGTTCTAGTTAAAGTCAAAAATGAGGAATGGAAGGGACATTGACATGTGTGGAATATTCGGTTGCGCACTGAAGAAGGGGCAAGCTGCCCCCATAATTCATGCTGCCCTAAAGAGGCTCGAGTACAGAGGGTATGACTCGGTCGGCGAAGCCACCATCTGCGGCGGCGTGCTCTGCATTAAGAAAGATCAAGGAAAAATCGATGATGTCGATAAAGCAATCGACCTCGACGACATGCAAGGAAGCGTAGGAATCGGGCACACGAGGTGGGCGACGCACGGAGCCCCGTACAAGGTTAACGCGCACCCGCACACCGACTGCGAAGGGAAAATCGCTGTCGTCCACAACGGTATAATCGAGAACTACTCCGAAATAAAGAAGGAGCTGGAAGCCCTGGGGCACCAGTTCAAGTCCAAAACGGACACCGAGGTCATCCCGCACCTCATCGAAGAAAACGTGAAAAAAGGCGCAACCTTCGTCGAGGCAGTCCGCGACTCGCTCAGAAGAATCAACGGCTCCTACGCGGTGGCGATCATCTCGAGCCTTGAGCCGGAAAAAATCGTGGTCGCAAGGAACGAGAGCCCCCTCGTCGTCGGCGTCGGAGAAGGGGCAACCTACTGCGCCTCGGACATCCCAGCCTTCCTCCCGCTGACGAACAAGACGGTGATACTCGAAAACGGCGAACTGTGCGTGCTGGAGCCTGAGAAATACGAAATATGGAGCATCGCCGACTGGAAGCCCGTGAAGAGAGAGCCTAAGCAGGTCACATGGACCGCGGAGATGGCTCAGAAGCAAGGATATCCTCACTTCATGATTAAAGAAATTTACGAACAGCCAAGGTGCCTGAGGGACACTCTTAGGCTGCAGGATCTGTACCTAGACCTCATGGCCACGTTTCTGGACCGAGCTGGAGAGGTGTTCCTCGTGGCTGCGGGGACCTCCTACCACGCTTGCCTCGCCGCCTCGTACATGTTCTCGGACCTTGCCTTCCTCGCGACCCACCCCGTAATCGCGTCCGAGTTCATCGAGCAGGAGGGGATGGCGATAAACATCAACAGCACAATCCTCGCCGTGAGCCAGTCGGGAGAGACCGCTGACACGCTTGCCGCTGTGGACTACGCCCGAATCCGAGCTGCCACAATACTTGGATTGACGAACGCCGTCGGATCAACCTTGACCAGAATCTCAAGAGTGTACATCGTCCAGCAGTCGGGTCCGGAGATAGGCGTCGCGGCGACGAAGACGTTCACGTCCCAGATGTCCGTACTCGCCCAGCTCGCGGTAAGGGTAGCGAAGCTCCGCGGCAAAATCGGGCACAGGCAAATCGAAGAGCTCGAAAAAAGCGTCAGCCAGATTCCTGACATAGTCGAAGAGACGATCAAGAAGAACGAACCGAAAGTATTGGACATTGTCAAAAAGCTTAAGGAAAAGCCGTTCTTCTTCTTCCTGGGCAGAGGAATAAGCTCCGCAACGGCGCAGGAAGCCCGACTCAAGCTCATGGAGATAGCCTACATCCCGTCAATGGCTTACCCCGCGGGGGAAAGCAAGCACGGGCCCATAAGCCTCGTGGAGCCCGGATTCCCAGTGGTTTTCGTGTGCCCGAGGGACGAAACCCGCAAGACGATAGTCGGCAACATCATGGAGATGAAAGCCCGCGGGGCCTACATAATCTCCGTCATCGAGGAAGGGGACGAGGAAATCAAGGGCCTGTCGGACAAGTACTTCGAGATACCCGGAAGCCTCCCCGAAATCCTGACGCCCATCGCCTTCATCGTGCCCCTGCAACAGCTCGCCTACCACATGGCGGTCGAGAAAGGGCTGAACCCCGACAAGCCGAGGAACCTCGCAAAGTCCGTGACGGTAAAGTGACAGGCAGAAACCGCTGTTCTAGGTAAAACACGTTAACCTAGAAGAGCAAGTGGAAACAATATTTATGCCTCCGATCCCCCATATTGTCCCAAAGAAATCGATTCATAAGGGATGTGATTGAGCGAACAGTGGGAAACCCTCATACAGGACCTCGTAAGGAGCGGTATACTCAAAACCCCGCAGGTCACCAAAGCGTTAAGGACGGTGCCGAGGCGCCTCTTCCTGCCCGAAGACAACAGGGCGTACGCGGCGGTTGACTCCCCGCTTCCAATCGGCTTGGGGCAAACGGTTTCTGCGCCACTTGGCTGACCCTCGTGATCGGCCGGGCGAGACATGGTTTCGATAATGGACGAGGCCCTCGAGCTCGAGGCTGGACAAGCCGTTCTGGAGGTCGGCACAGGCTGCGGGTGGCACGCTTCCACCGTTGCCGAGATAGTAGCGCCAAGTGACGCGCCCAAAGAAACGTGGGGGCACGTCTACACGGTCGAAATCGTGCAAAAACTGGCTGAGTCAGCAGAAAAAAACATCGCCAAAGCTGGCTACGGCAAGCGGGTCACCGTGATCTGCAAGGACGGCTCTGTTGGATACTGCGAGAAGGCTCCGTTCGACAGGATTTACGTGACCGCAGCCGCCCCTTACGTTCCTCCACCTCTCAAGGAACAGCTGAAGCAAGAAGGCATCATTGTCGTTCCGGTGGGCGCAGTTGGGCTTTTCCAGAACCTAATTCGCCTACGGAAGACTGGCAATCAATTTTCAGAGGAGGACCTTGGGGGAGTGGCGTTTGTCCCCCTCATCGGAAAACACGGTCACAAGCTCCTTTGGTGACCAACACTGACAGATTCTTCTAGAGGATGTTCAAAACTAGTTGACTCACGAACAACCGATAAAAAAATATATGTCCGAGGCGTGTTTTACCATTCTGTATTCGAGGGAACGTCGTGGATCCTGATCTGCTGCTTTGGCTGATGCTCATTCTGGGAACGGTCGCCATAGGCCTTGTTATACTCATAATAATGGAACAAGGGAAAGAGAAGGGACCGCCAAAGGAGAAGGTCAATCTGCGCAGACGGGAGCAGCCAGTAAGCACGTTACCTCAGACGGTCAGAAAAGCGGTCACAGCCGACCTCATGAACGAGGCGAAGGACAAGCTCAGGCTGCTTGACCTTGAGAGGGAGATACTGAGCTACGCTATCCGGCGGCTGTACGAGGCCAGCGCCGAGGGGAAAATCTCCGAGGCCGAGAGGGACCGTTTAGCACTTAAATATAAGATGGACCTAGCCAGAATCAACCAGGAGATCGAGAGAGGAGAATCCATCGTCGCCCTGAACGAGCTCGAGAGGATGCAGGAGGAGCTCGTGAAGCTGTTCTCGGAACGGTTCAACGAGATGAACAAGAAAATCGACGACTTGAAGCTGAGGTCCGGCATAACCGCACCAACCCCAAAAGAGATCGCGGTTCCCGAACCAGTAAAGGTTCAGCCACCGTCGCAGGATGAGCAGTCACCCAAGAAGGAGGAGACACGCGAAGAGCCCGCCGGTGAGGAGAAGGCGGAGGAGCAGAAGCAATCTACTGACAAAACATCTGAGCCGAAGGCGAAGAAGGTTGTCAAGCCGAAGCCACCAGCTGAGCCTGAGAAGGGCGAAGCCGAGAAGAAAGTTGAAGAGATCATGGCTGAGGTCGAGAGCGTCCTGAAGAAGCTTGGGCAAATGGAAGTCGAGGAGTAAATGACCTGGAGAGAAGCCGCCAAGAAAAGGGCAGCTGTCGAAGCGATGAAACTGGTCAGGGACGGTTCCGTAATCGGCCTTGGCGCTGGCTCAACCGTCGCTTACGCTGTTGAGGAATTGGGGAGAAGAATAAAAGAAGAACACATCAAAGTTCTGGCTGTTTCATCCTCCAAACAAACATCTCAAATTGCTATAGAACGCGGCGTGCCATTGACAACTCTTGACAAGCATCCGAGCCTCGACTTGGACATTGACGGAGCCGACCAGATCGACCCGGACCTGAACCTGATAAAGGGCATGGGCGGCGCCCTGACGAGAGAAAAGATCGTTGCGCAGTCGTCCAAAGCCCTAGTCATAGTTGGCGACGAAACGAAGCTAACCGACGCCTTGGGCAGAAACCAGCCGTTGCCCGTCGAGGTTTTACCTTTCGCTGTACCGTTTGTTAATTCTAAAATAAAGGCGTTGGGCGGAAAACCGATCCTGAAAATAAGTAAAAACGGTTCAGGACCCTACGTCACGGATAATGGTAACAGCATTCTTAACGTGGACTTCGGCATCATCAAAAACCCAACCAAGCTGAACCAACAGCTAAAAAGTTTATGCGGCGTCGTAGAGACAGGCCTGTTCCTTGGGATGACGGACACAGCGATTGTTGGCACCGAATCTGGAGTCAGAGTGTTTCGGAAAGGCGTCCGTTGACCGTCAGATTGCGCCGTAGCCACAAGCGAGACTCGAACATAAGGTAATGATATTTGATAAACGCTTCAATGATGCCAGCTAAGAATAGGTTTAAATGAAGCCTCGCCGAACAAGAGATAGCATTCAAAATCAGGCCGGGGTAGCCTAGCTTGGTTTGGGCGCCAGACTCATAATCTGGAGAACAAACAGGGGCAGACGCCCAATGTCCAGAGGTCGCGGGTTCGAATCCCGCCCCCGGCATTTTTGGATACGCCCCCTGCAATTTTTCGTCTTATTTTCGCCTCTTGAAGAGCTTGGCGTGGTCGACTTCGCACACGTATTCGAAGCCGGCTTCTATGAGCGGTTTGGCTTCGTCCACGGTCTCTGCGACCTTGCACACGTATTCTTCGGCTTCTTGTTGGAACAGTGCTTCTTCGAGCTGGATGTAGACTAGGGTGTTTTTGATGTTTCTGTGTCCAAGGAATCTCATGACGTACAGTACGTCCTTGGTTTGGTGGTAGAGCATCGTCGCCTTCCAGTGTCTCAGGGTTTTGAAGCAGATTTCTTTGAGTCTGAAATTTCCGAGCTTGAAGGCTAATGCTTTGCGTTGTCTTTCGAAGGTGGCGCGAAGGTTGTTGAGGTCTCCGTAGCCAAAGGGGCCATCTCTATTGTGGTCGAGCCGGCTTATCATGGTCTGCAGCTTGTTTGAGATTTTGAATATGCGTGGTCTGCTTCCCTTTTCCGGGGTCACTGTTATGACCCCACGCTCAAGATCCACGTCCTTCCACCGCAGCTGGTAGGCTTCGCCTGATCGCATGGCTGTTTCTTTCAGGAGTTGCAGGAAAGTGCTTATCTGGCCGCCGCATCCAGCGATCAGATTGTCGATCTCGGATTCCATAGGTATGAAGGGTAGTTTCTCGACCCGCTTGTAGAATGGCGGATTCCAAGTTTTTCCAAGCGAAACAAGAAAAGACGTGTATGCTGTGACAGCGATTTCCTTGCATGCTGAAGCCCAGTTTTTCTGCATCGCGATAAGGTCTTTTACGCTTTCAGGATTGTTGAGGTCTGCTCCTCTTGATGCCAAGGTCCTTAGGATTCTTACTCTTCTTTCGATTGTTGATTCTTTGTAGCCTTCTCTAGTCAACCACCAAGCGAAATTAAATAGCAGGCTCTTGACGTCTGTTGTGGCCTCCCGCTGGCCTGTTTCCGTTCGGGTTTCCACTTTGACCAAGTTTTTCGCTTCCTCGTCATACGCGCATACTTGGCGTTTTGTAATATGCGGGTTTGTCCTTTTATTGTTTAGTGTCGGCTCAGAAAACCGATAGCTACAGTCTCTGCAAAGCCATCTTTGGATGAATCCGGCACGTGTGCGTCTTAAGCCATCTTTCCAGGTTCTTGAGCTGCCGCATTCTGGGCATGTGGGGGGCTGGGCGGGTCGACTTTGCTGGTCGGACTTCCAGCTGTTTTGAACCCGCTTTGTTTCCAAGTATGCGCTTTTGCCGTCGGTAGCTGTGTGGAAGCCAGCCACTCCCCCGCCTGATCTGTATCCCTTGGATGCTTAGCCTGTGCTTCGGGAGATCTCTTGTTTGAGAATGTCCCAGACTTTGGATACGAATCGTTTCATCCGTCTGATGTCTTTATGGAGTATGCAGTCGTCTAGGTAGTCGTTGATGCTTTTGAGGAAACTGTCTTTCAGCCTTGAAAGTTCTTCTTGGATTGGCTGCTTTGGCATGTGCCGCTACATCTCCCAACGGGTTTAGGCTTCTTTGTGAAGCGAGAAGAAGTACTCGTCTGGGACGTTGCCGAGGACCTTGATGAAGCCTTCGGCCTCGCAGAACTCCAGGATGTGGCTGAACAGCGGGTCGTTACTTTCCTTGAAGCTTTTGACATAGCCGTATTTTCCTGCGACGACGCGGAGCTCTATGCCCTCAGCCATGTCCCGCATCTGGTACGCGCCGGTCCTGCACCACTTCGCGTACTCCTCAAGGTCCTCCCAAGACTCCACTAAACTGACCAACAATATCACCTTGGAAGATAGTCGCCGGAAGACTATAAGGAATTTCTGGCACCAACAAAACACACTGTACTTTGTTAGCCCTTTCAAAGTACACTGTGCATTGGAGACCTCAACAAAGTACACGGTCAAGTTACATCTATACTATTAACTATAGCCCTGCTGCCTGAAAAGGCTAAATCAAAGTAAAATGAGGAAAGGCGAAGAGGAGATTCCTAGACAGATCCAAGACCTCAGACTTGATGAGTAAGCTGAACCTCTATTTTGAGGGTAAGGTTGAGATTCCAAGAATCAAACACGGACAAAGACAAACCGTAGAGACACTGATTAATGAAGAAGCCTTGTTATTTGCCAAATACCTAAGGCATGAAAGGGAACCATGGAATCCTAGAATTGCAGGTTTAGAT
>CAZOKM010000075.1:0-8918 GCA_964580405.1 uncultured Candidatus Bathyarchaeia archaeon | reverse complement strand
CCTTGGTACTTATGCAGGTCCTCATGAGGTTGTTCTAGATTGGTTTTTTTATTATCTATGATTTGAATGCCCCTCTCTTCGGTGAATTCTTGGACTTTTCTATAAATATCATCCACTATTCTATCTGGATTCTTTATCCAATCCGTAGACCATACTCGGTAGATCCTCCAACCCAATTTTTCCAGCACTTCTTGCCTAAGCCTATCTCGATCCCTTGCAGATCGATGACTATGATATGTTGCCCCATCACATTCCACTCCTAATATGTAACTATTATTTTGCTTTGGATGCTTGATTGCTAAATCTATCCGAAAACCAGAGCAACCTATTTGCGCATCAACATCTAAACCTCTAGCCTCAAGCCGTTCCTTCACATCATATTCAAAATCTGACTCAGGTTCTCCACCGCCGTACGTTTGTGTTGGCATACGCCCACCTTGATAAGCGTATTCAAGATATTTTTGGAGCATAGCTACACCACTACTTCTTGTAGATAAACGAGAAAGATCAATTTCCTGCGGCAGAATTGATGAGACTAAAATGACCTTTTCTTTAGCTCGCGTTACTACCACGTTCAATCGCTTCTCCCCTCCCGCTTGATTTATGGGTCCAAAATTCATAGATAATATACCTTTGGTATCATGTCCATAACCTAAGCTTATTATTATACGATCTCTCTCATCACCCTGAACCTTCTCAAGGGATTTAATAAAGAAAGGTTCACTCGGATTAATTTCTGACAACGCCTCTAAATCTGGTTTTTGTATCTTTCTTTGCTCCCATTCTTCCCATATAGCTTCCTCCTGCGCGATACTGAAGGTTATTACGCCAAGACTTGAGTTGGAATTCTGTTCTCTGAAATGATCTTCTATAAAATCCACAACAACCTTAGCCTCCTGTCGATTTTTCCTTGTGCCACCTCGATCATACACTGCATTAGGTACGAATTGAAAAATAATCGCATTACGTGCCTCAAGTGCATCAGGACTGGGGAAAGTAACGAGTTCTCCTTCATAAATTGCTTGTTCGAAAAATCGATTAACTCCTCTTTTTTACTCCTATAGTGCCACTTCAGAAGAACTCTCTTGAAATTTGGTAACGCCAAGCACTCATTAAGGATGCTTTCCAAAGGCTCTTCCTGGCTTTCATTTTCAGTTTCTTCATCGAAGTCGATGTCAGCTTGGAAGAATCTTGTTGGTGGTAGCTGCTTATCATCACCTGCTACTATTAATTGTGGGCTTCTCAGAATAGAGCCAATGGCATCTGCTGGAGGTATTTGCGAAGCCTCATCAAAAATTACCATATCAAACGAAAATGGGCTCGTACCAAGATAACTGGCAACTGAAAGTGGGCTCATAAGTAAACAAGGCTTAAGTTCTTGGATAATGTGCGGAATTTCTGCGAAAAGCCTACGAAGAGGTTTAATTCTACGTCGTTTTTGTGCTTCTCGAAGAAGTATACCCATCTGAGATTCTCGTGCAGTGGCAGTGTCAGCTGTCGGCTGTGCCTGTTTGACATTCTGTTGAATAATCCTGATAGTTACTTCTTTTAATTTATTGTCGAGATTCTTAAATTCTTGTATAATTTGCTCATGAGAGGTTGCTGTGAATTCTGCTAATATGGGTGACTCTTGATATACTTCTGTCAACCAACACTTCCAAAATCGTTGTAAAAATGTCTCCTGAAGATCTTTTGCTAATATTTGATTATTTTTAGCCGTTTTAATAAAATCTTCTAGGCTTACATTTTGACAATTCCTCATTGCTCTTTGATATTTCAGCCAATCCATTAAATCCTCAGAATGTATTTTAGTACGCAGCCACTTCAATAAGATAGGAAATGGAGCTGTTTTGTAACTTTCGCCTTCAATATCAAAATTTACTAAAATTGAAGAAAATTTTTCTGCAACTTCAGAAATTCTATTCATTATCGGTGTAATCGAATTAAGTATATTATCTCCAGATTGAGAAATTTTTTCTGGAAATAACATTAACTCAGCAATCTTTTGTGGTAACTTTACATTGTTTGTCAAACAAATAACGTTCTTGAGCCATTCTAGGTTGTGTATTATGATATCCCAGTCTGTCATTTCATTATGATAAAAATGACCAAACAATTCTACTGCTTTGGCGTGATTTTGCTCGAGCCATTCAGTTTCAATAAGGATTGTTTCTGCAGTTGAAAGCCCATGACAGGCATTTTCATAACTCAAATTGTTATTTAGAACGTAATATTGTTTCAAAGTCTTAAGATCCTGACGATAATCAGACTTTATAAATCTAAATGTACTCCTGTAATCCCCACTGAATTTTCCTAGTAGTTCTCTAATTGGAAGTGTCAATATTTTCAAATTGAATTTTTTATTTAAAATATCCTTTTGTTCTCTTAGTTTCAAACACCGATCGTTCCAAATATTTGCTTCTTGAATAAGCCCTTCTAGATCACTGATAGAAAAATTAAGCCAGTTTTGAACTATGGGTTGTGGTTTAGATAGTAATTGAAGCAATTTAACTAATCTTTCTGTTTCTTCGAATGAGGTAGGAGTATTAATGCCAATTTCAATAGTTACTTTTATCAAAATTCCCTGTAACGCTGATAATGCGTCTTGAAAATAATTAATATTTCCTATAATTTCATCTATAAAAAGTAAATTTGAGTAATTTTCCGATTTAACCTCTATTCCATACCAAGGGTGATTGACAAGATTATTGAAAACATGACTGATGAGTTGCACTTGACTTATAATTTCAAGAAGTTTATCAAGATATTCAAATGATACTTCTGTTGCCATGGTTGTGGGTAGCACGAACTCAATCTTGGGGGCGTTTAAGACTTTAGAAAGTCTGCCATGAACTTGAAAAGCTGAAAACCCAAGTTTACCCCGAGGTGTGTGCAGTTCCTTTACATAGTTATTCAGTTGATCTCGTAAACGTATTAATTTTTCATATTGTTCCCAAATATTTAGCTCAACGTTAGTGTTCATTGCATAATAAAGCGTTTTCGCAAGTTCCTGTACAACTTTAACTTTATCACTTTTATGGCTATGAATTTCAAGGCAAGCGAAGGATAAACCTGTGGCTTTAAGCCTACGATTAACTACTTCTAAAGCAGCCATTTTTTCACTGACGAATAAAATCTTCTTATTTTCTCTCAACCCTTGTGCAATCAAGTTAGCGATTGTTTGTGATTTTCCTGTACCAGGAGGACCTTGAATTACAAGATTCTGACCGCTTCTGGCTCTTAACAACACTTCTATTTGACTTGAATCAGCATCAAGTATTGGAAATACACTGACAGGATTCGTAACATCATCAATATTGTCTGATATTTGTATTGACTCTTCATGATAGTCAAAAGGAACTTTTGCTAATTCGCAAATAATTGGATGCTTACATGCTTCATTACGATGATAGGTTAAATCGTTATACATAACAAACTTCTCATATGTGAATCTACCAAGTCTTGCTTCATGCGTTACTTGCCAACCAGATTTTCTGAAGATATCTTCTAATTGCCGTAGGTACTGTTCCACGAATTCTCCATCAAAATCATTTGATATTTCAGGTAAATCGATACCAAAATCTGTCTTTAATTTAAATTGAAGCGCTGGATTAACAACAATGTCTTCCTCAATATGCGTCAATGTATATGGTTCATCGAGAGATTTTTTCTCTAAACCAACTGGGATTAAAATTATTGGTGCAAAATATTCATCATTTGGTGATTGCGAATCTTTCCATTTCAAGAAACCAGTGGAAAGAAAAAGGGTCTGAATCCCTTGTTCCTCTTGCCAAGTTAACCATTCTCGTCGCAGTCTATATAAATGATACTGCAATTCATTGACAGAGAAATTTGTTTCTATGTCACCTTTTCGAATTCCAGCTTCATTTTCAACTTCCCCTTTGGATATCGTTTTTTCCAACGTAGACTGTATATTATTTTGAATAGGAAAATTTAGAGAATGACCTTTCTTCACAAGATTATTCATTAATTGCAGAATGTTAGGAGACTTTATCTCAACCAATCTTTGAGCTCTTTGTTCAGTAAGGTAAAGTAATCTATTACGCCGAGTAAGGTCCAATAGATACTTCTTCCACAATTCAATATTTTCTAAAACTGGTAGGTACTTATCAAATTCAGTATTATCCTTGGTTATCTGATTAGTTTTAGAAAGAACATTATCCTCAAAGAACACAGCTTAACACTGTCCTTTAGTTACTTTTCGTTGTTATTTAATATTTTCTTCTAGACCTATAAATGTGATTTTTATCATACTAAAGATTAATAAAATTAATCCAATTCAGATTATTAGAATTATATTTTTAAAGGAAAATTATTTTCCTTGCGATCTTTTTTAGCTGTACATGCTGAGGACTTTTCTGATGCCGTTGATGGTGACGTGGAACCTTTCGGAGCCTTCCCTGAAGGACCTCTGCACGTACTCGGTGTTGACGAGCTTCTCGAGCTGCGCCTTCACGCTCTGCGCGTCCATGACCGTCCAGCGGGCAATCTCCTCCAGCGTCAGCGACCTCTCGGAGCTCGTTGCGCCGACGTTGTGGAGCAGGCATAGGAAGTAAATCTCCTCCGGCATCGAGTAGCCCCTCAGACCCATCCGCAATCACCCTCTGCATGCCCTTTCGTAGACTTTGGAAACCTTTCTCGCCACGGATTCCCAGCTATACACGTCTTCGACCCGCTTTTTAGCGTTTTGGGTAAGCCACCGAGAATGGTCACCATCAGACAAGACTTTGTTCACGCACCAAGCCACGGATCCGGGGTTTTCCTTGTACGCAAGCATCCCGGTTCGGTCGTGCTCGATGATTTCGGACAACCCGCCAACGTTCGACGCGACGACAGGCACGCCTGCTGCCATGCCCTCCAACGCGACTATGCCGAACGGCTCGTAAATCGACGGAATCACAAGCGCGTCCCCGCTCTTCAGGAGCTCCACGCGCTCGGAGTCCGAGATGAAGCCGAGGAAACGAATTTTGTCGCCTTGCCCCGTTGCCCTCGCCATGTCTTCGAGGTGGCTTCGGGACCAGCCGTCTCCTGCGATGAGGAACTTAGCGTCGCCGTGCTGCCTTACGATCTGTGTTACCGCGCCGATCAGGTATTCGACGCCCTTCTGGGGGACGAGCCTGCCGATGTAGACGACGAGCCTGTCCTTCGATCCAATACCATACCGTCGTCTTACGGCCCCCTTGTCCACGGGTCGGTCGTATTCGGACGCGTCAATGGCGTTAGGAATGACGTTCACCTTTTCTGGGGGCAGGTGGAAGTGGTCGCTGATTTCCGCCTTCATGGAGTCGCTGCACAGCATGACCTGCTTCGCCTCGAACATCATCCACCACTCCAAACCGTCAATCGTGTACGAGTCGGGGTTCCGGAGCTCCCGCACGCGCCCCATTTCGGTGCTGTGGACGGTGCAGACGAAGGGCTTGTTCATGAAGTTTTTCGATGCGACACCAGCGGGGGTTGTCAGCCAGTCGTGAGTGTGGACAACGTCGAAATTTACTTGGCGGCTTAACGCGGCGACCCTCTTTTCCATGAAGTGGTTGAAAATGAGAGACCAAGTGATGAAGTTGGGGTGCCCCAGCTCGATTTTCACGCGGTGCACCTTCACGCCGTCAACCTCCTCGTACTCGGAGGTTCCCGGAAACTCAAGGGTGACGACGTGGACCTCGTGGTCCAGCCTAGCCAATGCCCTCGCCAAGCCGTGGCAGTGCCGCGCCAAGCCGCCCACAATCCGCGGGGGATACTCCCAGGTTAACATGCAGATTTTCATTGAGCTAGGCCACGCCATATGTTGTCGTAATTGATGTAAATAGCTTATTACCGCGTTTTATTGGAATCACTGCGCTTCCGTCATCCTCGGCAGTAAAAGCGGTCCCAAGTCCCTCGGGATGTCTTTCACGCGGCCGTCCGTGAGGTAAGTGTAAACTTCCTTGTGCGCGTCGGCCCGTTTCTCCCAGTCCCAAATCTTCTCCGCGGATTCCCTGCAGTTCCGGGCGATTTCCTCCGGGCTCCTATTCTTGTAGGCTCCTTTCTGGAACTGGATTATCTTGTTGGCGGTTTCCTGAACGTTGTCGGGGTTAATCCACAAGCCATCGTATCCGTCGATGACCTTTTCCCGGAGCCCGCCCAAGCCGACCGCTGGGACGACCCCGCACGACATGGCTTCGAGGTCAACCTGCCCCTGGGGCTCGTACCTCGACGGGACAAGCGCCATGCTCCACGAGTTGATGACCTTGATTTTCTGTTCCCCAGTGTAGAACGTGTTGTCCACGAGCACGATGTCGCTGAGCCCCGCTTCCCGTATTCTGTCCACGAAGCTAAGGTAGTACGGGTTCTGGGGCTCGGTTTTGGTCACGACGTGGAACCTAACCTCGGGAATCTCCTTAACAAGCATGGCTGCTAGGTCCGGAATTATGTCGATGCCCTTGACCGGGGTGCACCTCCCGATGAAGCCTATCGTGAACCCCTTCTTCTCGACGTCGGGCATGGGCCTGAACTCGCCTGTGTCCACGCCGTGGTAGATCGCGAAGACCCTGTCCTTGACCTCACCGAACCTCATCCCGTGGGCCCTCAAACCGAGGAGGTACTCTTTTCTGTGGATTTTGCTGACGGCGAAGAGGGCTGAGCTGGGCTGTTTTTGTAAAATCTTGAACGTGAGCGGGAACTCGAGGTCGCGTATGAGCCGGAGCCCTTGGTAGAAGGAGCCGCCGTAGTCGCCCCCCGCTGTCAGCACGAAGTCGGAGAGGTCCAGCTTCTCGTTAGTTCCATTAATATTATTGTGCTGGATTCCGCCGATTCTGCCGGGCTCGGTCGAGTGGACGAAGATGGCTTGGACGAGGTTCGAGTGTAACAGTGCATTCAAACCGCTTCTTACGAAGGACATCCAATCGTTGGGGCAGAAGAGGTCCACCTCGGTCATCCTGAACGGGGACGGGACGACGCCGAAGTTCGTGAAGTACCTTGAGACAACGAATATCTCCCTGGGCGTCAGGTAGTCGACGCTGATTCCGTGCCTTTTCAGAATGTCGTAGGTCCAAGCGTAGGCCACGTCGAGGTCCACGTCCGTCGAGGGGCGCCTGATGATTACGCCCTTGTAGTCTTCTCTGACGGGGAGCTCGGGGCTGAACCGCATCGAGAAGGTCTTGACGTCGAAGCCCCTCTTCACAAGCTTGGGGTAGAGGCAGTTGTGGAACGTGGACAAGCCGCCCACGGCTCCGACCCCCGCCTCGTAGGAATCGACCCTAATCTTGATTGCCATACAGCCTTCAACCCGTTCTACATTGTAGGTTTAGAGAACAGCGAGTCAACCAGCTTTTAGGATTAATGGTAACATTATATATAGTGTTTGTGAAATGTCGGTTCTGAAGTTGAGTGGCGATTAGTCATAAATAGCGAGATGGCGAAATGATGGTTAGGGGCTGCCTTGGTTGACCGACGTCGTGTTCGTGTTCGAGGTTCACCAGCCGTTCCGCCTGAGGGGGAACTTCTTCTGGGACGACAATCTCTTCAAGCGCCTGTCTACAAAGGAGCTGTTCAGCCACTACTTCGACGAGAAGCTCAACCGCGAAATCTTCGAGCGGACGTGCGCCAAGTGCTACTTTCCCTCGAACAGGATACTCCTCGACCAGATTAACCAGCACAGGAAGGAAGCCCGACAAGTAAAGGTCGCGTTCAGCCTCTCAGGAACATTCTTGGAATATTGTGAAGCGTACAACAAGGACCTGCTGGAATCCTTCAGGCAGCTCGCAGAAACGGGATGCGTGGAGTTCGTCGGGCAGACGTACTACCATTCACTCGCGAGCCTCTACCCCGAAAGAGACGAGTTCACCGAGCAGGTCCAGATGCACCAGGAGGCTGTCCGCAGCTTGCTGGGGAGCAAGCCAAGGGTCTTCGAGAACACCGAGCTCCTCTACAACAACGTCATCGCCAAAACCGTAGAGAAGATGGGCTTTGATGGCATCTTCACGGAGGGAGCCGAAAGAATCCTGCACGGGAAATCTCCAAACTACGTATATAGGCCCGTAGGCTGCGAAAAAATCAAGGTGATGCTCCGCAATTATAAATTAACGGACGACATCGGCTTCAGGTTCTCTTCCCGAACGTGGACCGAGTGGCCCCTCACGGCACCCAAATATGCGAAGTGGCTATCAGACACGCCCGGCGATTATGTCTGCATATTTCCCGACTACGAGACGTTCGGCGAGCACCACTGGGCGGAGTCGGGCATCCAAGAGTTCCTGAGGCACCTGCCGGACGAAATCCTCAAGTATAAGCACCTCAGCTTCGAAACCCCCTCCGAAGTTTTAAGCAAGTACAAGCCCGTGGGCGAAGTCGACGTGCCCGAGCTCGGCGGAACCGTCTCGTGGGCCGACGTCAAGAGGGACGCGAGCGGCTGGCTGGGCAACACGATGCAGTGGGCCTACTACGTTTCGGTGAGGAGGCTTGAGCCCCTCGTCAAGGAGTCTGGGGACAGCGAATACTTGAGGCTGTGGCGGCTCTTCCAGGTGAGCGACCACCTGTATTACATGTTCTTCGAGGGCGGCGGACCAGGCGAGGTGCACACCTACTTCAGCCCATTCAGGTCGGGCGCCGACGCTTATATAACAGCTCAGGCGGCGGTGCTGGACTTCGAAAGCAGGCTTAAAACTGAATCCGAGGCGGCGAACGAGCCCTTCCTCATCTACGAAGGAAAGGGCGAAAAAAGCTTCACAGGGCTTATTGCTTGGAGCCTAAGGGGATTTTCGGAAACTGTTAAAAAGGCAAGCCTGAAGTCTTTGACGCTTCACAACAGCAACGGCGACTTCGAAAAGTGGGCAAGATACTCGGTTCGTAGCGATTCGTTGGCTGAAAGGTTCAGGAAGGTCAGACTGTCCAAACCTGAAGGGGAAGAGCTGAGGAAGGCG
>CAZOKM010000074.1:0-9186 GCA_964580405.1 uncultured Candidatus Bathyarchaeia archaeon | reverse complement strand
ATATATTATGAACAATTGTTTATAAGTTTTACTGTTAAAATAATTATCTTAATCAATATATTATTAAAAAAAGGCTCAAAATAAATTAACAATCATCTATCACATGATAATAAAATTATGTGAATATGTAAATAATGAAAGTTTTAGTGTCGCATAAAACAAAGTTATTAGGCTATGTATGGTAGTGTGTCTTCTTTGATTGTGCCGCAGTTTTCGCAGCGCCTGTACCGTTTGCCGTTCTTGGCGGACAGCCCCAGCTCCATCCAGCTGTGGCGGCACTGCCTAATGCTGACTAGCTCCGCGCGCTGCACCATAAAACACGAAGAAACAGCGAACACGCATTATACGCTTGCGAACCCACGGTCTGAACACCGCTTCCTAAACACAAACACAGATTACAAACAGCAACCAACAATACCTTGCTAGACAAACGAAACTTGCGCACCAAAACAACAGAAAAGTTGCAATGAAAATCAGGACGGGTCTTCGTTTATCCTAAATGATAATCATAATTGAAAAACGGATGGCAATCAAATCAGACAGGTCATCAATGGCAATGAATTGACGCTCAAACGGAAAATTCCATTGACACTCAAATCAGACAGAGCCCAACGCGAATTGTTAGACAAAATCTGAAAACCGATGTTACACACATCAGACAGGCCATTTCAGCTTAGCCGTTTGTTGGTCAAACAAAAAAATCTATTGTTGAACAAATCAGACCAGTCTCCAGCGTTCTTAAAGTGGCTTGGGCGCTTTCATGGCGGCGTCAGCCTTTTCGAAGTCTGATTTCCTCAAACCAAGCATGGGTATCCCGTTTGCACGCCAAAACTCCCTCCCGCCGTCGAACGCGACCAGCGTCGGAACCGTGTCAATATCGAAAGACTCCCACAACGGATTGCCTTCGTCTGACAGGTCAACCCTGAACACCTCGTAGCTCGAGTCTGGGCTCAGCAGCTTAAGAAGCGGAAAAGCCATCCGACAGAAAGGGCACCACGCGGCGTAGAAGAACGCCAGAATCCTGTCCTTTTTGAGCAGCCTGTCCCCCTCGAAGTCGCTGACCAGCAAAGCGGGGTAACCGTCTATTTCCTCGGGGTTGGAGCTGTAACTCTGCAAAGCGTACGTGACGACGAACGAGACTGGAACCATGACGAACGAGTAGGCAGCCGTAAACGCCAAGTCGAACGGCCTCACTCTGATCAGGACCACCAAGGTTGAGAAGCCGAACATCAGAAGCCAGCAGAAGGCAACGAAGACAGCGTAGTCAAGAATGGTCCAGTTCTTGATGAGCTTGTGCCACCACATGACCGAAGAGCCTCGCACAACCACCAAACTACTTAGTAATAGCCTCTAGACTGTCGACTCCTTTAATATACATTTAACAATCGCCCTCAACCCTTCCCTCCCAACGAAGGGCTAGAAACAATAACCGTAAATACGAAATTCCATAATTTTTGATAAACACGCTCACAGGATTATGACCAAAATGAGAGAAGACGAGATGACCCCGAGGGAACGGTGGCTCGCTGTCCTCAAACGAAAAAAGCCCGACAGGGTCCCCATGGACTACTGGGCGACACCCGAGGTCACCGAACGCCTCATGCGCGAACTCAAGTGCAAGACGCCCAAGGAGATGTACGAGAAGCTCCGCATCGACGCCGTAATCTCCGTGTGGTCAGGTTATGCGGGTCCCAAGCCGCCCGAAGGAGCCAACATCTACGGATGCCGCTTCAGGGACATCAAGCACCAGACGGGAACCTACAGCGAATTAATTTTTAGCCCCCTCGCCGAGTACAAGTCCGTCGCCGAAATCAGGAAGAACTACACGTGGCCAACCGTCGACCAGTACGACTATTCCATCGTCCCCGACCAGGTCAGAGGCTACGAGGACTACCCCATCAGGGGAGGCGGCTCAGAACCGTTCCTAACGTATAAAGAGCTCAGAGGCATGAAGCAGGCGTACCTCGACCTGTACCAGCACCCCGACATCGTCCACTACTGCATGGACCAGCTGTTCACCTTCGCCTACGAGAACACGAAACGCATCTTCGAGCAGATACCGAACCAAATAATGCTAAGCTACGTGGCAGAAGACTTCGGCGGACAAACAGGACTCCTCATCAAGCCCGAACACATACGCGAATTCTTCGTTCCCTGGATGAAAAAAATGATTGACCTCACCCACAGCCGCGGAGCCTACGCCTTCCACCACAGCGACGGCTCAGTAAAGAAAATAATACCCACAATGATCGAAGCGGGCATCGACGCCCTCAACCCAATACAGTGGAGGTGCAAGGACATGGACCGCGAAACCCTCAAGCGCGAGTTCGGAGCCAAGCTCGTCTTCCACGGAGCCATGGACAACCAGCTCACCCTGCCCTTCGGAAAAGAAGCAGACGTCCGACAGGAGGTCAGGGACAACCTCAGAATCCTCGGACAAAGCGGAGGCTACATCCTCGCGCCGTGCCACAACATCCAGCCCGTCACGCCCACAGCGAACATACTAGCCATGTACGACGAAGGCTACAAGCAGGGCAGAAACTTTTAATCCAGTTTAGTCCAGCTTAACGACCTTGCAGCACCTGCGCTCGAGGTGTCCCACCGAGGACACTCCCGCCTTGGCTCTTTCCTCCTCCTCTTCGAGGTGCTTCTCGAGCCCGACCTCCGCGACCCGCCTGTAATTATCCACAATGAACGGGTACCACTCCCTGTGGTACTTTGTGTGTTCGCAGGTCAGGTAGTCGCCGCACTGTAGGCAGCTGTCAAGGTTCTTTGCAGAGGCGCACCTCTTGTTCTCGCATGGAGCGCCGCCGCCGTTCAGGCAAGTCGGGCACTGGTTACTCGCAATCCACTCCAGCCCCTTCCTGAACTCCTTGTAGCTGAACGACTTGACCACGTCCTCAACCCAATCGTAGCGGACCGTGTCCACGAGCCTCTTGAGCTCATTAGCAGCGAACTTGACTCTGCCGTTCCCGCTTGGGCACTGGCTGCAGTAGATGCCGCACACGCCGTACGAGTATTTCTTCTTGTCCATCCGCCATCACGCACCGTCCAGTATCGGCGAAGATGCCTAAAAGAATATTGCGAAAAAAGACAGGAATAAATTGTGGACTGAAGGAGGAGAAAAGGTTCTTACTTGAACTTCTCGGGCGAAATGTAGTCGCCGAACCTCTTCTTGGCTTCGAGCAGGCGCTCGCGCTGTTGGTCCAGCACCTGGAACAGCTCCTGAGGCGTGTCGGAGACGCTTTCCTCGTAGAACTTCTCAACCCGCTCGATCTTGGAGAGGTTTTCGGGAACGCGGATCGTGAACTGCTTGACGTAGTCCTCTTTCGGGTAGTCTGCCCTCAATACCTGCTTGAAGAGCCTCCGCAAATCCTCGTACCTTGGAAGGTAGCCAGTCGGGGACTTTACCGCCTCAGCCTCACCGTGGACCCGCAACTCCATCCACTTCACCCAAACGTGCTTGTCCCCGTGCGAGTTCACGAACCTGCCCTCCTTATCGCGCAGGAAATAGTTCACGCCGAAGACAACGGGCGCCATCCTAAGCTTCTTCCCGAAGTCCAAGTTGTTCTGGATGTTCCTGCCAAGCGGGATCGAAATGAAGTCCTGGATGCTCATCATGTTGATCTCGGGCACCCCCTCCTGGCCGACCAACGCGTAGGTTGTCTCGGTCTCAAGCGAAGCGCCGTAAGCGATGATGCCGTGCTCCCAGTCGAAGCTCTGCTGAACGGGCACGTAAGCCTTCGCGTCCCGCCCTCCGTACATCACGCCGCCCAACTCGACCCCCAAAGGATTCTCCAGCTCGGGGTCGCAGTTCTCCAAAGCCTTGAGAGCGACGGTGTAGCGGGCGTTCTTGTGGGCAGCCGGGACCAGTTCGCCGGACTCGTCCGTCTTCCCCTCGTGCCACGCCCCCGAAAAGTTGACTCCGTCCTTGGGGAGCTCGCAGCCCATGCCCAGCCAGTAGGGCTTACCGTCCTTAACCAGAACGTTCGAGAAGATGATTTCGCCCGGCTCGTTAAGTACTCTGTAGATTATAGCCTCGTTCTTCGGGTTGATGTCCTGGATGATGCCGAAGATGCCGCACTCGACGTTCACCGCGCGGGCAACCGTGTCGATGCTGCGGATGTACGCGATGTCGTCGCCCACAATCGTCTCCCCAGGAAGCATCGCGGTCGAGGTCTTCCCGCACGCGCTCGGAAAGGCGCCGGCGAAGTAGGTCTTGCGACAGCCCGGACCACGCACCCCCATGATCATCATGTGTTCAGCGAGCCAGCCCTCCATGTTCGCCTTCCGAATCGCAAGACGGAAGGCGAGCTTCTTGAAGCCTATCGAGTTGCCAGCGTACTGGGTGTTGACGCTGTAGATGGTGTTGTCCATCGAGTCGATGTACACGCGCTTCTTCTCGTACTCCGCACTGACCATGCTCTCGTTCAACAAGCCTGCTGAATGAAGGACGCGGAGAAACTCCATGTCAGGCCCCGACTGAACGAACACCCTGTAACCATGCCGGTACAGAAGGTCCTCAGAGTGAGCGACGTACCACGAGTCGGTGCACTGCAGCCCCAGAATCGTGAACTCCGAGTTGACGGGTCCCAACGAAAGGAAACGGGTAATCATCGTGCGACCCTTCATCGAGTCTTGGAGCAGACCCTTCACCTCCGCCAGCCCCTCCTGCCGGTCAATCTGGTTCAGGGCCTTGCTGAGCGTAATCCCCTTGGGCACGAGGTACTTCGTGGCCTGCCGGTCGCGCCCCTGGTCGTAGACGCCGTCAAAGTGGACCGTATGCCCGGGGATTGTTAAAACGTCTCTTTCTTCGCCGGTCTCTATCGCTTGGCGCTTGATGAAGGCGACGTCCTCGGCGGAGTCGCTGCAGATGAAGACCCGCTTGGGATTGCAGAGGTCCGCGGCTTTGGCGATGAACTCGTGGACCTTGGGAATCTTGATCGCGTCCAATTTCTGGTAATCATGTTCGCTCAGTTTCGGCTGAATCGCCTCAAGATAAGAGTTCATGCCCCAACCTCCCATAACTCGGAATTTCTCAGGCGAATCGCCGACTTCCAAACTGACCGCAAGCGAACATGCACCATCGGACCAGTAACCAGCATTCTATACGATTTTTCGATTGTTCCGTATTAAGCATACAAAAACTGTTTTTAAATGTTTCGGAAAAAATTTACGATTTCCGTATTCCGTTATATGCACAAACGCGGTTTCTTCAGAAAAAAGTGGCGGTCGATAAACCAAAAGATATTAATGCCACGAGGATAGAGAGGAAAAAGCCTCAAACACGGCGAAACGAAAAATTGGAGGTTCTGAAGCCGATGGGAAGCCAGAAACCGAAGAAAATCGCTTATCAGGGCGAACTGGGAGCTTACAGCGAGAGCGCGGTTTACGCGTTCTTCGGTCGTTCGGTTGTGGCTGTTCCGTGCAAGGGCTTCTCGGACGTTTTCAAATGCGTCGAGACGGAGAGGACCGAGTTCGGCGTCGTCCCCATAGAGAACTCGACCGAGGGAAGCGTCAACCAAGTCTACGACCTGTTTCTGATGTACGACCACAAGGTCTGCGGCGAAGTAGTCGTCAAAATCGACAACTGCCTCATCGTCAACCAAGAAACCAATCTTGAGGACATCAAAGTCATTTACTCGCACCCCCAGGCGCTGGCGCAGTGCCGAAGCTTCCTCGAAGGGCTGAGATGCGAAATCATCTCGACGTACGACACTGCGGGCAGCGTAAAAATGATCAAGGAGCAGCGGATGCTGAGCGCTGGAGCCGTAGCAGGCGAGAAGGCCGCAGACATTTATGGAATGAAAGTCATCGCAAAAAACATCTCGGACACGCCGTACAACCAAACAAGGTTTTTTGTGCTATCTAAAAGCGACGCGGCACCATCGGGCAGCGACAAGACTTCAGTCATCTTTTCGGCGAAGCACATCCCCGGCGCCCTCTACCAGATTCTCGGCGAGTTCGCTGGGCGAGGCATCAACCTGACCAAGATCGAGTCGAGACCCACGAAGCAGCAGCCGTGGGAGTACAACTTCTACCTCGACTTCGAGGGGCACAGGACCGAGAAACGGTGCAGCGAAGCACTCGAAGGCCTGAGAAGCAAAGCGGTCTTCGTCAAAGTCCTCGGCTCCTACCCCAAAGCCAACGGAGTATCCAAAGCTCTGTAATTCCTGAAGCTCAAACAGTCTCAAAGGCTATTTTATGCTTATCATCTTTGGGAGCTTGCCCCACACACCCGTCTGTCCCTCACGGACTATGATGGCTCCGCGAACCCCCTTTATCGCTTTGGCTGCCTCGAGCCCGCATTGAATTGAGACTCCGACGTTCTCACCTGCCACAGCGTTGCAGACAGCGGTCGCTGCAGCGTCAGCCAAAGAAGCGTCCGCAGCCACGACGGTGGCCGAATCAGCTTTTCCGAAGCTTATGACCCGCCCCGTCTTGCTCGAGCTGGTAGCCACGCCCAGAGGGCTGTCCGCTTCGGTTACGCGTAGGCCGATTCTTCCCGAAAGCCCCGGGAAGCTCGAGAGAATCGCCACCGTGACGGGCTGGTTCGTGGTCGCTGCAACTTCGCCCCCGTCCTCTACGACGGCGACTTTCGCCCCAGCTCGAAGCATGGCCTTCATGCCGAGGTCCGCAAGTGCGCCTGCGACGGCAGCCATCGGTCCGACTCCAGCTCTTCTCGCAGCCTCCGCCATGGAAATAGCTATTTCTGGGGCGTCTGGAAGCACATCTATTGGTCTCAGGGCGTGCTGGAATTCAGGGTGCCTTTTAATGTAGTCTTCGAGGTTTTTTCTGTGGCTCATTATTTCCTTTATTGCTTTGGCGATGGCTTCCTTTTTGTCGCCTTTAATGTGGATTCTGGACTCCTTGAGCGCGAAACCCTGCTCGAACAGCTCATCCTGCAATTCGTCGGTTCACCGTTTCAGGGGACGATTATAGCCTTCACGGGGCAGGCGGTCACGCACGTCCTGCAGGCAACGCACTTTTCCTCGTCGAACTCGAGCGTCCAGTCGGGCTTGAACCTCAGCGCCTTGGTGGGGCAGGGAGAGATGCAGGCTCCGCACGATGTGCACCTGTCGTAGTCTATCTGGAGTATCTTCGTGAACTTCTGCGCCGTCACGCCTGCTTCCTTGAACATGCCTATAATTTCGTCCAGCGTCTTTCCCGCCGCAGGGATTGAGATGACGAGTTCGCCTTTCTGGGCGTTCACCTTGGCTTCGAGGATGTTTATCGGGACGCCTGTTTTGAGGATGACCTCTGCGAGGACCGATTTCTCAACGACCTCGGGCGAGTACGTGAGCTTCACTCTCATATCGTTGTCCTTCCTCCTACGAGCTTCTTGGATATGTCGTCCGTTGTCACGATCCCCGCGACACGGTTCGCCTCGTCGACGACGGGGACGCCTGAGATGTTGTGCTTGGC
Organism: uncultured Candidatus Bathyarchaeia archaeon; assembly: GCA_964580405.1. Classification (GTDB taxonomy): domain Archaea; phylum Thermoproteota; class Bathyarchaeia; order Bathyarchaeales; family DTEX01; genus JAGTRI01. The sequence continues at coordinate 1,761 of CAZOKM010000074.1, read as the reverse complement.
CATCCTCCGCGCGACGACGTCGACGAACTCGTTCCGCGACGCCGTGATGACCCGCTTGGTCATTATCTCCGCCAGCTTTACCTTGCCGCTTGCTAGGGCTCTCGCGAGGTCCCACGAGGTGACGATGCCGACCAGCGCCTTGGTTTCGTCAACGACGGGGAGGTGGTCGATTCCCTTTTCGACGAGCTTCTTCGCCACGAGCTTCACGTCGTCGTCGGGACTCGCCGTAATCACAACGGTCCTCATCACGTCCGAGACCCTGAGCTCCTTCCTCCTGATCTCCAGAGGCTTGAACGCCCGTTGAGCGGGAAGGTTCTCGACAGGACTCGTCAGGAAGAACTTTCCTTCCGTAATGCGTTTCTTCAGAACCTCGGAGATTTCCTCAGCCATCCTGTAGCTCGACAGCGACGACGAGGGCACCTCCTTGCCTCTCAGCTCGACTTTTCCCGACCTAAGCTCCGAATACGAGGTTTTCTTCACAACTGGCTTCAGGTCCGGCCTGGACGGAACCCCATAGTCCTTTACGTCAACTTGGATGTCCTCGTCCTTCGCAGCAGTCGTGGAAGCGACTCTCAGGTTGATGATGGGTATGGGGATTCCCATGCCGACGTAGAGGCTCACCCCGTAGCGGTAGAACGAGGCGCCCCGAAGGTACCTCGCGTCCATTTGCTTAAGGTCGCCCTTAACCATCAACGTCCCGAACCCTCCAGCTGGACTGTGCTGGGTCCCCTCGCCTATGATGTACCCTGTTCCCCCGCCAAGGAAGATTCGTGTGCCGAGTCCCAGGGTCTCGTAGTTCGGGTCCTTGCATAACGGGTTCAGCTGCCCCGCGCCCGAGAAGGAGACGTTCCCGTAGTTCGGTAGGAGGGTTCCCATGTACGTGTATAGCACTCGGTCCGTGCTATTCGTGGCTGCGTCGTACCGTTGGTAGCAGTTCCTCGGGTTGAGGAGGACGGCTTGGTTCAGGTCGTCTAGTGTTATAACAGTTTCTAGGTGCCTCCTCGGGTAGCAGTCGGTCCCGTAGGCTTCGGCTCTGAGGCTGACTTCCTTGCCCGAGACGAGGTTTTCTATGACGTGCCCGCCGCCGTACTCGAGTCCTAGGGTTTCGCTTAGAGCAGTGGCGCCGAGATATCCGTCAACAGCAGCTATCCCCTTGTACAGCGGGACGTCGTTCAGCCAGCACTGGGTCATCTTTATCGGCGGGTCGGAGTGTCCGAAGTTGAGGAAGACGCCTGAGCTGCACATCGCGCCGAAGGTTCCTGAGGTCACGACGTCCACCTCTTTCGCTGCGACCTCGACGCCGCTGCTTTCGACCAGCTTAATCATCTCCTCAGCCGTCAGCACCACGGCGTCGCCGCGCCTGATTTTCTCGTTGATTTCCGCAACTGACCTGATGTTTTCTGTTTCTTTTTCAGGCAATGCCTTTTCCTCCAAAGTGTGTGTGAACGTTTTCGATGGCCGGTGCCAAAAAACGCAGTTTATTGTAAATTGTTTTTCGAGCTTTTTCGGGAGTTATGTTGAGTTCCGATTCCTCCATACATTCTAATGCATATTTTAGCCAAATATTATTCACTAACATATATATTTTTCGCCTTGGTTTCACCGAAGAGCAAGTAGTTTAAATAAAAAATGTGCACAAAGAATAAATAGTCAACAATATTTTTGTAAGCGATTACTCAAGCTAGGGATTAGATGTTTATGGACGAATTTCTTGAAGTTGCTCTCGAACTTATTGAAGCAAGCGAAAAGCATGAGCAGTAC
>CAZOKM010000073.1:0-9202 GCA_964580405.1 uncultured Candidatus Bathyarchaeia archaeon | reverse complement strand
AATATATTGTCATTTATAATGGGTGGTCCAAATGGGAAAAGTGAAACTTGATAGAATAGATATACATGCGATAAAGAGATTGATCGTAGAGGTTGGTAGCCCAATTATTCCTCTAACCCTAATTTTTGAGGGTCTAGGTTTTCAAGGGGTAACGGGGATAGAGTGGGGAATCCTCGCCGGAGCTGTTTCCGCACTAGCAACCGAATTGGGTTACAAAGTGCAAAAAATGGGTAGGTCTGTCATGCTCGTTAAACACACGCTAGATTTAACTCCAAAAAAGGATACTTCGGAGAGCCTCGATGAAGAGCGGATCCCGCATAAAAAATCAGAGCTAGCTAGTCAGCCTCTTCCTTCAGCTTCCTAATTCCATTAACAAAAAGCATTTATATTAGAATATATTGATTATCAACGAAAAGAATAGAGGTATTTAGTACATCTAATCAAGAAGAAGGAATTTAACTAAAAGGAGAAAAAGAATATGGAACGAAGTATTGAAGAGATAGCTAGAGAATCCATCCCACAGATAGCCGCAATAGGAGTTGGCGGAGCTGGATGCAACATCGCAACCTGGATGAAAGGCAAAGAAGTCGCAGGCACAAGAATATACGCAATGAACACTGACGCACAACACCTAAGCATAACAAAGGCTGATCAAAGAATACTCATAGGGTACAAAGTCACAGGTGGCCTCGGATGCGGGGGCTTCGCAGAGCAAGGCACTAAAGCTGCTGAAGAAAGCGTAGAAGAGATCGAGAAATTATTATCCGGCGCAGGACTTGTCTTCGTAACAGCTGGTCTTGGCGGTGGAACTGGAACAGGCGCATCTCCAGTAATAGCTAAATCAGCCAAGGAAATGGGTGCTCTGACGTTAGCAGTGGTCACTACGCCATTTACAGTTGAAAGATCAAGGTTTATGAAGGCACAGGAAGGTTTGAAGAGACTAGTTGAGGTATGCGACGCAGTGATAGTGATTGACAACAACAGGCTTAGAAAAGTCGCTGGTAACCTGCCACTTTCAGAAGCTTTCGCAGTTGCCAACGAATTGATAGGAAGCTTCGTTAAGAACATATCTGAAGCCATCTCCATTCCAAGCCTAGTAAACCTCGACTTTGCCGACCTGAAAACCATCATGACGGGAAGCGGAGTATGCGCCATCGGTGTTGGCGAGGGGCAAGGAGACACTATGGTCGAAGACTCCATAGAAAAGGCACTGGAGCTACAACTCCTCGACATAGGCGACATTAAAAAAGTTGAGGGTGCACTGGTTCACATTGAAGGCGGCAACGACATGACCTTAGAAGACGTTAACAGGGCTGGAGAAATCGTGGTAAGCAGAGTATCTCCAACCGCAAGAGTCTCATGGGGCGCTAGGGTTAATAGTACATTGAAGGGAACTATGCATGCAACAGTGGTCTTAGCAGGTGTCGAAAGCCCATTCCTCAAAGAAGGCGTTCTACCCTTCGGTTTAGGAGCCCCCTTAGGAGAGGGACAGCAAGTCGAAGTGGTCAAGAAAGAGGCACCTAAGAAAGGATTCTTCGGGAAGCTTTTCAGCGAGTAAACAAACATAAAATATTCAGGAGGCAAGCAAAATCACCGACCCAATAACCTATGCGATCCTAATATTCGCAGCTGTCGCCGTAGCAATAATACTATATATCGCTGCAAAAGCCTTCAAATCTCCCACATTGTTTTTTGCTACAGAAGAATCAGTCGAAGAGCTTACGACCAAGCTAAGCTGTCCGAAATGCCGTTCGAGAAGACTAAAGCTAACAGGACGATACACAATAGGATGCGACAACTGCGGCTTCACGTTCAGCGTGGGAATAGTGGCTAAAAGGCCATCAGCCAGTAGCTAAAAAACCAAAATTCAGATCAGAGAATAAATTACGGCTTTCAGTGGATAAATGAAAGTGTCAGCCTCCGATCGATTATAATGACTACTAATTCTATCACATACCAAACTCCTTAGTAATAAAGGGAAAATCGCGCCTTTCAGGTTGATCGATAAACGAAAAATGACCGAAAGAAGGAGATTTTGTCTCGTTTTTAAGTGTTGCAGGTGCGATTAGTGGCGTGAAGAAAGAATGAAGAGAGAAATAATAAAGATTATAGTGATTTTTGCGGTTACTGGTATTATCGTAGTAGTACTCGTTCGGTGGCTGTTATCAACGCTGGGGTTGATATAAATGGCTAGCTATAAGTAAGGGGTTTATGACTAATCCTTACGAATGGAATCAAGGCTGGAGTCTCCTCAAAAAAACCGATCGGTCTAATAATAATAAATTACCAGAACGGACAAGGTGACTTCGTCCGATTCTTCGTTGTTGTACACTGTGATGGCTATGTCTTCTCCGATTGAGCACGGAAGAACGGGGAAGACGAGTCTGCCTTTCACCCCGACCTGCGAATTGATCGTTAAAGAAGACCCGAAGGACTCGGAACGCACAAGAACGGAGGTGTTCGAGGACGACGATTCAACCTCAACCGCGATGTATCCCGCGTAGCTCGGCGAAAACTCCCAGACCGTTTCAGAGCCCGCAGGCTGGTTTATGGTCTCGTTAATCCACAGAGTGTATTTCCTCAGGTTAACGATGTCTTCGAGGTCGGACACTTGGTTCTGCAGGTCCGATATCTGAGAATCCTTAGCCGTAATCTGCGCGTTCAAGTCGGATATCTGGTTCTGCAAATCTGATATTTGGAATTCCAGCAAGGCAATTTCTGTGTCTTTGGACGACGTTTCATTCTCAAAACTCGAAATTCGGTTCTGCATGTCTGATATCTGCGCCCTTAGAGGTTCGAGCAGAGCGTCGAGGTGAGTGGTGTTTCCCTCAAGCCAAGTCTGCAGTTGGTTCATCTCGTTGGTGAGAGTTTCTATCTGGGATTCTTTGACGTTGATTATTGAAGTGTAGTTTACTATCGCTCCCAACAAGCCGCCGACGAGAGTAACTAGCATGGATGCGAAGGCTAGAATTTCTTTGGTAGACATTCCGAACTTCATTCCACATCAAACCTCACTCAAACTTTTTGACCACGTTATAAATGTCCGTGCTCTTTTCAACCTTTCCCCCTCAAAGACTACATTGCACAAAATTAGGCATGATGCCTTGCGATGCGAGGTTTATTCTCATAACGTTTATATGACGATTTCCGCTAATACACAAATCCGCAATTGTGCTGTGTTGGAGGATTTTTTGTGGCGCAGAAATTCATCATTCTGAAAAAAGACTCGTTAGCGCAGGGCATCAAGCGCCTCGTGGTTTCGGCGCCTCTCATCGCGAGGAAGGCTCACGCGGGGCAGTTCGTCATTCTCAGGATCGACGAGAGGGGCGAAAGGTTCCCCCTAACGCTTGTGGACTGGAACCCGAAGGAAGGCACAATCGTCCTCATCCTCCAAGAGGTCGGCGCATCAACAAAGAAGCTGGGAAGCCTCAACGCAGGCGACGCCGTCTTGGACATCGTTGGTCCCCTTGGCAACCCCACCGAAGCGGAGAAGGTTGGCGAAGTCGTAATTGTAGGTGGCGGAGTTGGAACAGCTCTGATTTACCCGTGGGTCAAAGCCATGAAGGAAGCGGGGAACCGCGTAACCACGATTCTCGGAGCCCGAAACGTCAGCCTCCTGCTTCTGGAGAAAGATCTACAAAGCGTAAGCGACGAGCTCCTCGTGTCAACCGACGACGGAACGAAGGGCTTCAAGGGCTTCACAGCCGACGTTTTAAAGAGTCTTCTGGAAAAGGGCAGAAGAATCGACCTCGTCATGGCAGCTGGACCCGTGCCCATGATGCGAGCCGTCGCCGAAGTCACCCGACCGTTCAAGGTCAGGACGGTCGTCAGCCTGAACCCGATAATGGTCGACGGCACGGGAATGTGCGGCGGATGCAGGGTCACGGTCGGCGGCGAAACGAAATTCGCGTGCGTGGACGGACCAGAGTTCGACGCCCACCAAGTTGACTTCCGCGAACTATCGAACAGACTGCGAACCTACACCGAAGAAGAAGCCAAAGCCGCAGCAAACTGAAAAGCCGAACAATGACCTCACGGTTCTAGGGTTATGGGAACTTAGGTCTATCATGTAGTCTGGACTTTCTGAGGTATGTCACACAAAAATTGAAAACCGATGTCACACAAATCAGACCAGACGATTTCTGAATTTGCGCACCAAAACAACAGAAAATTTGCATGGCAAATCAGATAGGGTCCGGAGCTGCGAATTGATAATCATAATTGAAAATCGGATGATAATCAAATCAGGCAGGGTCCTCGCGGGATTTGTTGTTCAAACAAAAAAACCTATTGTTGAACAAATCAGACCAGATGGAAATATTTTTACACGTAAATCTGCAGTTTCAAAAAAAGTCAAATCTTTTTGCTCATTATGTAGGCGTCTTCGCCGTCCGAGTAGTATTCCCTTATGGTTCTCTCGACCTCGAACCCCACCCGCTTGTAGAGGCTCAGCGCAGCGTCGTTGCTGACCCTGACCTCGAGGTAGCAGCTCTTCGCCTCGTAAGACGACGACATGGAACGCAGCGCCTCGTCGACCAGCGCGTAGCCCACGCCGACGTTGCGGTTCTCGGGCAGAACGGCGATGGAGATGATGTGCCCCTTCTTGGCGATTCCGAGCGTCTTGAGGCTCATCCCCGCGAACCCGCTTTCGATCCTGCACATCACGTAGCCGATGATGATGCCGTCCTTCTCGGCCACGATGAACGTGTCGGGATACTTCTCGTAAAGGTCGATGAAGAAACCGTTCGAATAGTTCTCGGGCAGGGAAACTTGGTTGATGCGGATGACCTGATGCAGGTCCTTCGGCTCGAACTTCCTGAGGGTGTACTGGGACGGCACGCCGCGACCATCTGCCATTCGCTTTTTTTACTCCAAAAAGAGGGAACGCTGACGGATTTATCCTTTATGCCAAAAGGCAGCTATTCCGCTACCTTGATCTGGGGCACGACCAAGTTCCCGTAGGGGACAAACGTGACCTTCCCGCCCTTCCCGACGACAGCGGAAGCGAAGCGATAGGCCTCGTTAGCCGTCCTCGCGCCCCTCACGCCACGAACCTTCGTCACAAGATAATCGGGCACAACCGAAACGACATATACTCCACCGTTCTGGGCAGCGGACAAGAAACGGTAAGCAACCAGCTTGCCGACGCTAAAGCTCTTCTTGAGCTCCTTCTCTAAAACCCTAAGGTCGTCGCTCCTCGACGCCGCCTCAACGAACTCAGAGTTGCCCAGCCCGAAAGCGCACTCCGCGATTAGTACGACTGGCTTGCTCCTCTTCGCCAGCTTCTCAGCGACGTCAAGGCACCTCAGGGACTCGAAAAGGCTTCCGTCAAACGGAAACCCGCCTGGACTGATGTAGACGACGTCAGCCCTGTTGTCGACAGAGACGCTGCACACCTTGTCCGCGAGCTTTGCTGCTTCGCCGAAGGAAGCCTCGACGCTGCCTGTGAACGCTTTGGCAACCTCCAAACCGCCGTTCCTGACCACGTCCAAGCAGAAGTCAACCTTAGCCAACCCAGCAGCCTCAACCGCGTCCTCGAAAACTGGGTTGCCCTCGACGACTCCACGCTCCACCTTCCTGTCCAAGGCTAATAAAAGGTTCCTGCGAACCGACTCAACGCCCGAAACGCCTGGCAAGATTAGCTCCGCCCCGCCGCTGTAGCCCACGAGTGGATGGGGCTCCACGGTTCCCGCGACGATCTTAACGTCAGCCTCAGTGACCGCCTTGTTTAGAAGGACTTCCGTCCCCCGGGAAGTCCGCCCCACGTTGACGTTGTCCGCGCCTTCGGGGTCGTGGCGGACCACCCTGACCCTTGAGGAGAGGCTTTCGCCCAGCGTCGGCATCTGCCTCCAAGTCTGGGGGTCACGAAGCGGGTCGCACGCAACGACAACCGTCACGTCGCCGTCTCCCACTCCCGCAGAATTCAGCTCGTTTAGTAGGGCGGAAACCATAATCGTGTTGGTCGAGACATCCGCGTCCCTTAGAACCAGAGCCACCTTGCTTCCGGGCTTCGCAACCTCTGACAAACGCTGTGCACTAACGGGGTTCGCCAGAGCCGACTCGAGCTCGGAAAGGGGATTTTTTGCAGCTGCCACGTTGTTAGGTTCGACCGTTTTCAGCCAGCTTTGGGTCGGAATCCTAACGCAGACCTCCGTTTTCCCGTAAGGCAGCCAGACCTCGACCAAGAACGGCTCGCTCCACAGTATGGCTTAACTGTTTCTACTGGAACCCATTTAAACGTAACGAACCTCAGGCAGAGGCAAATTTTACTTGTTTTTCGGTTCCCTGAAGAATTGGACGAGCTTCTCAGACAAAAGAACCGAAGCCGCCTTCTGCGCCTCCCCCGTCTGAGCCCCGATGTGAGGCGTGCAGACAACGTTCGGCAGTCCAACGAGCTCAAGGTTGCCGCACGGTTCGGTGCAGTAAACGTCCAAACCTGCCCCGCCGAGTCTCCCAGACTTCAACGCCTTCAGAAGCGCATCCTCGTCAACGATGCCGCCTCGGGAAGTGTTGACGAGGACCGTCCCCTCCTTCATGGCGTTCAGCTCCTTCTCTCCAATCATACCCACCGTTTGGTCAGTGAGGGGAACGTGGATTGACACGACGTCGCTCCTCCTGAGCAGCTCGCCCAAAGAAACGAACTCAGCCCCCAGAAGATCAAGCGTCTCTCGGCTTGGCGGAGTCCTCTTGAAAACGAGAATCTTCATGCCGAAGGCTTTCGCGACCTGCGCGACCTTGGCTCCGATGTGCCCCAGCCCAATCAAGCCTAGGGTTTTGCCGTTGAGCAACGTGCCCTCGAGCTCCTTCTTCGACCACTTCCCGTCCTTCATGGAGCGGTCGGCAAGCGGAATCCGCCTAGCAATCGCCAGCATCAGCCCTACGGTCAGCTCAGCCACGGAGTCGGACGGAGCCTCAGGCGTGTTTAGGACCGCTATTCCGAGCTTCTCGGCAGCCTCCGAGTCGATGTTGTCAACGCCTGCCCCGACACGCCCGACGACCTTCAGCCTCCTCCCCTTCTCCAGTACTTGCTTGGTCACCTTGGTTCGGCTCCTGACCACGAGCGCGTCGTAACCAGCGACGACCCTTTCGAGCTCAGCCGGCTCAATCGAGGACTTAACGTCAACGACGAAGTCCTCCTGCCTGAGCCTCTCAACGCCCTCAGCGTCAAGGGGGTCGCAAACGAGAACCTTAACGGACATTTCGCGCATCTCTCTAGCCAATTGAATACTGATTATTGTTTAATAAGGCTTGATTATACATCGAGACCATGGCGCCAAAAAAGGCTACTTTGTGGAAGAGGTCGCGGAAGCCTTCCAGCGTCTGGTTTCAGCGGACGAACTTTTTCCAGTTGAGCCTAACTTCCTGCACCAAGTCGTAGGCATACTTCCTGTTCTCAGACAAGTCTCCGATTTTCGGTTTCGTGCCAGCAGCCACTAAGACGAAGTCCTCTGAGCTGAGTATCAATCCGCCTCCGGGCGCGGCGGTCCTGAAAAAGTTCGTCACGTGCTCCCTGATTTGGTCGTGCGTGAGGTCGTCGACTGACAAGGATTTGCCGGGCATGTCCTGCCGCCCCCATACGGTCGGGTTCAGGGTCATCTCGCCGCCTATCTCCTCCTTGACCGTCTTCAGGTCCATCCTTTCGTGCGGGTCAATAGGATTCAAGCAGTCGATGCCCGCCTCGACGAAGTCGCGGAGAATCGGATTAATGTTCCCGTGGGTGTGCCAAAACACCGGCGCCTTGAGCCTGTGGAAGATGTCGGTGCACTCCTTCTTAACGACCTTCGCCGTCCTCCTGAAGGCCTCGGGCCTAACCCACGGACCCTCAGCGTTCGCGATGTCGCTTGCATAATGGACCGCGTGGACGCCTCCCTCCTCAACCAAGATTTTATTAACCTCGTTCTGGGGCTTCATTGCGACCTCCATGCAGCGCCTCGCGAACTCTGGTCGAGTCAGCATGTCCCTTGCCACTTCCAGGTGGTCCCACCCCCGTAGGAAGGCGGAAGCCGCCTCGAAGGGTCCCAGACTCGTGCCCGTGATGCAAAAGTAACCTCTCTCCGTAAACCACTTTCCAGTCTCAACCACGTCGTTTATGACGGGCCTGAACTCCTCGACGTCTATCTCGGGCAGCTCGTCCAAGTCCTCAGGGTCCCTGACGGGCGAGTGCAGGACTTTCCTAAAGAAAGTGGTTGGAACATTACGGACGTAATGTATGCCGCCGAACTTGGTGGTCATGATGTGGGATTCGTTCGTGCCGTAGGGTCCTTTCTTCATCAGCATGTGCCAAGCGCCGGGCTCTATCACGACAATCTGTGTCTTGGACTGCTGCAGCTGGAACAGCGCGAGTTCCTTCTCGTAGTCCCCTCTCAGACGCCATGGGGCTGGAGTCTCCCAGACATACGGGTCGTTGCCGACACTCACGTACGGACCGATGGCTGGAACAATGTCTGTTTCTTCGTGGTTGAGCGCCGCGTAAACGTAATCTATCGGCTTCATTTTTCTTTACACCTTTTCCCTCACCCACTCCTTGCAGACCTCGACACCCTTGACAGCGTCGTTGGCGTACGCGTCCGCGCCGATCTCCGCCGAAAACTTTTCTGTTATGGGAGCGCCTCCGACGATTACCTTGACTTTTTCTCTTAATCCAGCTCGTTCAAGGTCTTCGACGACTTGCTTCATGTTCTGCATGGTTGTCGTCAGTAGTGCCGACACGGCAACGATGTCAGCGCCCGTTTCCCTTGCGGCTATGGCAAAGTCTTGCCCGTTCACGTCCACGCCCAGGTCCACGACCCTGAAGCCGGAAGCTTCGAGGAGGATGCTCACGATGTTCTTGCCGATGTCGTGGAGGTCCTCCTTCACCGTGCCCAAGACCACGGTGCCGATCGGCTTGATGCCGCCCTTCTCCATGTAGGGTCGCAACACTGCTAGCCCTTCCTTCATCGTTTCCCCCGCCATGATCAGCTCGCCGACGAAGTACTCGCCCCTCTCGTACAGTTCGCCCACCTTCCCGATGCCCCTGGACATTCCCTCCATGACAGCCTCGTAAGGTGAAATTCCGACCTTGACGGCTTTCAAAGCAGTGGCTTTCACTCCTTCCATGTCGAAGTTCACGACGCAGTCGGAAAGCCTAAGCAGCAGTTCCTCACGCTGGTCAACCTGTCCCTTCACGCCATTTCACCAAGAACGTCTCTTCAATGATTATAAC
>CAZOKM010000072.1:0-9239 GCA_964580405.1 uncultured Candidatus Bathyarchaeia archaeon | reverse complement strand
CCACTACATAATATATTGATTAATGAAAATAACTTTTTATATGGTGGCGAAACCGAAGGCGAAATAATTCAAATAAATCTGCATACTGACTCTATTATTACCATGCCTGCGATTCCTCAATTCACTCGGTTCTCATTGTCGAATGGTCTGACAAAAGTGACTAGAAATTATGGGAAAGCTCCAATTATACCTAAATGGCTTCCTGAGGGCATGGTATATGCAGATGTCTACATCGGAGGTGGCGTAGTGATAACAACCTTTAGTGACAGTAAAACTGTAGATTTTACCTCCGCAAAGATAACGATTCAAGCTGTTGTCTATGAAAATCCACCAAGCGAAGCAACTATTCTACAGGAGTACGAATATGAGAAACAACATCCACAAGAAGACATTGTTGTGACAGTCACAGATCCAAGTGGGAACATCTATAATTCTACTATTGGAAGAACCTACCCTAAAACATTCTTTGATGTTGGAAATATCCATATTACCCTAATAGCGGAAAGTCAACCGCCTATAGCATACTTCTGGAAAAATGGCATATATTACCTTGTGGGCGTTCGTTCTCCACTGACAAGCCAAGACCTGATTGACATCGTAAAAAGTATGGGCGATTAGTTTTTTAAAAAAGGTTTTTTCAATATTCTTTAATGTCTACGAGAGTTTTGGCGTGGCTGGGTTTCCGGGTCCGAAATGTTTCAAGGCGACGAGGTTTTCGACGTTGCTCGTGTTTGTGACTTCGACGCCTTCTTTGGCTGCTTCCGCTGAGACGAAGAGCTCGTCTTCCGTGAGCTCGCCGTACCTCACCATCGTCGGGCACTCGACGCTGAATTTACCTATTATTCCGCGTCCTTGGACGACGATCAGCCCGTACGCCGCCTCGTCCTTTATTTTGACCGTGGACTTCGGAAAGACCGTTAGCTCCTTAGCGCTGAACTCGTCGGAGCCGTACGAAATCCATTTGTGCGTGTACCCCTCTTTCCGGGTTTCCTCGGGCTTCCCAATTGGCTTCGGCTCGATGTAGTGGTGTCTCTTGAACTCCGGGTCAACGTTCACCTCCCAGTCTATCATGCCGACTATGTAGTCTAGGTTGCTGCGGCGGTCAGGAGGAACGTTGTTAAGCAGAAGGTCCTTCGAGACCGGCCTTTCCTCGACAATCGACTGGTACATCGACGCGATGTCCGAGGCCTTCTGAACCTCGTAGGTTACGAGGGTGCCTGGCGCGTGGAGGATGCCCGCGGGTACCAGCCAGCCCGTGCCGGGTACGAGCTTGTATGCCTTGGAGTATGCGAGGATGCCGTTGTCCCCCTGCTCCCACCTTTGGATGCACCTTTTGATGTCGTCCTTCGTCGTCTCGGGGTTCAGCCCCAGGAACGTGTACGGGAACCTTCCCTCGATGATGTTGAGCTGGACGGGGAAGAAGTAGGCTTCGGGCTTTGACGCCTGACCGACCAGACGTGCGTGCTCCTCCATCTGGTGCAGGTGGAACGGGATTGGACCTGCGTTGTCGAAGAACTTCGTCAATATGTCCCAGCCGCCGTACCGGTGCATCACGTTTTTTCCGAGAACCGTCTCTCCGAGCTCGGCAACGGCTTCTTTAAGCAAGACTTTCTTGATCTTGGCGCCGTCTTTTACGACAATGTAGCTCATGCCTTCGTTGGGGGGCGCTCCGGGGTTGTCGGCTTTAACGGTTGAGGCAAGCCACCTCTCGTCTATGCCTCCCCTTTGAACCCCGAGGGCGTAAAGGTCCTGGGTAGCCAGCTTGAGCCTTCCCCCGGGAACCAGGAATGCTCTGGGCACCCACGTCGGAGCCAGCTTGACTATTCCGTCTCCATCCTCAAAAGCCTTAGCGGCAAGGTTAGTTTGTCTCACCCTCTTTTCACCGTAACCCAAAAGAGGACTGAATTATTATAAAAGCTTAATTCCATTTCCAAATAGAAACGACTTCGCTGCGCTGATTGGCGTTTTTCAGTAACGGATAAATGAGTCTAGAATTTAATGGAGCTGAAGTGGACCTTCAGTTGACTGAAAAAAGACGGGAATGGAAGCCCAAGGCGCTGGTTCTGTTATCGGGAGGCTTGGACAGCATGCTTGCCGTGAGACTCATGCTGAAGCAGGCGGTTGAGGCGGAGGCGGTCCACTTCAGGACGCCGTTCTCTGGGCAGGACGCGATGTTCGTCGAAAGGTTCTGCAGAGATTTGGGCATTAAGCTCCACACAATTACGCTGGAAGACGAGTTTCTCGAGGTCGTCGTAGCGCCCAGACACGGGCACGGCAGCCAGATGAACCCCTGCATCGACTGCAGGATACTCGAGCTGAAAAAAGCCAAGGAGCTGGCTGAAAAGATAGGAGCTGAATTCCTCGTGACCGGAGAAGTGTTGGGCGAGAGGCCGTTCTCGCAGAGGAAGGACGTAATTCTGCACATCGAGAGAGAGGCTGGTCTGGAAGGAAAAGTGCTGAGACCGCTGTCGGCTAAGCTCCTGCCCGAAACGGAACCCGAAAAAAAGGGGTACATAAACAGAGAAAAACTCATGGCAATTGAGGGTAGAAGGAGGACGCCCCAAATAGCTTTAGCAAAGGAACTGGGGATAGTCGAGTACCCGAATCCTGCGGGCGGCTGCCTCCTCACGGAGCCGAGGTTCGCTGACCGTCTTAGGGAGCATCTGGGGCACGAAGAAGGGCTGACGGCGTTCGACGTTGAGCTTCTGCGAATCGGTCGACACTTCCGAGTGGGCAACGCCAAAGTCGTCGTGGGGCGGAACGAGAAAGAAAACGAGAAGCTCCAGTCAATCGCCAAAACGAACCGTAACGTCTCAACCTTGGAAGTCAAGGACCACATGAGCCCAACTACGGTCGTGGTCGGAGAAGCCAACGCCGAGACAATTGGGAAAGCTGCGGCGATAACTGTCCGCTACTCGGATGCGCCCAAAGATGTTTCGGTTGCATTAGGATATAATGGTGCGGACGGAAATAGGGACGTTAACGCTGTCGCCATGTCCGACGACGAGCTGAGGCAATACAGCATCTAGCGCGGGTGACGTTTTTGGGCACGAAAACGGGGCTAGTGGATTACCATGCTCACTCGACCTTTTCTTACGACGGTAGGTCCACAGTCAACGACTTGTGCGAAAGGGCGGTTGAGCTGGGGTTCCGCGAGGTTGGCTTTTCGGAGCACGTGGACTTTGACCCTTCGGACGAGGGGTTTGGCTTCTTCGACGACTGCAGATACGAGTCCGCCGTCAACGAGGCTCAGCGCCTTTTCGGGGATAAGCTCGTTGTGCGGAGGGGGGTCGAGGTGGACTACCAGAGCCGATTCGAGGAGCAAATCCGACGTTGGCTACGGGGAAAAAGGTTCGACTTCGTCATCGGCTCCGTCCACTACGTCAAAGGCGAAATCATCGGCAGCCGCCTCGTAGCTAAAAGGAGCCTAAAAGAGATTTATGATGAATATTTTTCTGAGGTCCAAAGCTCCGTTGACAGCTGCCTGTTCGACGTTGTGGGGCATCTGGACGTCGTAAGCAAATACGTTTCTGACCACACCTTCCAGCGGAAAAACGCGGAATACGGGACGAAAATGGATTCGATACTGAAATCCGTAATAGACAAGGAAATCTTTCTGGAAGTGAACACGAAACCCTCCGTCCTCGAACGCGGTTCCCACGAAACTCTGCCAAGTAGAGAGGCAATTCTACGGTACTTCGGCTTCGGCGGGACACGAATCTCAGTTGGTTCGGACGCCCACGCGAAGGAAGAGCTAGGCATTGGAATCGGCGAGGCTTTTAAGTTTCTGGATAAAAACAGCCCTAGAGACGTTGTTCTATTGTTTTAGAAAGAAAAAGTTAGCTACTAGATTACTGTTTGTACCCATTAGGCTGACAGCGGCGAAAACGTCTACTTTCGGATGTATTCGCGGAACTTCTTGCCGCAGCACTCGTAGAGCTTAACGTGGACTTTTGGGCTCAGTTCCCACTCTTTAATGGGCTTCTTTGCTTCTTTTCCGCATTCTGGACATTTCATTTGCTTTATTCTCCAAGGCCACAATATATTGCATGGTCTTCATATAGCTTTCCATGCCACGATCCCATCGTGGGAACTGTCGTTGTCATATGGTGAAAGCAAGTTGCACTCTATACGAGAATACGGAATAGATGATTTTTGGTTAAGGCTTGAATAAAACCTTGACGGCGTTCTCCAGTTTCCTGTCAGCCACTTCGAAGGCCTTCGCAGCGTCCTCAAGCGGAAACACGTGACTCACCAGCGCCTCGCAGTTGACCAGTCCCTTTGAGGCTAACTTTATGGCTTTGGTCCAGTTTCCCGCAGCGTACGAACGGGAGGTTTCGACCGTCACCTCCTTCAGCAACGCCTTCATCCAGAACGTCGGCGGCTCGGTGATAAACCGTTCTACTGATAATCCAGCGATGTGGATTCGTCCTCCTGCGCGGACAAGGTCTATTGTCCTAAGGATCGTGCTCGATTTTCCGACCACTTCGATGACGACATCGGCTCCATCGCCGCCAGTGACTTCGTTCACGACCTGCGCAACACTGCCGCGAGCGTCGTTGATTACGTGGTCAGCTGCCAACTTCTTCGCCAGCTCCAGCCTGTGGTCGAACACGTCCGTCACGATGACGCAGCCTGCCCCCCTCGCCTTGGCAACCTGAGCAATCTGAAGCCCAATCGGTCCAGCGCCGATGACGACAATGGCGTCGCCGACCGCAACCTGCGCCCTCTCGACGACGTGCACGCCCACCGCTGTCGGCTCAAGAACCGCCGCTGCCTCGAACGAGAGGTTGTCTGGGATTCTGTAGACTCGGTTTTCGGGCGCAACGAGGTACTCAGCGAACGCCCCATCAACGTGAACGCCCATGAACTTGAGGCTGTTGCAAATGTTGTACCTCCCAACTTGGCAGTTGCGGCACTCCCCGCACGAGATTATGGGCTCGACGACGACCCTTTCGCCCAGTAAAAACTTTGTGGCTTGACTACCGACTTCGGCTATTTCGCCAGCTACTTCGTGACCTAGAATCCGAGGAGGCGTCACATCGACGCGGTTGCCGCGAACCAGTTCAAGGTCGCTTCCACAGATTCCAGCCGCCTTGACCTTTACGAGTACGTCCTTCGGTCCGACTTTGGGCTGGGAAACGTTTTTTACGGCGAGTTTTCCGGGTCCCTCGTAGACTATTGCCTTCATTCTTTTATGTCCTCACGGGATTTTTCGTGCTTTTAACGGAGTGTCTTTACATATTTGATGGCTTCTTTGACCCACTTGTCTTCGTCCGCGAGCGTTTCCTGCACGGTTTCCCTTTTGCCCATGAACTGCTCGAGGAGTATGTCTGGGTCTCTGCCCGTGCGCCTTAGGGCGTTGAGGACGGCTTTCGTGTCAAGCAATCCCGTCCCCAGCGGCACGCCGAAAATCATGAACCCGCCTACCTCCCTGCGCTGAATAGAATAGTCCTTCAGGTGGAGGCACATGGCGTAGGGCGCAAGGGTCTCGACGGTTTCGAGTGGCTTTTCTAGGAGCCCCGTTGAGTTTACGACGTCGACGCATGCTCCGAAGGACGGGCTGTTTACTTTCTCGAAGAGCTCCGCGAGCTCCCGGCTGGCATAAAGCCATAGACTACTGTTCTCAACAGCTAACAACAAGTTTTTGGTCTGAAGGACGGGGAGAAAACCTCGTATCCTCTCAGCAATCTTCGTCACGGGCTCTTTCTCGGTGGGGTAGACTCGGACCAAGGAGGCGTGCGCCAGCTCAGCCATCTTCACGCACCTCTTTAGAACGGACAAGTCCATGCCAGCTGCACCAAGCTCCAGTTTTATACCAAGGTTGTCCGCGGTTCTGCCGATTTTCTTTAACTCCCCATCGGGCAGGTTGAGGTCGACGTTCTCGCAAATTTGGACCACCTCCAACCCGAGGTTAGCGACCTTCTGCACGAGCTCAAACGGCTTCAGCGGCTTCTCAATTTTCATGGAATCTCCGAACCGCCTGTCTCCACCCACAGCCCAGCGGTAGGTGTAGCTCGTCACGCCAAGCTTCATTCTTTCACCGTCATTCTTAGTTTGGAGTTATCTCGATAGATGGGTAAGTCAAAAACCTTTATGGCCGTCTTTCCCAAGCAATGGTTCAATTCGTCCTCGGAGAGACCCATCGTCCTGTACTTGACCAGCTCAGTCGCGACGTTTTCGCCGCTGTCGGAACCGAACATGACGCGGTCCGCCCCGACGCTCTTGCAGTAGCCATAGATGCTGGCGTTCGGCAGCCAGCTCGTCTCCAAGTAAACGTTGGGGCACAGCTGAGCCGCTAGGCCCGCTTCACCCGAGAAGATGGAGCTGCCGCAGTGCGCAAGGATGATTCTAAGATTCTGGAATTCTTTAGCGACGGGGATGACGGCTGAGGGGAGCGCCCAGGGGACTCCGGCTCCCGTGTGGACCATGACGGGGATTCTCAAGTCAGACGCGGCTTGGAACACTTTCCGTCCCACCGACGAGTTTGGGTTGGCTGCGTGAGCCAGTGGGTGGAGCTTGACGGCCACGAATCTCAGGTCCTCGACGCATCTTTTCAGCTCTTTGCGGTACTCCTCGGTCGGGAGGTGGGGGCTCGGGTTCGCCATCCCAAATATCCGTTTCGGCATCTTCTTAGCCAGCTCGGCGATGTAGTTGTGCTGCTCCTTGACTATTTTCAGGTCGAACGTGGTTCCGGGCTGAACTATACTTGCATCAATCTTGCCCGCTTCCATGCCCTTCAGGAGCCTTTCCACCGTGAAGTCTTCCTCGAAGACGTAGTCCTTCCCCAGGTGCGTGTGGGCGTCAACAATCATCGAATTTCGCTTCCTCCGCGGAATTGTGCCATAATATTGGCGCCACAGAATTTATGCGTTAAGTTTATGTTCGCTCGCGGTTTCTGTTAATCATCCGTGTGAGGTGCAGCGGTTGCCGTACTTGCCACCCGAAGAAGCGAACAACAAGCTCGTCGACACGATAAAGGATATCAAGGCCCGCAGGGGCGCGCCGCCCTGGAGGGAAAAGGTCCTCGCCACGCCCCGCGTCAGGATGCTCGTTCACTGCTGGCCGCCGGACTTCGGGCACTCGGCGCACTACCACCCGAGGGCTGACGAAATCTGGTACGTCTGCGAGGGGCAGCTCAAGGTCTCGTTCGACAGCAGCGAACCGATTACCGCTGGCCCTGGAAGCGTCCTCTTCGCGGAAAAAGGTACCGCGCACGACATGAAGTCCGTTGGCGAGGTTCCCCTCGTGATGCTTTGCCTCGTTACACCGAACGAAGTCGACGACGAGGTTTCGTCCTTGGATTAAAAGTTGGAGTCCCCAGAAGACTCCAAAAAGTAAGCATTTTTTTTACAAAGAACAGTTTTTGGCCGATGCTATTTGTCTTGCAGCTCCGCTTCTTCGACCTGTAGGTAGCCGGAGCTTCCTTCCCACACCATTCGGGCTTTGAGTATCCCGATTTTCTTCGTGAAGAAGGGCGCGTCGAGGACGAGGGTTTCGTATTCCCCGCCTTCGCCGACGAGTGACGTCTGGTACCTCGCGTTGAGCTCGACGAGGTCGTTAAGGGCTTCTTTGTCTATGGTTCTCCCGAGCCACTTCTGGTCCAGTCCGTGCGCGTAGACGCCTGTTATTATCGCGTGGAACTTGAGGCTGATGAGCTCTTCGATCAGTTTCTTCTGGTCTCCGTGCCAGAGCGGGGCAATGGATTCGAGTCCGAGTTTTCCGCAGATTTCGTCGACCCTTGTCTTCTGGTACTGCGACTGGATTGCGCCCGAGACGACGCCTTCGACGTCGACGGTCCTGAGGAGGCTCTCGAGGTCGGCGAGCTCCTTCTCCTTTTCGCCCTCCGTCTCGGCCTTCACAAGCGGTATTCGGGAGGCTTCAGCGAACAGGTCAGTCAGGTGAATGTTGGGGTAGTGGAACATCCAGCTGTCGGGTCTCCTTGGAACCATCGTCACCAAGCACTTCACGTCGTGCCCCGACCGCATGGCCCGGTAAAGCGCGATAGCGGAGTCCTTTCCCCCGCTGACCAAAGCAGCAACCCTCATTTTGCCTCAGACTCAAAAGGGATTAGTTATGAGGTTTCTCATTAAGGTTCTTAGTTCACCCAGAGCGGACGAGGAAATTCTGGGTGGCTCTGATTTGTTCAACAATAGGAAATGCCGTTTGACCAACAATCCCCTAGACCTTGTCTGATTTGAGTGGCAAATTTTTTTTGCGTTTGAGTGGCAAATTTCTGCCATTTTAGACCTGTCTAATGCGATCATCAACCGTTTTCAAATTACGATCATCATTCACGGTTGACGAAGACCCTATCTGATTTGCGGCGCAAATTTTCTGTTGTTTTGGTGCGCAAATTGAAAGGTTTTAATTGTACGTAATCACGGTCGTTGAAGAGTATTGGACGTTTATGTTTATTCCGCCTGTTGCGGTGCTTGGGGAGATTCTGGCTGAAGCTCCTCCAGACATGTCTAGGACGAGACTGATGGCGCCTGCGGGTTCTTCTCCGAGATGGCTTTGACGAACTCCGTGACAAGTTTTATCGTGTTCTTGACGTCGTCCACGTGAGTCACCGAGGTGGGTCCGTGGATGTACCTGCAGGGGACGGCGACGGTTCCGCTTGGGACCCCGGCCTTGGTGAGGTGGATGGCACCCGAGTCGGTTCCGCCCATCGGCACCTGCTTGAACTGGAACGGGATAGACTTCTCCTTGCCCATCTTGATGAGGGTCTTGAGGACGGTCGGGTGGGTCATTACCGTCTGGTCCAGAATCGTGACGACGGGTCCGCCCCTGATTTTGGACGAAACCTTTTCCGGGCTGGTGCCGGGAACGTCGGACGTGAAGGTCCCCTCAAGAGCCAACGCGTAGTCCGGGTCAGCCTGCCAAGCTGCGGTTCGTGCGCCCCTCATTCCCATTTCTTCTTGGACGGTTCCCACGGCGACGATGTTATATGGTGAGTCCTTGAGGGCTTTGAAGACCTCCGCCATGACCGTGCAGCCTGCCCTGTCGTCGAGGGCCTTACCCTTCAGGTATCCTCCGCCGAGCTCCGCGAACTTGACGTCGAAGACGCCGCTGGTGCCGATTTCAACCCCCTTGCTCTGTGCTTCCTCGGGGCTTGAGGCTCCGATGTCCATGAAAAGGTCGTCCATCGACACGGCCTTGTTGCGTTCGTCCTCCCTCATCAGGTGGGGAGGCTTAGTCCCGATAGCCCCGGAGGTCGCCTTTGGTCCCCCGAAGGA
>CAZOKM010000071.1:0-9255 GCA_964580405.1 uncultured Candidatus Bathyarchaeia archaeon | reverse complement strand
TGAAGCCCATAACGTACGAGAAGAGGGTCAAGCCGGGCTTCATCGACGTCTACGCCGTCGACGCCAAAGGCAGAATGGTCATCGTCGAGATCAAGCGCAAAACAGCGGGCAAGGAAGCAGCCCTGCAGCTCTCAAGGTACGTCGACTCCGTCAGGGGCATCGTGAACCGCGAAGTGCGAGGCATCCTCGCCGCCCCAGCAATGGCGAAGGGCGTCCAGAAGCTCCTCGTAACGTTGGGGCTGGATTACAAGCAGCTTGACCCAAAGAAATGCGCCGAGATAATAAGGGAAACCGAAACGCGGAAGCTTGTAGACTTCTTCCCGTAGACGGCTATATTCATGATTGATGGCTAGTCTTCGGAGACCAGCAGGTTCACTATTCCAGCCGCGGTCTTCACGACCTCGCTGGCGTCCCTGAGGGCTTCCTCGCTGGACGACTCCTGAAGGTTCTCCATCCTCTCAAGCGTGCTCTCGATGTCGACGAGGCAGCGGAGGATGGGGTCCTTGACGTTCGGGTCGTTGTGGAAGACCTCGTGGACGAGGCTCTCGATGTAGAACGGGTCGCCGAGGCTGTAGTACACGGCGGCTTGGGCTTTACGGGCCGCGTCCAGAATCAGGCCGAACGGCTGGGCGGACTTCTGGCTTGCCCTGATCTCGTCCTCTGCCTCCCTGATGTAGCGCAGAGCCCAGCCCTTGCGGAAGTCGTCAATCATTCCCTTTATCCACTAACCCAATCGGTCAAATGTATTTATTGCCGTTATAGAAATAAGATTATTTGTTCCCCATTCAAGCGAGCCTTAGGCTGCTTTTGCTTCAGCTTCTGCCGCAGCTTCAGGTTCGGTTTCGGGCTGGTTCAGAATGACGAGTCGGGTCACGTAGCCTATTATCATGTTCTTCAAGCCCTTCGACGGCGTACTCATGATCGGCGCCAAGATTTTCTTGTTCTGCTCAAAATCGGTCGTAAACATAGTGGGATACTTCTCGTAAAGTTCCCGAGCGACCCGCTTCACCTTTTCTGGGCGTACGTTTCCCAAGATCACTCATCCTTTATTCTTTAACCAAGTTAACCTTATTTTTTGCGCCTTCACGCATCTTGCCTTTCTGGAAACAATCCAAGCCTAATATATAAGAATGATGATTCGGCGAATCCAAAAGGGACGAATTTGCCGCCTTTTTGCAGAAAAAGGGTTAAATAAGCCAACCGTTCCTTAACGGGTAGAGGAATTGTTATGGGCGAATTAGCATTAGCGGCAATGCACAGAATCTGCAAGAAAGCAGGCGCGGAAAGAGTCAGCGAACCTGCCGCCACGGAGATGGGCAAGGTTCTCGAAGAAATCGGCGTGAAAATCGGCAAAGAAGCCATCGACTGGTCCATGCACGCGGGCAGAAAAACGATCAAGGCCGAAGACATCAGGCGCGCAGCGGAAAAAGTCCTCGGAAGATAAAACAGGCGCAATTCCCCGTTTTCGTCATTTTCTTTTGGTAAAACTGAAAAACTTATATTTAGGACGCTGAATGTTCTTAGGACATACTAAGAAGAAACGTGAGGAATTTAGAATGGCATATTTAACAATGCAAGGCGGACAACCAGTTTTAATTTTGAAGGAAGGCACGGGAAGAGCGAGAAAGAAGGAAGCCCAGAAATCAAACATCACAGCGGCAAAGGCGGTCGCTGAGGTTCTGAAGACGACCCTCGGTCCACGCGGAATGGACAAGATGCTCATCGACAACCTCGGGGACATAACGATCACCAACGACGGGGCAACGGTCCTGAAGGACATGGACATCGAGCACCCCGCCGCGAAGATGATGGTCGAAATCTCGAAGACCCAGGACAACATGGTCGGAGACGGCACCACAACGGTCGTCGTCCTCGGAGGCGAACTCCTGAAGAAGGCTGAAGGCATGCTGGAACAGGACATCCACCCAATCTCCATCGTAAGCGGCTACAGGAAAGCAACCGACATGGCGGTCAAGATACTCAACAAGGTCGCCGAGGACGTCGCGTTCGACGACGCCGAAACGCTGAAGAAAATCGCTGAAACGTCGATGTCGAGTAAAGCCGTCGGCTACGAGAAAAGCCACTTGGCAGACGTCGCCATAGAAGCCGTGAAACAAATAACGGAGCAGCGCGGCGACAAAAAAGTCGCAGACATCGACCAAATCCAAATCGTAAAGAAAGTCGGCAAAAGCCTCTTCGAAACCAGCCTCATAAAAGGCGTCATCGTCGACAAGGAAGCCGCCCACACAAGGATGCCCAAGAGAATAGAGAAAGCCAAAATCTGCCTCGTCAACGCCGCGCTGGAAATCGAAAAAACCGAGTTCAGCGCCGAAGTCAGAATCAAGGACCCGTCGCAGGTCAAAGCGTTCATGAACCAAGAAACCCACATGCTTCAGAACATGGTCAGCAAGATTAAGAAGTCGGGCGCGGACGTCGTCCTCTGCCAGAAGGGCATCGACGACATGGCCCAGCACTTCCTCGCCAAAGAGGGCATACTGGCCGCGACAAGGGTTAAAGAGTCCGACATGGAGAAGCTCTCAAGAGCGACCGGAGCCAAGATCGTGGTTAACCTTGACGACTTGAAAGCCGACGACCTCGGTGGAGCGGGAATCGTCGAGGAGCGCAAGATAGGCAACGACAAAATGATCTTTGTCGAGGAATGCAAGGACCCACGGTCAGTCACGATACTCGTCAGGGCGGGGCTCGAAAGGATGGTCGACGAAGCCGAACGCGCACTCAAGGACGCGCTGTCAGTCGTCCGCGACGTCGTCGAACACGGCAAAATCGTGGCAGGCGGCGGAGCAATCGAAGCCGAAATCGCCAAACAACTGCGCGAGTACGCGCCCAAGGTCGGCGGCAGAGAGCAGCTCGCGGTAAACGCCTTCGCGGACAGCATCGAAGTTGTGCCGTGGACGCTTTCGGAGAACGCTGGGCTCGAACCCATCGACGTCATCTCGGAGCTGAGGGCAGAACACGAGAAACCCAAGGGAGCAGCGGTGGGCGTCGACGTGTTCAGCGGAAAAACGATGGACATGCGGAAGAAGGGCGTCATCGAACCAGCAATCGTCAAGGAACACGCCATAAAATCCGCCTCCGAAACCGCGTGCATGATCCTCAGAATCGACGACGTAATCGCAGCGTCCAAGCCGAAAGGACCAGAGATGCCTCCCGGCGGCGGAATGCCCCCAGGCGGCATGCCCGGCGGATACTAAACCAACATAACCCCCTTTTTCCTTTTTTAGTTTTTTTTCGTAATTTCTTTTTGCGTTTGCCGCAGCCAATTGTATTAGGTGCTCCGTTAAAGGCTTTAATGCGCGAGCTACGTTTGCGATTGTAAGGTGTCAGCATGTACGCGTTGGAAGTTGATGAGTCGTGGGTCAAGGGGATGCTTCACTGCCACACGACGTCTTCGGACGGGTTCCTCTCGCCGGAGGAGGTCGCCGACTTTTACCGTTCAAGAGGATATGGATTGCTGGCGGTGACGGACCACAGCAACGTGACGAAGAGCCACATCAAGAGCCGAGAGGGTACGTTCCTCACGGGCATAGAGTTGTCGAAGGGAGAGAGCCTGCTTAAGGAGCCGTACCATATAGTTGGATTAGGCGTCGACCTCTCGGAGCTCAGGAACCTCGGCGGACCGCAGGAAACCATTGACGCATTCAACAGCGCAGGAGGCTTGGCGTTCATCGCCCACCCGTCGTGGTCCAGCTTGGTGCACGAGGACCTTGCGTGTTTGAAGGGATACGCGGGGATTGAGCTGTACAACACGGGGTGCGACGTCGAGGTGGCAAAGGGCTACTCTGTGGCCCAGTGGGACTCGCTCCTTTCGTCAGGTGTCAGATGCTGGGGATTCGCCGTGGACGACACGCACAGGTACACGGTTCCACCCATCGACGCCGATGGAGGATGGGTAGTGTTGAAGGCTGGCGAACCCGCGGAAATGCTGGAATCGCTGAAGAACGGTCAGTTCTACTCTTCCACGGGGCCTGAAATAAAGGCTGTAAAAATTTCGAGTAGTGCAGTCCAGTTGCTGTCTTCCCCGGTCTTCAGGGTCAACATCGTCTCGCACGACGGCAGGGGGCTCTGCTTCGACGCGGACAACCTCAGGGAGCTGATGAAGGCTTGGAGGGAGCCTGTCCACAGGAAGGGGATGGAGCGCATGTACAGCAACGTCGAATCGAGCGTTGAAGATGAAACTAGTTTAGTAAGTATTGATGGGAGGTCGTGGAAAGCCGAAGTCGCCCTCAGCCCGAAAGGCATAGAGCACGTGAAGCTCGAAGTCAGCCACTTCCGCGGATACGTGCGCGTGGAAGCCACCAACGAACGCGGCAAGACGGCGTGGACGAATCCTTTGTTCCTTTAAGAATTTGAAGAACATACCATTTTCGTATTTTTAACTTCAGTAATCGTACCTTGGGTTGCCTTTTTTTATAGACGTTATCCTTTTCTTACTTGTCTTTTTTATAATAGTTGAACGCTGTTCACCAAAAGCATATAAATAAATTATCTCTCCCATTCATTTTGAGCCACTTTGCCAGCTGCCTCGTGGGACGACGAAATCCAGACTGCTATGGCGCACCACATCAGACGAAGAATCATAGAGTCACTGCAGAATGAAGATCTATCTTTTACAGCACTTTTGAAAATTGTTGACGGGAAAAATCATGGCACATTGGGTCATCATCTGAGAACGCTGAAGGAGTTCATCGAAACCGAACCTTCCACAGAGAAATATCGTTTAACAGAAAGAGGAAGGTTATTGGCAACGTGTATTCGGGATTTGAGTTACATAATTTCGTCGGATCAAAAACCGTCAAAATTTGTCCAAGACCTCAACATCAAGGACCATGCTGTTGCTTTTTACGAAACGGAGGATTTCAAACACCAGATTCTGTCCCCCTTCTTTAGAATGGGGCTTCAAAAGGGCGAAGCAGCAATTTACTTTGTTCCAGAAGCCAGACTGACTTCGGAGACCAAAGAGACACAGAGGTATGGTCTAGACTTTAGTTCAATGCCTGAGGAGGCGTTCACCATCATTTCGGCTGACGATTGGTATCTGAAGAAGGGAAAAGCCAGCAGCAAAATCATCACGAACAATTGGCTGGACCTTGTCAAAAAAAGGAAAAAGGCTGGATTCAAAGGACTGCGTGTAGCTGCTAATATGGACCCCTTTTTGACTCTTCAAAGACCGAAGAGCTATTAAAATACGAAGAATCGTTAGGCAGGCGATTTACCTTTGACATGTGTGCAATATGCCTTTATAACTGGAAAAGGTTGGACAAAAAACAGTTTAAACGGGTCTATAGCTGCCACAGCCACATGATCTCCAGGGGCGTGATTGGGGGCATGAATAATCCCACATCCGATGTGGCAAGCCTAGACTTTTGAGCCCATTCCACGGAGCCAACGTTTTCTTAGCCAAACCACGTGATCCTCAAATGAAACTGACCTTAATACAGGAGTCTATTTCTCCGAGTCGCTGTCTATGCAGTACATTTTCCCGTCGTCGGCGCCAGCAAGACCCTCCGAGGCACTGTCGCCGTCCACGTCCGCAACAGCCAGCTGAGTGACGCCTGCTGGAAGAGAAATTTCCCACACGATCTTCCCGTTGCCGACTGCTTTCAGCATTTTGCCGTCTGCGTATAAAAACTCCTCTAGCCCGTCGCCGTCGACGTCGCACGCTACGCAGTTGGAGGAGGCGCCCCCCGCAACCGTCCAGAGGACCTTGCCCGTCCTTGGGTCAACGCACCGGAAGCCATCGCGGCATCCTGCCAGTCCAAGCTTGAGAACGCCATCGCCGTTCGTGTCCGCTAATGCGGGTAGGCAAGTTACGCCGTCTCCGGTTTCGGTTCGCCACATCACATGGCAACGCCCTCCACCATGCTTGTAGGCCAGCACCATCTCGGCGTGCGTCACCAGGGACTCATTGGCTCCGTCGCCGTCCAGGTCCGCGATCATGAGCCTCCCGCCTATCAGCCAGACGCCCCCCCAGTCCGTCGTCTTGGACGGCTTCGTGCCTGCCACGGGACCCAGGTTCTCGACGAAGAGCTGGCTGCCACTGCTGCCCTCAACGACCGAAAGCTCGCAGGGATAGGTCAACGCAACGTCGTCCAAGCTGTCGCCGCTGAAGTCCGCCACCGCGGGAAGCGAGCCGCCGTAACCGCGCGTATGCCTTGAAGCGTCCGTCCACGGTTCGCGCACCTCAAGCGTGTCCTTGCTCCACACCGTCTTGTTCTTCTGAATGTCGATTAATGCGGATTCGTCGCTGTGCATCGTCGAACGGCGGTTGCTGACGAAAACGTCGAGACGGTCTTTTCGGAGGAAGTGGCCGAGAGCCCAGAAGGTCGTCATGCCGTCGCCCCAATCAGCGACGTAGCCGTTGAACCCAGGGAAATTGTGCTGCCAACGGATTACGCCGTTCAAGTCTCTTGCAATGAGGCGGGCTCCGCCCTTGGGGTTTTCTGCAACGTACAGGACTTCTGTGGCACCGTCGCCGTCTACGTCGCCTGCCTCTACTCCGTGCCATGAGTTTGGGGAGGAACGGTCGGTCGCCATCGGCCTTCCTAGATAAGTCCACAGCAGCTTTGGCTCCTCCCTGTCTTGGGACTGGTAACAGCGTATCTGTCTTGCTGAGGTGGCTATGATTGTGTGGGCTTTTCCGCCTTCTTTGATGACGACTGGATTCGGCGCAAAATAGACCGACTTTCTCTGGCCTAATACATCAAGCCTAGCTTTCGTGGCGTGCATCTTCGCGGTTTGGCTAGGCGGTTGCTCAAGCTGTACCAGAGTGCCTTCGTCGCGAACCGACAGAGCGTCAAGCCTACCATACGAAGGACCGTTAACAGTCCACAGAACGGTTGGTTTCCCCAAACGGAATCTTGTGGCTGACAGCCTCTCTCCGTTCAACCCAGCCTTTGGTTCGCTGTAGAAGAGCGTGACCCCCTTTTTCCGCCCATTTTGGCTTGTTACTGGTTCGAGGACCCTTGCGCCTATGGGTTGGAAGGTTCGCACCGTCAACCTCGGTAGAATCGGGCGCAGCGACCAGCGACCCCTTGGCAGACCCCAGATTTTCTTTACCTTGCCTTCACCTGTTGGTTTGAGAACGAGGAGGGGCGCGTAGGTGTTGAGGGCGCGGTCATTATATTTACGTCCAATCCACTCTTTCCTGCCATCGCCGTCGACGTCGACTGCGCCGTCCAAGAAGAAGTCCTTCACGTCGTATTTCACGTCGCCGTTCAGAGCATCATAACCTATTAGGTGCCAGCGCCCGTCGCCTTCGCCGTTGAAGAAGTTCATCATGACTTCGACTCGACCGTCCCCGTCATAATCATCAGCGGGCTCGGGACCCACGCGGTTAATTGTCGCACGGCGGTCGATGCCCTGGTTGCGGTCGTCCTCGAACGTCTTGTACCAGAGCAGCTCAAGATTCCCATCCCTGACCATCAGCACGCCGATGTGGGGCGAGAAGTCGCCGACCACGAGGAGAGCCACCCCACCGTCTGGGAGGTTTATCGAACTGAAGTGACCGTACTGCCGCCCGTGGTCGTTATCTCGGTACAGTTTCTGGTACTTCGCCGCGCCCGTGTTCAGGTCGTAAACGGTCACCCCGTGCCAGTGGGACACAGCAATCTCCAATCGTCCGTCCCCGTCCACGTCGACGACGACCAGCATCGGAGCCTCCGCTAAAGGCTCAAACTTGGTTTCCCAAACCGCCCTTGGCTTGTCAACGCCATTTTCGAAAGAAAGCAGCTGCAGGTTCGCTTCGCCAGCGTTCGCCCAAGTGTTCGTGAACCGCACCTTCTGGAAGCCCGGGACCTCAGGAAGGAACTTGCCCCAAACATCGAGGAAAAGCGTCCCCGAGACGTCGCATAGTGCTCCGTTTCCGCTCACGTCCAGTTTGGCAGGGCGCAGGCCCCAGTGGTCCTCCATCTCGCCGTCCCATTGCGGCAAGCCATCAAGCTCGAAAGTGCAGCTTTTCTTAGCTTTTTCGTCAGCTTTGACGAGGAAATACGCCTCGCTCGCGGACGTGTCAATGTCCCAAACGGCCTTTGGGTTTTTGATTCTGCCCGGTAGCTCGGCGCGTCCGGTCCTGCCGTGGTCGCCCTGAAAAGTCCTCCACTCGCCACTTCCGCCCAAACGACAACAACCCCCGTGTACGCTGAAATCTTCGTTACCAAATACTTTGCCTTCTGGCGTTATGAAGGTGTCGGAACAACGTCATGCCGACAGTCCCCGAAACGCGGAGTCGTGCGACGATAGGGCTAACTATAAGAAACAATACTGTGCGGTATTACCCTTCGGCTTTGGCTAGGAACGCTTCGATTAGGGCGATTTGGGCTTTGAGGTCCGCGATGTCTAGCCGTTTGACCCTATGTAAAAGAACGCGGAAGCCTTCTAAACGGTTTTCGTTTTGCATGAACCTTTCGATTATTTTCCGCTCTGATTCGGTTAAAATGTAACTTCGCATGGTATTGAATAAAGTCGCATACTTAATAAATGTTTCTATTCAGCATTACTATTTATAGTTTCAACCACCGAAATGCTTATAAGTAACTCGTTACAACTATTGTAACGGTGAAATGTAGAATGATGGTTCAAGCCAGTTTGTTCGGAACGGGCGCCGTAAGAATCGTGAACGAGGGCAAACCCCTAATAAAAACCGTGAGCCAAAGGGTCCACCCGTGGGACGGCGTTTGCTGCGAAGCCTGCTGGATGGCTCGGGAAAAAGAGTGCGCCTGCAGGTGCCACGGTCGAAACCACGGGGCGGGTCTAGTCTACCGCCAGAGGAAGCAGAAGAGCCTAGACATGGAGGACTGAGGGAAAACGTGATTATTTAATCATTCTTATTATTGATGGGGAATGTGGGCGTAAATGAGGGGGGCGAACCACCCGTAAATACCGTATTTATTCTTAATAGTGATGAGGGAGCCGCCCTTTTATGCGGGCGGAAAACCCGCCTAATATGATATTAGACTACTATTGAGGAGCGCTCTTCAATTTCGGTGGCGGAAAGCACGAGCTTCGTGCATAATAAGTGTGGAAGGTTCCCGCCGTTTTTGCGGTGGAGAAATCACCCGTAATTAAAAATAATTAATAATTACACACCTTATTGAGGAAGAAAGCGAAGCTCGTGATTATATAATCATTCCAATTGTTGAGGGAATATTCCCCCGTAAATACGTTATTTACACACTTTATTGAGGAAGAAGGACGATGAAGGGAGAGAAAAAAGGAGTTAAAAAGTCTTTTTAATCA
>CAZOKM010000070.1:0-9346 GCA_964580405.1 uncultured Candidatus Bathyarchaeia archaeon | reverse complement strand
ATGGATTATGTCCCGCACACCGAGAAGGAACGCCGAGAGATGCTGATGTCTCTTGGTCGAAAGTCTGTAGACGAACTGTTCGCCGACATCGACAAGAGGCTGATTCTGAAGAATGACCTTGATTTACCGCCAGCCATGTCCGAGCCTGAATTATTCAGGCACATGCTGACGTTGAGCGAGAAGAACGGCGAAGCCCTTCACAAGAGATGTTTCCTCGGGGCGGGAGCGTACAACCATTTCTGCCCGAGCGTCGTCAACCACATCGTCTCAAGGTCAGAATTCTACACGGCATACACGCCCTACCAGCCAGAAGTGAGCCAAGGGACCCTACAAGCAATCTTCGAGTACCAGACGATGATCGGCGAACTGGTCGGAATGGACGTTGTCAACGCTTCTGTCTATGACGGCGCCAGCGCCCTAGCGGAAGCCGCGATAATGGCGTCGGACATAACCGAAAGGGACGAAATCGTAGTCTCCACCACCGTTCACCCAGAATACAGAGAAGTGGTCAAAACTTACTGCAATACACACGAGCTGAAGACAAAGGAAGTACCTTATGACGATGGCGTCACCGACTCTGAAAAGCTTGAAGAAGCCATTTCTGAAAAATCAGCCGGCATGTTCATTCAGAATCCCAACTTTTTCGGTTCCATCGAGAACGTGTTCGAGATAGAAAAGGTCTGCCACGAGAGAGGATGTCTGTTTGTTTTGAGCGTGGTGGAACCCACGTCCCTGGGTATGTTGAAGCCGCCGGGAGAGTACGGAGCGGACATAGTGACGGGCGAGGGGCAGTCGTTCGGGAACCCCTTAAATTATGGCGGTCCCCACTTGGGTTTCGTGGGCACAAAGAAAGAGCACATGAGGCACATTTCGGGGAGACTGTCCGGGATGACCGTCGACACTAAGGGAAGAAGGGGATTCGTATTGACCTTGCAGGCGAGAGAGCAGCACAT
The DNA here is from genome assembly GCA_964580405.1 of uncultured Candidatus Bathyarchaeia archaeon. Lineage (GTDB taxonomy): Archaea > Thermoproteota > Bathyarchaeia > Bathyarchaeales > DTEX01 > JAGTRI01. The sequence continues at coordinate 8,393 of CAZOKM010000070.1, read as the reverse complement.
TAGAAGAGAGAGGGCTTCCTCGAACATCTGCACGAACCAAGCTCTGAACGCGTTGGCGGCAACGGTTTACCTGTCGGCTCTGGGAAAAAACGGTTTGAAAGAGCTCGCGAACTTATGCTACCAAAAAGCCCATTACGCTTGCGACAAGATTAAAGAAGTCGCGGGTTTTCAGCCACTTTTCAAGGCTCCGTTCTACAACGAATTCGCCGTCAAATGCCCCGTTGAGCCTGAGAGGCTGAATGAAAGGTTGTTGGAGCATGGAATTGTCGGTGGTTTCGAGCTGGGAAGGTACTATACAGAGCTAAAGGACGCCATGATGTTTTGTGTGACCGAAAACAACACCAAAAAGGACATAGACCATTTGGTCGAAGCGTTGGGTGAATCGGGACGAAACTGATATTCGAGAAAAGTTCAAAAGGCAGAAGAGGCGTCGAGCTCCCCAAGGTTGACGTTCCAGAAAAGAAAATCGAAATCCCCAAGGACCTTTTAAGATCTGATGTTCCGCTGCCGGAAGTCAGCGAGCTTGACGTGGTCAGACACTACACCGCGTTGTCGAGGATGAACTACGGCGTCGACACAGGCTTCTATCCTCTGGGCTCGTGCACGATGAAGTACAACCCGAAGATAAACGAAGACGTTTCCAGGCTGCCAGGTTTCTTGTTTGCGCACCCGTATCAGCAAGATAAAATCAGCCAAGGCAGTCTGGAGTTGATGTTCAACCTGGAGAGGTACTTGTGTGAGATTACGGGCATGGACGCGTTCACTTTGCAACCTGCTGCTGGGGCGCAGGGCGAATTGACGGGGTTGATGCTGATGAAAGCCTACTTCAAACACAAGAAGGAGGAGAGGACGAAGATTATGGTCCCGGATTCTTCTCACGGCACTAATCCTGCCTCGGCTTCCATGTGCGCCTTCGATGTTGTGACAGTAAAGTCGAACGAGCAGGGAAGAGTGGACCTTGATGGTCTAAGAAACGCCATGAGCAGCGACGTTGCCGGAATCATGATGACGAACCCGAACACCCTGGGGTTGTTCGAGAAGGAAATCCTCGAAATCACGAAAACCGTTCACGACGAGGGAGGATTAGTGTACTGCGACGGAGCGAACATGAACGCCATCCTCGGCGTAGCCAAGCCCGGAGACATGGGGTTCGACGCCATGCACCTTAATCTGCACAAAACCTTTTCAACGCCCCACGGCGGAGGAGGACCAGGTTCAGGGCCAGTCGGAGTCAAGAAGGAACTTGAGCCTTTCTTGCCAGTTCCTCGGGTTGAAAAGAAGGGAGAAGCCTATTGTCTTAACTATGACCGCCATTTGTCGATTGGCAGAGTGAAAGCGTTTTATGGCAACTTCGGCGTACTGGTCAAAGCCTATGCGTATATACGGGCGCTGGGCGCAGAGGGGTTGAGGCAAGTCTCGGAGAACGCTGTTCTGAACGCCAACTATCTCCTAGCAAAATTGAAGCCTTACTACGACTTGCCTTATGACCAGACGTGCAAGCACGAGTTTGTTCTTTCTGGGAGCAGACAAGCCAAAAAGGGAGTACACACAATGGATATAGCTAAGCGACTGCTGGATTACGGGTTCCACGCTCCAACCGTTTATTTTCCTCTGATTGTGGAGGAAGCCATGATGGTAGAACCGACGGAAACGGAGAGCAAAGAAACCCTGGACGCTTTCGCTGATGCGATGGCAAGAGTGGCTGAAGAGGCTGAGAACAACCCCGAAGTCGTAAAAAGTGCTCCCCGCAACACGCCCGTTTCAAGGCTGGACATGGTGAAGGCAGCCAAAGAACCCGTCTTGAAGTGGGACGGAAAGGCATAACCCACCAGAGCACACTAATGCCGATGTACAGTTTAAAATATTCACAGTTTCTGGTCTGTTCTTCCAGCTGCGCCCCAGAACCTTTCGACGATTCTTTCCAGCCCTTGGGGCTTTCTCTCCGCAAGCCAGAGTTTGGAGTAGGAGTTGGAAAGGGCGAGGAAGTCGGACACCTTCGCCTCATTATCGAGGACTTTAACTCCTGTCTCAACCATTCGGCGCATGAAGACCAAGTCCTCCGGCAGGGGCACATCCCCCACTGCTTTCAGCATCTTTTCACATTTAATCTTCAGTTCCTTTCTGGTTTCTGGGCTTGACCTTTGGAACCAAGAGTCTCTGAGTATTGTGTGCTTCAACGCTTCATGGATGGCGGGGTCTCCGAAAAGGACTCTTGCTTCTAGTATCTTCTCGTCTTCCCCAGTTATGGCTGTCCACTTATCTTTCCAGTCGCCGTTTCCCTCAGCGAACTCCATTGAGGCCAAGAGCAGGGGTTCGAGGAAGCTGAACAGGCATTCTTCACCGTCGTCTCCCCACGCTGTGATAAGGAACCCGAAAATGTTCGTCTCCCTCGCGACTGCTAGGAAGATCCGTGTGTTTTCGAGCGCCAATTGGAAGTTCGGGTAGTAGCTGTTCCAGTTGCTGAGTGCTGGGCACGCTATTTGCTCGATTCCCTTTTCCTTGAAGATGTTTATCTTGTCGACGAAGTGTTGCTTCGGGCTGGGGCTGTAGTCCCAGTTCGCGATGAGCACCTGCTTCCAGATTGGGCTCTCGAGTACCTCAGCCCACTTCTCGGATTCCCCCGGAAGGTACATCCCGGCGATCATGTCTCCCCACAGGATCGGGGTCTTTCCGGATTTATTAACCTTCTCGATCATGGTCCGGTGGTGGAGCTCGTAAAGTGTTGGACCTTCGAACTTCCAGGTCTCGTTCAGGCTTTTCCCCCTTCCAAGAGCCCACGTTTCGTCCCCTCCTATATGCATGTATTCTGATTTTGTGTTTTCAATCGTCTCATCGAGGAGCTCGTACGCAAACTCTCTTGCCTTACCGTTGCTGATGTCCAGGCATCCCTCCTGCGGCCTGTGCCACTCGCTAAATTGCCAGTAATCGGGCAGCGTGAGAGTGTGCTCCATGTGCCCTGCGAGTTCAAGAGAGGGAAAGACGTCGATTCCGAGTTTGCTGCCGTATTCCGTTACCTCTTTGAGCTCCTCTTTTGTCAGTCTTCCCCTGAGGGCTCCGATTGTTGGGTGTTTCGCCCACGGGTAGAGGTCTTCGTAGTAGATGGCGAAGCGGTTGTACTTGAGCAGGAAAAGCCACCGGAGCGTCCTCTTGAACGTCTCAACGGTTGGGACGCCGCCTCTGGCTATGTCCAAATGGTATCCTCTGAACTTGAAACGGAGGGCCTCTTCGACCGTAGCCTCTGGGAGGCATCCCTCACATTGTTTAACGAGCTGAATGATAGTCGCGTAATCGGTTTGCTTGTCTCCCCAGATCGCGATTTCTTTGTCTTTTATTTTTAGCCCTGTTCCCTTCTGGTTTGTCTCGGTTATCTTCCAATCTCCTTTAGGAATTCCGAATTCGCGTGCTAGGAAGTCAGGAAAATTCATGAAACCATCGAAGCCGAACAATTTTTCTGTGAAAACGAGTTTTTTCGGTTCAGGAACAACATGAAGCTTTCTCATACCCTAAAATTCGCTTTGCCCGTATTTTAGAATATGGTGTGAAGCCCAGAAACCTTCGGGCATGGGAAACCTTCGGTAGCGGGAGTTAATTTTAAAGAGGCTGCAGGCCACATAAGCCTTAAATGGAAAAACATTTGAACCTATGCTTACTCAAAATTTAGTAAGCGGAGAAAAAACGCAATGTTCAAAGACCTGATTATACCTAAAGTGACGCCGCCTCTTGACAGGAATTTAAGGCCAACCGTGTTGCATGACCACGCGTTTCTGGACGCAGTCCGCGGGTCTGGTAAGGAGGAGCCTCTGGGAATCGCCATCGAGCGCAACGACGGGTTGGTCTCGATTTTTAAAACATTCGTGTCATCCGAGGGGAAAGGCGCGGCAGAGGCAAATTTGGTCTATGTTGAACGTCTTGTGAAGATGTTGTTGTGGCAATGGGGGGGATGGAAGGTCATTGTGGGCGGTCCCAAGGCAGTGGGGAAACACGTAAAAAAGGAGTATTCAGACGTGGGCAAACGCGCCTTTGATGCCAAGTTTATGGGCAACGTCTACAAGAAACCTTTCACCGTTGAGACTGCGGATTTTGATGACATTCCTAGATCCAAGGAGAAGAAGACCCTTCTGGGGAAACACTTCGACGGGTGCCGCATTGGACTCGATTTGGGCGCAAGCGACAGGAAGGTCGCCGCCGTCGTCGACGGCGAGGCGGTCTTCAGCGAGGAGGTGGTATGGAACCCTAAAACCCAGAGCGACCCGCAGTACCACTTTAACGAGATCATGGCCGCGTTGCGCTCAGCAGCGTCGCACATGCCACGCGTGGACGCGATCGGCGTTAGCGCAGCCGGAATATACATCAACAACCGCGTCATGGTCGCTTCGCTTTTCAGGGGAGTCTCTCCCGATTTATTTGAGAAAAGGGTGAGGAACCTGTTCTTGGACCTGAAGAAGGAGTGGGGCGGCGTCCCGTTGGAGGTCATTCACGACGGGGACGTGGCGGCGCTTGCTGGCGCGATGTCTCTGAACGAGATCAAGGTCCTCGGAATCGCGCTTGGGTCTAGCGAGGGCGTCGGCTACATCGACGACAAAGGCAGCATCAAGGGGTGGCTTAACGAGTTGGCCTTCGTCCCGGTTGACTTGAGCCCAACGGCGCCCGTCGACGAGTGGTCGGGCGACAGAGGATGCGGTGTGCAGTACTTCTCGCAGGAAGCAGTCATCAGGCTCGCGCTGAAGGAAGGAATAACCTTAAGCTCACAACAGACGCCAGCGGAGAAGCTCAGGGAGGTTCAGAAGCTGATGGCGAAGGGCGACGAACGGGCGCGTAGAATCTTCGAAACCGTTGGCTGCTACATGGGGTACGGTATTGCTTATTATGCCGATTTCTACGACATTAGTCACGTGCTCCTTCTCGGGCGCGTCGTCTCGGGCGAGGGAGGGAATATCATTTTCGAAAAGACTAAGAAGGTCCTCGACTCGGAGTTCCCTGACTTGGCAGCCAAGATGAAAATCCACCTCCCGGACGAGTCGAACAGGCGGGTCGGCCAAGCCGTCGCGGCAGCGAGTCTCCCCGCGCTTAAGTAGCACAACAAATCATGAATATGTTGAGGGTGTTGATACGTGAAGTTCAAAAACGTCGGCGCTGAGTTCTTTGTTCCCGACGGCAAGCCGGTTGAGCAGTCTCTGAAGAGGACGACGCACATGGGCGTCGGAGCGCACCAGGATGACCTCGAGATAATGGCTTACCACGGAATCCTCGAGTGCTTCATGAAGGGCGACAAGGGCTTCCTCGGCGTGACCGTCACCAACGGAAGCGGCAGCCCACGTGACGGCGTCTATGCCTCCTACACAGACGACGACATGCAGAAGGTAAGAAGAGTAGAACAGAAGAAGGCCGCGGTGGTCGGCGGGTACAGCGGGATGGCGTTGCTGGATTACCCGAGCTCCGCGGTGAAGGACCCGAAGAACCAAGACGTAAAGGACGACTTGAAAGCGCTGATTTCGGCGGCTAAACCCACTTTCATTTACACTCACAACCTTGCCGACAAGCACGAAACACATGTAGCAGTCGCAGTCAGAACCATCCAAGCCTTAAGGGAGCTTCCAAAGGAATGCCGCCCGCAGAAGCTTTACGGCTGCGAGGTGTGGAGGAGTCTCGACTGGGTGCCTGACGAGGACAAAGTCGTGTTCGATGTTGCCGCGCACGAGAACCTCGCCGCAGCCCTCTCGAGCGTGTTCGACTCTCAGGTATGCGGCGGCAAAAGGTACGACCTCGCTACCGCGGGGAGGAGGAGGGCGAACGCCACGTACCTTGAGGCTCACAGCACCGACGTCACAACGGCGACCATCTTCGCCATGGACCTGACGCCCCTAATCGAGAACGCCAAGATGGACATGGCAGCGTACGTTGCGGATTACATCAGCAAGTTCAGTCAAGATGTTTCCGCTAAGATTAAAAAGGTCTCTTAAAAATACAGGTGTGAAGAGACGTTTCTAGTCCTTTATTGTGAAAATGAAGGTGCAGGGCTCTTTTCCTCCGCTCGAAAGGGCGGTTGAGCGTGTTTCGCATAGAAGGTTTCGTCCGAGTGCGATTTGAAGGTGGTGCTTCACGTGCCCGCCACAACAGAAACAGTAGGTTCTAGACAGCGGCTCCTTGACGTTACGCCCTAAGCAGGCGCAATAGTATCCCGGTAACCCTTCGGGGGCGAAGCGGACTAGAATTCGCCCGTCGTTCTGCATCGTCACTTCGTGGCCGAAGACGAACTTGGTCTCGTTGGCTGCCCTAATGCGTTCTTCTAATGTATCGTTCTGCTTAGCGATTGCCTTTGAAAGCTTGAGGCGTTTACCGCCCAAGCAGCAGGCGCAGGATTCGCGTACAGTCCTTCGGATGTCGAGGTCGAGGAGCTTGTCCATGCGGAGCATAGCTTCCCTAAGCCACTCAGTCTTTTTTTCTGGCGGCGTTGATTTCCGTATGGATTCTCCGCCTTCCATTATTTTCCTAATGATCTTCGGGTCAACTTTCGCCTTTTTCAGACCCTCTGAAAGTTTGGCGATTCTCCCATACTCGTATTTCGGCATACAGTTGAAACCTCTAGTATTTTTCTTCGATGTATTTTATTGCACGATAATCGAATTACTCACTTAAGGCTTTATGTATGAAAAAAAGTGGTCTGGCGCCGGGGAAGGGATTCGAACCCTTGCGACCCGAGAGTCACTGGATCTCGAGTCCAGCGCATTTCCGCTCTGCCACCCCTTATTGAGCCTCCATTCAGGCTTGGCAACGGGCTTGCTCCCGGCACAGATTCGGTTCCAATTCCAAAAGCGCTTCTTGGTCTTTAAAGGTTTTGTTTGGGCTTCTCGGTTTTCCAAAAGGTATTTCTTCTGGGCTCGTTTTAGATATGACCGTTCCGAGGTCGGAGTGAAAGAATGCCCTATTGTCCCGAGTGCGGGGGCGAAATGCACTACGTTAGCCTTGTGAAGCGTTACTCGTGCAAGAGCTGCGGCTTGACCCTTTCTCACCAGGAGCTCATGGAGATGCGCGACAAGCAGAGGGAACGCGCTGAGCCCCAAGAGGACGAGAGGAAGAAGGCCAGGAAAGAGTACCTCGAGTGGTGGCTCTCTAAAAAGAAGTAAACAGCCATCGAAGAAGACAGCTCGTTAACGTAGCCATTTTCATGCAGCACAGTTATAAATCGTCTCGTTCAGATTAGGTTAAGGCTATGACTGCGCTGTCCATTGATTGTTTGGAGGATTCTTGTTGACGAACCTTAACGTCGAAATCTTGTGCGTCGGGAACGAGCTCCTGATCGGAAAAACCCTAAACACCAACGCGCACTGGCTGGCGAAAAGGGTCACGCCCCTAGGGTTGAACGTGAAAAGAGTCACCGTTGTCGGCGACAACCTCGAAGACATCTCAGCGGCGGTCAAGGAGGCAATCCAGCGCAAGCCCATCTTCGTCCTTGTGACGGGCGGGCTAGGTCCAACGTTCGACGACATGACCCTCGAGGGAATTGCCAAGGGACTGGGGCGCGGGCTCGAAGAAAACAGGGAAGCCATGGACATGGTGAAAAAGAAATATAGCCAATACGTTGACGAAGGACGCGTGGACAAGTTCGAGATGACCCCCCACCGAGTGAAGATGGCTAGGCTTCCCGAAGGAGCGACCGCGCTGGTCAATCCCGTGGGCACAGCTCCAGGCGTCCTCGTCGAAGAGGGCGGCGTGAAGATGATTATGCTTCCGGGGGTACCTTCGGAGATGATGGCGATTTTCGACGGTTCGGTCCAGCCTCTTTTGAGGAAGGCTTCGGGAGACCTGATGTTCTTCGAGGCAAGCCTCGACGTTAGGGCGATGCCTGAGTCGCAGCTGGCGCCGATGATCGACGAGGTCATGCGCGACAATCCTTATGTCTATATTAAGTCGCACGTGCAGGCTTCCGAGAAGGTCCCGCACCTTGAGATCCACCTTTCGACGACCTCAAACAACCCGCAGGCTGCCCGCCAGAGAATCGGGCGCGTCGTCATCCAGATTTCAGAAATGATTCAGGAGAAAGGCGGCAAGGTTAAGCCCATCGAGTCGTAACGTTGAGATTAATGAAATGATTTGGAGGATCGGGTGAATGGTATTTACAGCGTTTATAATTGGAACCGCGGGTTCAGGCAAGTCTCAGCTGACTTCGGCTTTTGTGGAGAGGATGAGGGGTGAGAAGCAGAAGGTTGCCACGTTGAACCTTGACCCGGGCGTCGCCTCTCTGCCCTACTCGCCCGACATCGACATCCGCGACTACATCACCATCGAAGCAGTCATGGAAGAGTATAAACTTGGACCGAACGGGGCGCTCCTCATGGCTGCCGACCTCATCGCGGGCGAAATCGGGAGGCTGAAGAGGGACATCGAGGAAATGG
>CAZOKM010000069.1:0-9353 GCA_964580405.1 uncultured Candidatus Bathyarchaeia archaeon | reverse complement strand
TCCAGAAATCAATGCGTTCATATTAATGGTAAGCAATGCATCATCTGAAAGCCTAACTCTAGAAAATCGAACCATAGAGTATGAAATGACGGACTGGTTTCAGTTGGAGTGCGAGTTCACTTTCTCGGGCCACATATACCCAATTCATGTACCTAGCACTAACGGAAAAACGATGATAATTGGACCAGTAAATCAAGTATATTATGGGGAGTTCAATGCTACGCCATTACAAGGCATCGATATAGAGATGTATCCGATGAATCTTTTCTGGTTTGATAACTTGACATACTTTGAAAAATGCAGAAATGTCACGATCAGCGCGTACCTCAATGATACACAATCAAAGGAACATCACTGCTGCTGGTGCGTCTCTCATTATGATGTACAAATCACCGATCTGGGTACATTAACGTCGATAAATGATAATGTGGGGATCTATAATTCGACTTCCAGAGGAAATAGAGGAAACAGCATCGTATTGGATTTTCGAAATCTTCGAGAAAGGGAGTTGTCAGTTACAGGATTTTGGAGAAAGGGTGGTCGTAATGGCTGGTTCATTAATGTTGACCAGCTTTCCAGCATGCTTCAGGGGAATGGAACTGCAGTAATCACGTTTAATGCGACAATCAATACCTACATAAAATATGAGTCAAAAAACGAGAATGCGGGTATAACCGAGGTCACTTTACCTCAGTGGGAAGGAACATTGGGAACGATAGAAATCGTGCATGAGCAAGGAAAAATCACGTGGATCAGATACACCTTCTACGGAGCAAGCATCACAATACTACCTGCATCCTAAAAATTAATGGAACAAGCTCACTGGAAAAGACCATCCACTAAATTCCCCTATCATTGCATAAATTTCTTTTTCGTGAGCCATGAAACGTGATGGATATTTTGGGATATTAATTTGAGGGAGAAGTTGTGAAAAGTAAACATTAAAAGGAGAGAAAGATAAGTTATTGTTCGCATGATACTGTCGGGGATCATTTTGTCATTCATTAACAGGACGAGGGGCACGATACTTGGCACGTTCGTAGGCCTAATGGTCGGCGTCATCCTTTACGCGTCCGTTTGGGTCAGCCCGTACGTCAGGGGCATGCCCTGGTCCGTCGCCCTATTCCTTGACATGATAGGCTACTGGCTCCTCGCGCAGTACAACTTCTCCCCTGGAGCGTTCATCGTCCTCGTATTCATGGCGTTCGGCGGACTCGTCGGACTAGCTGTGGATTACGTTCAGAACTCGAGAAGCAAACGAAAAACGTAAAAACAGAGATATTTAGGCAATTTCACTTATTGTGTCAGCTATGACTTTTTCGCCCTTCTGCCTGAGGACTTTTTGGGCTAGTTCCTTGTTTACTTTTTTTGGCTTCGTTCCCCACAGCCTCTGGAAGTTGCCCGCGAGGATTTTTCGCACGGCTTCTCTTGGGAGCTTCAGCCCGACGAAGGGTTCCTCGTACTTCGTGAGGAGCTTGTCAGCGGTCGGGGGCGTGTAGAACTCCTCATCCGATTCGAGGAAGTTCCTGATGAGCCAAATCCTGTCAACCGCCTCCCGGGTCGTCTGCCACGTGGCTATGTCAGTGCCGAAGAAGATCTTTTCCTGGTGCTTGACGAAGAAGGCCCTCCAGTCGTTCCTGCGCCGCGAGATGTTGTGCATGAGCTCGATGCCGAGGGTCAAGTCGAGGCCAACGTTCCTGTGACGACCTAGGAAGTCCTCCGCCGCTTCGAGGTCGCCCGAGATGAAGTAGAAGTGGCACAGCACAACCTTAAGGTCGGGGTGAGCGTTGAGGACGTTCTCCATCTCATTGTACAGTTCTTCCTTCTTGGGGTAGTCGTCGAGGTAGTACACCCACCTCTGCTTCTTCGCCCAGTCGGGAGCCAGCTTCTCGTCCCAGAACTCCTCGGGGTCGGCGACGTGGCACAGCACGGGGAAATCCCTGAACTCGCACGCGTCCCAGAACCCCCTGTAGTAGCTGCTGTCCAGGGGCTTGTGGTCTTTCCTGAGGACGGGCTTGTTCCCCATCTCGCCAATCCCCTCGTAGCCCAGCTCCTTGAGCGTCGCGATGTACGCGTCCCAGTTGACGTTCAGCAACGAGGAGGTTACGCCTGACCAGGGCACGTACCCACCCGCGTAGAACAACGACGGGTACTTGGCCTTCAGGTACAGGCCCGCGTCGCCGCCCGAGACGTACATCCCGCTGAGCCTACCTTCTTTGATAATTTTAATGAAATGCGCGGTTTGCTTCTGCAGCTCGCCCTTCGACAATTGCGCTTTTCCTTCAGAATGCCCGAAGTGAACGTGGCCGTCGATCACGGAAACGTCTGTAAATTCTGAGAGCCGCATTTTCTTCGTCACCACCCCAACTGACTAAAATTATATCCCGTAATGCTTGTTTATTTCGTCTTCGTAGCTGCACAGCCTGCCCGACTCGACATCGTCGACCTTGACGGACCTTCCAAGCACCGAAGACTCAATCAGCGCGTACGACGCAGCCAAGTCCCGAAGCCCCTCGCGCCCACTCGTCTCCATCTCGCGGCCTTCCTCGATGGCTCTGACGAAGTCGAGGGTTTCGAGCGCCATTCCGTCCTTTATGCCGAACGGAAAGAACTTTTCCTTGACGTCCCTCTTGGCTTTTTTTTCGAAGAGCTCTGGCATGTTTGCTTTTACGCCGTCGTCGGTTATCACCATGTTGCCCTTGATGCAGCCCTTGGTTCCGTAGATGAGCCGCGGCGTCGAGAACGCCTCCCCGTGCCCGCCCCAAGAGGCGAAGTGCTGCCCAACGGCTCCGCTCCTGTACTTCAGCAGGCTGAAGAAAGAGTCGTCCACGTCGCTCTCCGTCTGCTCGACGACCTTGCCTTTCTTGTCCTTAGTGTACCTTTCTTTTTCGAGGGTTTTGACGAAACTCGAGACTTCGTCGATTTCGCCACAAACGTATCGCAGGAAGTGCAGCAGGTGAACGCCGATGTCAATCGATGGTCCTCCTCCTCCCAACAGTTTCTTGTGCCTCCAGGCGGTCTCGGCAACTATCTTGTCTGGGGACCAGAAGCCACCTATGGAACCGCCTGCCGTGACCTGCACGTCGCCGATGTAGCCACTTTCGATCGTCCACTTGGTCTGCCTCGCGTCCTCGTAGTACCTTACGATCTCGGCGACGCCCAGAACCACGCCCTTCCGTTCCGCGGCTTCGACCATCCTTCGCGCAGCCTTAACCGTTAGGGCGAGGGGTTTCTCGACGAGGACGTGCTTTCCAGCCTCGATGCACGCAAGGGCTATGTCGTGGTGGGAGAAGAGCGAAGAATAGATTTCGACAGCGTCAACGTCGCATTTCCTCAGCATCTCTTTATGATCCGAATAAAGCTCCACCTCGGCGTCCTTCTGGAAGTCGGAAACGTAAATCGGGGGCATGTTCATCGGGTCGCCGCGCGGACCAACGGGCTTGATTGGGGCAACGCCTTCGGACGGGTTTTTGAATCGCTTCGCGTCGTCGATCTTCCTCGCGACCAGCGCCTTAATCCTGACGTCCACGCCCTTCTCCATCAGGGCTTTGTATCCGTAGAGGTGGGCGGGCATGATGTGCCCGCAGCCGATCAACGCGACTTTCAACATAACAAATCCCTTCGTGGCCATTTCGAGTTTACATTGAGTTTTAGGTAATTGATTATGAACTCATCCTATAACTTTAATCGTTGAAACTAAACACTCACTGTTGCAGTCTCTGCTACCTCGCCCAAATCCTGCACGTCCCCTCGCTGCTGACCATGCACGCGCCCACGGGCTTCCTCGGCGTGCAGGACTTCATGAACAGCGGGCACTCAGTCGGCTTAATCTTTCCGACGATGACGAGGTGGCACCTGCATCCCGGCTGCAAGTCCACGCTGCGCTCAACCTTTACTCCGTGCTTGAGGTGGGCGTCGAAACCAGAAGACTCTTTTCGCAACGTGAGCTTCGACTGAGGAATCGTGCCCAGACCGCGCCAATTGCCATCATCAATTTGAAAAGCCTTCTGCATAACGGCTTGAGCCTTAGGGTTGCCTTCGGGCTTGACGACGCGCGAGTACTCGTTCTCCAGCCGCGGCTTGCCCTCGCGAATCTGCTTCAGAATCATGTAGACTCCGAAGAGGACGTCCAGCGGCTCGAACCCCGCCACGACCGTAGGCAAACCGTACTCCCTCGGAAAAACCCCGTACGGCTCAAGCCCAATCACGGTGCTGACGTGCCCGGGCGCGATGAACCCGTCGAGGCTCAGGTCCTCCATCTCGGCAAGGAGCCTCATCGCAGGCGGAATCAGGCGATGAGACACGAGGAAACTCAGGTTGCTCGGAGGCTTGCCTAGAACCTCCGTGGCTGTTGATGGAGCAGTGGTCTCGAAGCCCACCGCGAAAAAGACGAATTCCTTGTCGCCTTCCTTCCGCGCCATGTTGACCACGTCTCGGACGCTGTAGACGACTCTGACGGTTGCCCCTTCAGCCCGAGCGTCCAAAAGCGACATCTTCGAGCCCGGAACGCGGAGGACGTCCCCGAAGCAGGCTACGACCACGCCCTTCAGCGCCAGCTCAACCGCCTCGTCGACCTCCGAAGCTGGGACGATGCAGACGGGGCAGCCTGGACCCGCGATGACCTCCACGTTCGGGGGGAGAAGGTCCCGTAACCCGTGGTGGGTGATCGTCCACTCGTGGGTCCCGCACACGTGGCAAATCTTGACGTTTCCACTTTTTGGCGCAAGCTCGCGGATTTTCGCCGTTACGCGCTTCGCCGTGTCCGGGTCCCTGAACTTCGCGCCTGCCATGATACTAATCTGGTTTCCGTTGTATTTATTGCCTTCAGCTAGTCTGCCTCGAGTTCGTTGGGAGGCGAGATTTTTTTATTGGTCATTCCGAAGGCGTCGTTAAAGAATGGAATTTTCGTCCATTTTTTAATCCTTAATCGATTTTAAAGCGAAAAATGTCCCTTTTTCGTGAGAAAAAAGTAAAAATACCGTTTTAACGAAATTTAAAAGTTTTTTAGTTTTTAAAGCTTTTTTTGGGCGAAAAAATCGGCATTGTATTCCGCTGATAAGGTTTATCTGGATATTATGAGGCGGGATTATTCTACGAGGAAACCGAAAATGTACTTAACGAAAGAGCCGGAGAAGAAGAAGGACGAAAACGACGAAGAAGAGTCGGACTGGGAAGAAGACGAAGACTGGGAAGAGAACGAAGAGTCCGAAGAGGACGACGATTGGGAAGAAGACGACGACGATTGGTAAACGCCGTCTCACAAACACCAATCATTTTTTTGTTAAAATCTTCAACAAAACAGTCTCCTAACTTGGCTCGCTCTTGAGAATCTCGTCCCACAGCCTCAGGGTCTCTTCAGCTTCCTTCTCGTCAAGGACCTCAATCGCGTAGCCCGCGTGGACGAGGACGTAGTCCCCCTTTCTGGCCTCGACCAGCACGACGCTCACCTCACGTGACACGCCATTGCCGAAGTCAACCTGCGCCACCTCGTCCTTGACGCCCAAGACCTTCGCAGGAATCGCCAAACACATACATCATGCACTAACAGTGAGAAAGCAGCGCGCGAGATAAAATCATTGCGGCTAGGGGCTTCGGAACCCCGCAACCACAGCCTGACCGAACGACGTTCCCCCGTCACCCGGCGGAACAGCCTCGTGGACGAGGAACCCCAGCCCCGCGGACTCAACAGCCCTCCGTATCGTGGAAGAAATGATTTCGTTGCACGCCACGCCGCCCGTGAATCCAACGTGCTTTACGCCCATTTTATGGGCTTTTTCGACGGCTAAGGCAGCCAACCCTTCAGCGAGATACTCGTGGGCTGAGCGAGCCAAATCAGCCGTATCTACTTTTTCTCTGTTCCTGAATATTTCCTGAACCATGAACGTCGTGTTGAGCGTGTTGCCTTCGAATTGGGGTTCGATTCTCAGGTGGGATTCGCCTTTCACAGCTAGTGACTCGAGCTTCATCGCCGGCTCCCCCTCGTAGGTGCGTTCGTGGCACACTCCGAGAACAGCCGCCACAGCGTCAAGCACCCTCCCGCAGCTGGTCGTCCAAACAGCGTCTTTCAGGTTTCTCAGCTGAGCCAGAACGACCTCGGCTTCCTTTAAGCCGTGAGGAAACAGTCCGCGCCTTCCCAGAAGCCAATCTTCCAAGCCGGGTTCACGCTGCAGAATCCCAGCAGCTACACGAAGAGGGTAGCGGGTTGCAAGGTCTCCGCCGACGAGGCGCTGCTTCTGCAGGTGAGCCACCCTTTCGAAACCCGACTTCTCGGCGCAGTAGAGGACTTCGCCGCCCCACGCCTCCCCGTCCGAGCCGTACCCGTAGCCGTCGCAGCACACGCCGACGAGTTCGCCCACGCCGTGCTCAGCCATCAACGCTGCCACGTGAGCATAGTGGTGCTGAACCTGAACCAAGTCCCAGCCGTTCTCGCGGGCGAGCTCCCGGCCAAGCGCCGTCGTCGTGAACTTAGGGTGCAGGTCGCAAGCTACGGCTTCAACCTTACCATACGTCAATCTAACCAGATGGGTTACCGTTTCTTTGAGAAACTCTCTGGTTTCGAGGTTCTCCACGTCGCCCACGTGCTGGGAGAGGAACGCCTTGTCCCCCAGGAGGACGCAGGCGGTGTTGTTGAGCTCGCCTCCCAGCCCGACGACGCAGCGCCTGCTTTCGTGTTTCAGGACTATAGGCGCGGGCGCGTACCCTCTTGACCGCCTGACGAAGACGGGCTTTTCGCGGTGGACTCGGACTACTGAGTCGTCGCAGCGGTGCGCGATTTGCCTGTTGTGGAAGAGGAAGTAGTCCACGACTTGACCGAGCTGCCTCAGGGCTTCGCCGTTGTCCTTGATTATGGGCTGGTTCGGCGGGTTGGCGCTGGTCATCACGAAGGCTGAATCATTCGCACCGTCAAACAGCATGTAATGGAGACCAGTATAGGGCAGCATCACGCCGACGTTGTGCAGCCACGGAGCAACCAAGTCGGAAAGAAAGTAACCGCGGGACTTCCTGAGAAGAACGATGGGGCGCGAGATGGACTCCAGCAAATCCTTTTCTGCCGCGTCCACTTCAGCGAACGCCTCTATGGCTTCGAGGCTTGGCGCCATTAACGCGAAAGGCTTCTGGCTCCGGTGCTTAACCTTCCTCAACCTCGCGAGAGGCTCGTTCTTGACCGCTGAGGCAGCGATGTGGAAGCCCCCGTAGCCCTTGACCGCGACGACCGCCCCCTCCGAAACCAGTTTTCCCGCTTCCCGAATTGGGTCTCCGCACTCAACCGGTTCTCCACTGCTTGTGGTCAAGTAGGCTTTGGGTCCGCACTTCGGGCAAGCGACGGTCTGCGCGTGGAACCTCCGGTTCGAAGGGTCCTTGTATTCGTTTTCGCAGAAGCTGCACATGGCGAAGTCGCGCATCTCTATGTTCGCGCGGTCGTATGGGAGGTCGTTGATGATGGTGAACCTTGGGCCGCAGTCTGTGCAAGTTATGAAAAAGTAGTCGTGCCGCTTGTTGGCTGGGTCGCAGAGCTCTCTCAGGCAACGGCTGCAGATTGCGACGTCGGGCGGGATGACGGAGCCTGAGAGCTCAGCTTCCTCGGAGCTCCTGAGTATCGAAAACCGCTTGTGCTGGCTGCTTCCGCCCGTTTGCTCCGTGATCAGCTCGTAGATTTGCGCCAGAGGAGGCTTCTCGGTCTTCAGGTCTTCCACGAAGGACTCGACGTTTTCCGTCCGTCCCTCGACAAGTATTTCGACTCCCGCGTCGCCTCTGTTCCGAACGTAGCCGCTCAGGCTGTTCTTGACTGCGGCGCGGTAGACAAACGGTCTGAAGCCTACGCCTTGAACGATGCCTCTGACCTTGATTTTCAAGCGCACGGGCAGACATCCTTTCGCTATTAAGACGGCGGATTCCGATTTATCCTTAACCTCTTAACATGAAAAGAAGAAGCCACTTACTCGGCATTCTTAAGGGCTTCAGAAATCGCTTCCACAGCCTTCTCTGCAGCCGCCTGAAGCTGCGGCGTCAATCCCTCCCCAAACTCGGTACTGGACGGTTGAATTCCTAGTGTAACAATTTTCGGTCCCGCATCCCCAATAATCATGTTCACTAGGATGGATAATGGAATGATGTGGGAAGAGAACGTTGTATCCCCAATCTTCTGAGGCGGAATGAGCCTCGCTTCACCGGGCTCAGCCTTCAGCTCAGCCGCGTCGATTATCAGCACGTGCGTCGGCTTGAAAGCCTCGACGTCCAACAGGAAGTCCTCAGGCGCCATCCCGCAGTCCAGAAGCTTCACACGCCTCGAAACCTTGCCAGACAGATGCTTGACTATCTCGACGCCTACGCCGTCGTCCCTCCGCAGAGGGTTCCCAACTCCCATTATCGCCAGTTTCCCGTAGCCTCGAACCCAACGGGAAATCTCATCATCAACGCCCAAGGTTGTTCCACATCCGACGTAAGGCGGTAGTGCCGCAGATTTACCATGAAAGAAGGGGTCCCCTCGTCTTAAGAATTACACTGTCTCAACGGTCATCAATTCTCCGTTAACAACAGCGATTTCCAAAAAAACCGAACCTTAAGACCCCATGTTTGCGCTCCAAAACAATAGAAAACTTGCAATGCAAATCAGACCGGTTTTCGCTAGTAATGAATGACGCTCAAACGCAAAAATCCGTTGACACGCAAAACAGAAAGGGTCTAGATTTGCGAATTGATGAATATAATTTGAAGTCGGATGATAATTAAATCAGAAGGGGTCGAAGGCTGAGCACACATTGTTAGTCAAAATTTGAAAACTATCGTTAAACAAATCAGATATGGTCCAGAAAGGCATTTGTTGTTCAAACAAAAAATCTAATGTTGGTCAAAACAGACCAGACCTGATGATGAGAAAAAAGGTTGCGCCCTTTTTCTGCGCAGAGAATATACAACAATGGCTATGAATTTTTTCATGAAGCCTTCTGGGTCATGTAAACATAAAGAAAATGGTGGCGGGTGGTGAGATTGGTGTTTTCTTGTTTGGCGCCTTACTTGAACTGCACATAGACTTCGGCTGGGAGGGCTTTGTTCTTCGTGTAGAGCTCGCCTTCAATACGCTTGAAGTACCCTATGACGTCCTTTCCCTTCGTCGTCAACGCGAAGACGCTGGCGCCTTCCGTGATTCTCTCCTGGAGGAGGTCCTGGCTTATGAGGAAGTCGATGTACTTCCGGAGCCTCGTCCATGAAAGGTTCGCCCTGTACATGATGTGCGTCGGTTTCCTCTTTCCCTCAGCGACTGCCTTCAGGATGTCGATGTAAATTTCCATCTGCGACCGTCTGGCCATTTTTGCTCGCCGAAGACCTATTCGGCACAACCCCATTTATAAACT
>CAZOKM010000068.1:0-9420 GCA_964580405.1 uncultured Candidatus Bathyarchaeia archaeon | reverse complement strand
GATCGTTGCCTGACTTAACAGGACACCTCACGGCACGAACTGGCGACGGCCATGCGCCTCCTCTCAGCTTGTCTGGCAAGACCTTTAATCTGGCCTTCAACCTGCTGTCTCCCCCGGTAAGTTTCCCGGCGTTGACTCCAATTGAACCGCAAGCTTCACCCCTTGTGGTGCTCCCCCGCCAATTCCTTTAAGTTTCAGTCTTGCGACCGTACTTCCCAGGCGGCAGGCTTAACGGCTTCCCTGCGGCACTATCGCGACGCGTAGTCGCGATAACACCTAGCCTGCATAGTTTACAGCTGGGACTACCCGGGTATCTAATCCGGTTCGCTCCCCCAGCTTTCGTCCCTCACCGTCGAGCGCGTTCTAGCCGACCGCCTTCGCCACTGGTGGTCCTCATGGGATTATAGGATTTTACCCCTACCCCATGAGTACCGTCGGCTTCTTCCGCCTCCTAGTCCTGCAGTATCTCCCGCAGTCCAACGATTGAATCGTTGGATTTAACAAGAGACTTGCTGAACCAGCTACGGACGCTTTAGGCCAAATAATTGTCCTCACCACTCGGGGAGCTGGTATTACCGCGGCGGCTGACACCAGAAACTTTCCCTCCCCTTATTCCTCTGGATCATTACACCAAAGAAAAGCTATCCTCAGCGGACAGCACTCGGGATAGCCCTGTCGCGCTTTCGCACATTTCAGAGTTTTCGTAGCTGCTGCGCCCCGTAGGGCCTGGGTCCTCGTCTCAGTACCCATCTCCGGGCTCCCGCTTTCACGGCCCGTACCGGTTATAGGCTTGGTGAGCCGTTACCTCACCAACTACCTGATCGGTCGCAGCCCCATCCTTGGGCGACGCTGGAAGCGTGGTTCCGGCGTCTTTTGGGCGAGAAACCGTTCCAGGCCTTCTCACCTATCGGTTGTTGTCCCCAGTTTCCCGGGGTTATCTCCGTCCCAAGGGCAGGTTGGCCACGTGTTACTGAGCCGTTCGCTGCGTCTCCTCCGTGGCTTGGAGACGTGAACTAGCATGCCTTAGTCCTATCCCGATAGCAGTGGGGTCCGGCAGGATCAACCGGAGTTGCTATTGGTCGCTTTTTGTGGCTGAAATTGGACTTTTGGGGTGCGCCAAGCCTATCTTGGATCTAAGCTCTGATGCTCAGATCTGCATTTTTTGTTTCCGCAACTGGAGGTCAACCCTTCATTCTGAGGCTTGTTGCCTCGGCTTGTCTGAGTTGACGCCGCAAACGCGTTGCGGGTTTGAGCTATGCGCTCAGTTTAGCATCTATGCACACAACTTAATAAACTTTCTTTTGGTAGATTTTGCCTCGAGAATGCGTGTTCTTGCAGTTATTCCCTGGGTCTGATTTGTTCAACAATGGGTTTTTTTGTTTGACCAACAAACGGTTAAGCTGAACTGACCTGTCTGATTTGCTCAACATTATTCTTTTTTGTTTGAACACCATTTGGATCAAGACCTGTCTGATTTGAGTGGCAAATTATTTTTTGGTTTGAGCGTCATTTTCTTGTGACCTTACCTGTTTTGTGTAACATCGGCCTTCAGTTTTTATCTATCAAATGTGGCTCGGGCCTATCCTGTTTTGCGGCGCACTTTTTCGGTTGTTGTGGGGCGCAAGTTTTGTCACTCGTTTGTTTCGATGGAAACGTCGTTTTTTGTTTATGCTCAGGAATTGTCGTCTTGCAAGCTGAAATGTCTTAAATAGAATGACGGCTGATAATATTTTCAAACACGTTGCCTGCTTGTGCGGAACTTGAGCGGACCAGGAGTCTCCGACCGTCTCGAAGAGGTCAGCAAGAAACTGGACACCATAATGCGGAGACTCGACGTCATCGAAACGATGGTCCTCGAAAAACCCGAATATGCCGACGTCGCCTCCTCCCTCAGACTCGTCAGGCTGGGCGTCAGGATGTACGACGAGCCGATTAAGGTCCTTTCTAGGCTAAAATTGGCTGAGCGATACGTTAAGGAGTCGAGGATATCCAAGGACGAGATATCCCGGTGCATCGTCCAAGCCCTCGCCATGAAGGGACCGATGAACACATCCGCTATAACCCGAGAGGTCGAGGCGATGAGGGGCAAAGCTTCCCGTAGAATCGTCAGGGCGAGGCTCAAGAACCTCGAAAAGATGAGGGTCGTCCGCCAAGTCGAAGGGTTCGGGACGAAATACGAGCTAATCGAATAGGCATTCCTTTCTGGTTTCGATGTAAAATAAATACTCATACGGAATTTCTATATTCATGGTCAAGTTCGGGTACCGCGCCGTCGAGGAGAGATATCCGCCCAGCCAGCTGCTGACTCACGCCGTCCTTGCCGAGAGGGCGGGCTTCGAGTTCGTCTGCACCAGCGACCACCTCATGCCGTGGTTCCACAGGGGCGGACAAGCAGGACACGCTTGGATATGGATAGCCGCTGCGGGAGCGATAACTAAGAAAGTAAGGTTAGGCACGGGCGTCACGACGTGCATCCACAGGTACCACCCAGCGGTCGTCGCCCAGGCTTTCGCGTCTCTGGACCAGCTTTATCCGGGCAGGATTTTCTTGGGACTGGGTACGGGGGAGGCGATGAACGAGGCGCCCATTGGACATAGTTGGCCGTCCTTTGACGAGAGGCTCGAGAGGACGGTGGAAGCGGTGCAGGTCATCAAGTCACTGTGGGAGAGGGACTTCGCGGACTTCGACGGCAAGTATTATAAAATTAAAGACGTGAACCTCTACACCAAGCCCGTGAAGAAGATTCCGATTTACTTTGCGGCTTCGGGACCAAAAGCTTCCAAGGTAGCGGGCAAGTACGGAGACGCCCTCATGACGACGGATTTTGGGCGCGAGCACATCAGGCGGATTTTTACTTCGTTCGAGGAGGGCGTCAGGGAAAGCGGAAGAGACGCCGTGGATTTGCCGAGGATGGTGGAGCTTAAGGTTTCGTTCGACGAGGACTACGACAAAGCCTTGGATTCTATGCTGGTGTGGAGGGCGACGACGATTCACCGCATGTTCAGCCAGCCCGTAAGCGACCCGAGGGGGCTCGACAAGATGGGAGAAACCGTAGACCCGGCGAAGATGAAGAACAAGGTCTACACGGACATGGACCGCCTAACAAAGAAAATCGAAGAATACATAAAAATGGGCTTCACCGAAATAGAAGTCGGCAGCTCCAGCCCCGACGAAGAGAAGTTCATACAAGAATTCGGAAAAAAGGCACTACCATACCTCAACGAAAAATATTCTAAAGCCTAGATTTTCAATAATATATTATTTATAAACAGAAGGAGCGAAAAAGAACTCGATTTAACGTAGAAGTGGTCACTTTTGTCCATAATGATTAACATGTGTGACCAGACACTGTATTGTTCAAGGAACAAAAATAGAGGTGTAAGGTGAATTGCCTGAAGGACCCGAAGATCTCGAGAAAGTGCTGAAGACGGTCTCCGACCAAATTCCAAACTTGGTCAAAGGTGTGTTGGGAGCGATCTTCTCGCCCGAGGCTGGGAAGAGCATGGGCGCCGCAGCCGCGAACTTCTACAAGGAGCTCAAAGGCAGCGGACTGCCGGAGGAAGTCGCCGTGAAGATGACGCAGGACTACGTGAAGACCTTCACGAACTTCGGCGACCTCATCAAGGAGGTTTCCAGCAAGGGAGGATTCGACTCCAAACACGGCGGACCCGACATGGGAGACCTGTCAAAGCGGATAGAAGAGGAAGTCAAAAAGAAGATAGCCGAAGGCAAGGAACAGAAGACCGAGTAGGACTCCCTCTTCTCCACCCTTTTTTTGGAGGAAAACCCGTTGAAGGCGAGCACAATCGCGACCGTGCTGAAAGGCAGCTACTACATCCTCAAGATGTCGGGAAGCCTGCTCTCCGCGTGGCTGACCCTCGGCTGGCGCGTCGGAAGGGCGAGGAGGTCCTTCGAGAAACAGCTCGTCAAAGGCGGCATGACGAGGGAAGACGCCAGACAAGTCAGCGAGGTCTACTCGGAGCTCAAGGACCAGATGATGAGCACCGTGAAGGGCGCCATCTCAAGCGCAAGAAAATCGGGAAATAATCACTTCCCGTTCCCCAACGCGGCGTCAGCGTAGACCAGCGAACAACACAAACCAGAAAACGACGTTTTCAGTCCCAGTTTCTCCGCAGCCTCAATGCCATCAACGGTCGGGCAGGCAACAGCATTCACCCCCGACTGGACGGCCAGAATGTCCATTTCAGACCTGAGCCTACCCTTTGGTCTCGCACACCCTAATGCGATGTGAACGCTGGGCATGAGCGACCTAGCTTCAACAAGCACCTCTGCGACGGCTTCGGCGGAGGGCGGCTCAACGTCCTCCATCACCGTCCCCCTGATCGGGAAAAACGCGATGATGATCAGGGCTGAAGGCTTGGACTCGGCAATCATCCTTAAGGCGTCCAGCTCGCCCCTCAGCTTGCCGTGGTGCAGACCGACCAAGATGTGCGGAGTGAACGGCACCCCCGAAGACCGCAGGGCGCGCAGGCTTTGGCGATAATCCTCAACCGTTGCGCCAACGTGGTAAACTTCCCTCGCCGTCTCCTCGGAGCCCAAGATGTCGATGGAAACAACGTCAACCCCCGCCCTCTTCAACCCATTCGCCGTCTCGGAGTCCACGAGGCCCGAGTGAACCACAATCTTCAGCCCAAGTTTTTTGGCTTCAGAAATCGCATCGATAAAACCGCCGAGTGGCACCGAACCGTCAGGGAGGCAACCGCCGCTGATCAGGCAGCCGACGGCTCCCTTCGCCTTAACCTTCCTGCACGTCTCGACGAGGGCATGGGGAGTCTTGGCGGGAATCATCGTCTCCAAGAGCTTTCCTCCGCAGTGGCTGCAGTTCAACGAACAACGACTGCCCGTAACCGAAATCGATGGAAAGGCGTTCCGCTTTGACCGAAAGAACCTGTTCTCGTAGTGGGCGAAACCCGGCGCGTAAAAGTGGATTTTCTTGCCGAAATGCTTCCAGCTGATGAGCCGAGCTTGCTCTATTCTTTCCACTAAATCGTTGGGTAACTGAGCACGGTCGGTCATAAGGCTCATTCTAGTCGGCTTTCGTCCTTTCAATAAGCGACGCAACCATCAGGGGTAGAAGGACCGTAGCATCGCCTTCAATGGTCACCTGCTTCGCGGACTCCTTCACCTTCCCCCACGAGACGGCTTCCCTGACCTGAGCCCCTGAGAGGCTGCCGTCCCACTCGACCGCCGTGGTGACGTAGACGGCGTAGTCGAGCCCGCCCTTGAACTGGTTCCACCAGATGACGTGGTGCTTCGAGATGCCACCGCCGACGACGAAGGCTCCGGTCCTCTTGGAGTCGAAGACCACGTCGTTCAGCTCCTGCTCGTCCTTCAAGACGTCGATTTTGAGCTTGTGGTCCTGGCTGAAGAGCCAAACTTGGTAACCCACGGCGCCGTCTGTCAGTCCGGGGATGTAGACGGGCACCTTATTCTTCGCCGCCCAGTAGAGGATAGAGTCTTCATTGCATAATCGTTCGCCGATTTTCCAGCAGAGCTCGCGGCTTGACAATTCGCGGACGCCCTCGTCCCATAGGGCTGAGAGGAGCTCCTGCATCTTCTTCTCGATGATTATGCCATAGCTGTCGTTCGGCACGAGGACGTTGCCGAGGCGGTTCACGCTCTTCCTGTGCAGCTGCCTGTCGTCCATGCTGAACGAGCCACGGTAGTAGTCCTTCCAGCACCGCGCCAAGTCGTGGTCGAGCGTCCCGCAAGTCGTCACGACGACGTCGGCGAAGCGTCGCTTCACCATCTCCCGGATGACGCCCCTCGTCCCAGTTGCGACGATGCAGGCGGGGAACGAAAAGAACTTGGTGCACTTCCCATCGGCAACCATGCTTTCGAGGACGTCGATTCCCGTCACAACCTTCTCAGCCGAGAACCCCCACGAACCCCGCATCTGACCAACCAATTCGTCGACGGACATGCCCCGGCGGAGGCGGAAGTCCTTCACAGCCTCGTAACCCGCAGCCAATTCAACAGTCTCCATGCCTTGAAACGACCGAAAGTAGGCTCCGGACTCCTATAATCGTTACGGAAACCCATAATAGACCCCAAACGATTTTGAATTTTGATTAACGTTGAACGGAAAGAAAATTCTGGTTGTCTACTACTCGAGGACTGGGACGACGAAGCTCGCCGCAGACAAAATCGCGTCTCTTCTGGGCTCAGAAACCGAGGAAATCGTCGACACAAAAAACAGAACAGGCTTTCTGAGCTTTTTTAGGTGCGGAATGGATGCAACGCTGAAAAGACTCACGGTCATCAGAGAACCGAAAAATGATCCCCAAAACTATGGCCTCATCATCATCGGGACGCCAGTGTGGTCCCACAACATGACACCCGCAGTCAGAACATACGTGAAACAAAAATCAGCCGCATTCAAAAAAGTGGCATTCTTCTGCACAAGCGGGAACGGAAGCAACGAACGAGCCTTTATAGAAATGGAAGGGCTATGCGGAAAAAAACCAGTTGCCACTCTGGAGCTAAGCGAAGAAGACGTTATAGAAGGAAACGCCGACGAAGCCCAAAAAGAATTCACGTCAAAAATAACAACAGCAACGCGCCAACCGTGAAAGCACACTTTTATTATACGACACTGGAAAAGAAGGATAGACAAATGCCGGAGAAAAAGCTGCCCGAAAAAATCAGGATTTCAGTAGGCTCAGCCGCAATTCTAGGCTTGGTCAGAAGCCGAATTGACGCTTTGCCCACAACGATCTACATGCTGACCTACAGACGCGGAAAATGCTGCGCCAGCTGCGCCTTCTGCCCCCAGTCAAAAACGAGCAGCGGAAGGGCGGACATGCTTTCGAGGGTCGTCTGGCCAGAATATCTCATCGAAGAAGTCCTCGAACGAATTGTAAAAGCTTACGCAAAAGGCAGCATCCAGAGAGCGTGTATTCAATCCCTAAATTACCCGAATGTCTTAAAAGACCTAGTGAATATTACCAAATCGATACGTGCAAAGTGCGGGATACCGATTTCGGTCTCGTGCCAGCCCCTGTCCCGCAAAGGAATGCAGGAGCTCGCTGAGGCGGGCGTCAACCGCGTGAGTGTTGCCTTGGACGCTGCGACTGAGGAGCTGTTCGACAAGTTGAAGGGCGCCTCGGCTGGGGGACCGTACACGTGGAGTAGCCACATGAGGGCGTTGAGGGGCGCGTTGCAGGTTTTTGGGAGAAACAACGTTTCCACGCACTTGATAATCGGGCTTGGGGAGAAAGAGGAAGACTTCGTGAGACTAACTCAAGAATGCGTCGACATGGGCGTCTACCCCGCTGTCTTCGCCTTCACGCCCATCTCGGGCACGGTCATGGAGCACAACCCGCCGCCACAGATTGGGTCATATCGTAGACTGCAGGTTGCACAATACCTTATAACTCAAGAGCTAACCCGATACGAGAAAATGACCTTCGAGGAAGGGACATTGACGGGTTTTGGGCTCCCGAAAACGGATTTGTTCGAAATCGTGGAGTCCGGCGAGCCGTTCAGGACTTCTGGCTGCCCCGGGTGCAACAGGCCGTACTACAATGAGCGCCCGGGCGGAACTGTGTACAACTTTCCGAGGAAGCCCAGCGAAGGCGAGGTGGCGGAGATTGAAAAGGATTTATGCCTGTAGCCACATTTACCGAATGCGGTAAAGGTGAGTTGTCGAAATGAAGATTTTCGTTGACACCGCGGAGATTGAGGAAATCAGGACCGCCGTTTCCTGGGGAATAGTGGACGGCGTGACGACTAACCCGTCGCTCATCAAGAAGGCCGTGGACAAAAGGCAGGGCAAGGTCACGATGGCCGATTACATCGAGGAAATCGTGAAGGTCACTCCAGGCCCCGTCAGCCTCGAGGTCCTAGGCGGAGCAGTAGACGAAATGGTAGCCCAGGGAAGGTTGCTCTATAAAAGGTTCAGCCCCCACGGGAACGTCGCGATAAAGATACCCGTGAACCCGAGTCTGCAGGAAAGCGATGGCAACCAGTTCGACGGGCTGAGGGCGACGAAGCAGCTTAGCAGCGACGGCATATCAGTCAATGTGACCCTGGTCATGTCTCCTGAGCAGGCGCTTCTCGCAGCCAAGGCTGGAGCGTCGTACGCGAGCCCGTTCGCGGGTAGAATAGACGATTTCATAAGGACGAATATGGGGTTGAAGATGGATACGGACTTCAAGAAAGACGCATACTTCGGCGCCTACCCCTCGGCGAAGGACTGCGAAGCGAAGAATCCGGAGTCTAGGCAGGACAACGGCGTCTGGAGCGGAGTCGACCTCGTGGCGAGAATCTTAAAAATCTACAGGAACTACGGCTACAAGACTGAGGTCATCGCCGCCAGCATTAGGAACCCGCGCCAGGCGAGGGAGGTGGCGGAGCTCGGAGTCCACATTGCGACGCTGCCCTTCGACGTCATCCAGGGGATGGTGGCGCACGCCAAAACGTTCGAGGGTATGCGGAGCTTCACGTCCGACATCGTCCCGCCGTACCGAGACCTGTTCAACCGCAAATAAAGTAAATAGTTTATAGATGATAATATCGTCGTCTGCCTAATGACCAGCGAGATGTGAAACGCTTGGTTCGTACCATTGAGCTTGGGAACGGCAACAAAGTATTCTTCGACGATTTTCGAAACGTCAAGCTCGACGAACCCGCAGACCTTGTTTTCGCCGACCCGCCGTTCGGCATCGACTTTCGGGGGAACCTGCAGACATACCACAGGACGCCTGACGCATTATCCTACACTGAGGTGCCCCTCGGCGAGTACCCCGAATTCGTGAGAAGCCTGATGAACTGGTCGTATGCGGCTTTGAAGCCTTCGGGGAGCATGTGGCTGCTTTCGGGCTGGAACAACCTCGGCGCCGTCCTCCGAGCCGTAGAGGAAGCGGGGTTCCACGTTCTGAATCACTGCGTCTGGCGGTACCAGTTCGGCGTCTTCACGAAGAGGCGGTTCACGACGTCCCACTACCACCTCCTACTCCTCGTCAAGGACGCGAAGGACTACGTGTTCAACAAGCCCCAGCACTACGCCGAGGACGTTTGGAGCATCAAAAGACCCTACAACCGGGGCGTCCGAACTGCGGGGAACGAGCTCCCAGAAAGGCTGGTCAAAAAATGCGTGGCAACGTCATCAAACAAGGGCGACTTGGTCGTGGACCCCGTTCTGGGCTCCGGCACAACCCTGAAAGTGTGTCTGCGGATGGGGAGAAGATGTATAGGCATAGAGGTTAACCCCGCCCTCGAAGAAAGAATAAAGACAAAAATACAATCATGGTACCTAAAAGGAGTAAAATAATAATATTATTATAAGTCCTGAAAGAATAGGAGAATATAAAAAAGGAGGAGAGGAGTATTTTCCTCTTCCCTTTGATGCTTAGTTCTTCAGCTTAGCACCTATGGAGTTTCGTTCGTCTTTACGTT
>CAZOKM010000067.1:0-9489 GCA_964580405.1 uncultured Candidatus Bathyarchaeia archaeon | reverse complement strand
GGTTTGTATGACTAGTACTCATCTCCAAAAGCGTGTTTCCCCTAGGCATGATGGGCAATGGCGCGGAATTCACGTGTCAGTCAGTAACGACGAGGAGGCAGACACCCTTGCCCAAGAGGTGCCAAAGCTGGCAAGGATGGGCGTGAACGTCCTCGTCGTCGAGGTGGACTACAACTACGCCTACGTGTCACATCCCGAACTGCGAGGTCCCAACCCGGTGACTCGGCGCTGCGCCCGCCTCTTGGCGGAAACGTGCCGCGCGCACGGAATCCGTCCCATTCCGCAGTTTCAGTGCCTGGGTCACCAGTCGTGGTCGAAAACTACTTTTCCGCTCTTGGTTCAGTACCCTCAGTTCGACGAGACGCCCGGCCAGTTCCTGGGTAACGAGTGCATCTACTGCAGGAGCTGGTGCCCTCAACACCTAGAGGTAAATCCCATCGTGTTCAAACTGTTCGACGAATTGATAGACGCGTTCGAGGCTGACGCGCTGCACGTGGGGATGGACGAGGTGTTCCTCATCGGCTCCGAGCATTGCCCCCGCTGCAAGGGCCACGACCCGGCTCAGCTCTTCGCTAAGGCGGTTAACGATTACCACTCGCACCTGTGTGGTGAGCGCGGGGTTGAGATGCTCATGTGGGGAGACCGCCTACTCGACAGCGGCTCCACGGGCTACGGCAAATGGGAAGCTTCGGAAAACCAGGCCCACACGGCGATCGACATGATCCCGAAGGACATAGTGATGTGCGACTGGCACTACACGCTTCGCGAAGATTATCCCTCGATACCGTTTTTCCTGGAGAAGGGGTTCCGCGTTTGGCCCAGCGGATGGAAGGAGGTTGAGGCGACCAAGGCGCTAATAGACGACTCACAGCGATACAAGACTGAGCGCATGCTCGGCCACTTATGTACCACTTGGGGTGCCGTTAAGCTGGACCAACTCGACCAATGGCCACCAATCCAAGCCGCGATGTGGAAGCTTCATACTGGCAAAGCCTAATCCAATCAACCTATCTTGTGTTTCGGTTTGGGAATTATATTTTTATGCACACATAAAACATTAAATTTCTGTTTATCGTAATTTTGGCTATTAATGTATTTTATTGATTGAGGTGTCAGGATGACATTACTTGAAACAGAAAGGCTTACGATTAGGAACTTTAGAATCACTGACTGGGAAGCTCTTCATGAGACAATACTCCAATACGTAGCATCAGGGCTTGCCGCGTATGAACCTAATCAATGGCCGACGACGCCGGAAGGTATTAAAAAGGCCACTGAGTGGTTTGCCAGCGGAGACGAGTATTTTGCTGTCTGCCTGAAAGAAGAAAAAAATCGATATATCGGATTTGTGTGCCTTAACAAGCAGGAAAAAGAAGGAGAATTCAACATTGGCTACGTCTTCAACTTCAACTATCACGGCAAAGGCTACGCAACGGAAGCGTGTCGAGCACTCCTTGATCACGCATTCGAAAAATTACAGGCGAAAAAAGTGATTACCGGCACCCCGACCGCGAACACTGCGTCTGTACGATTGCTCGAGCGATTAGGTTTCAAGACAATCGGAGAAGGATGCTTCGAATTATCGAGAAATGAATGGAAGGCTAAATCACAGAATAAGTAAGCATCCTAATAATCATCATTATAATATTTACTTGCATCAAAAATATTTACCTTCGGTTAGCAAAGTGACATTGGGCTCCCACTGGCAAGAAGATTACAATGGCTCTGGTTGGTCGAAATAACATTTAATACCTAAACCCAGATATGATTTCTTTTTCTTGATTTGAGATAGTTGAAAGATGCCTTTTTCAATTTTTTAGGAAAATTACCATGAATTTTTTATTTCCATGAAATTTTCTTCCCAATAATGTATTCGCTGTAAGGTATTTTCCAAAGTAGCCAAACTAAGCCAATAGAAATAATCGGAATAACTAAAATTTGACAAGACAAACCAACAAATGCCGTCATGAGTATTCTGTGCGTAAGAAATATTCCAAAAGAGAACGCGCCTAGAATTCTAAAGGGCGTCCTCTTCCAATTTGAAAAAATGACTAGAAAGACTATTATCGTAATTGTGCCTCCCCAGAGAACAAAGAGTGTTGCGTAAGAAAAGCTCGGAAGGATGAAGGGAAGTTCTGTCAACGTTGGGATAAAATAAACGAATATTCCGTACAAGACAATCGCTAGTAACACAAACTCCTTCTTCAGGCTGAGTGAACTGGAAACTTTTTCCCAATTGTAACCAATCGCCATGCCAAGCACAAAATAAAATATCCATGTGGACAAGTGAAGATTTACAATTACACCAAAAGACCTCTCAAACACGACAAAATAAATTGAAGAAAAACACATCGTCGCCAGTACTAGAAAATTTCTTAGTTGGACAGTCAATCTTTTATAAAATTCTAGCAGGAAAGGGAAAATTATGTAGAACTGGAAAATCATGTAAACAAACCATAACGTCAACCAACGACCGTTAAAGGTGTAATCCAAATACGTTTCAAGAGCCTGAAGAGGAGAATTCAAACAATTGTTAGGGTTCTGTGTAATCATTAGCATGGCTGACCAGAAGAGGTAGGGCAATCCGACAAAGAGTACTCGGCTTTTCGCGTATCTCGTCAGATTTAACCTGTTCTTGTAAGTGTAGGTTAAGGCAAGACCGGAAACGAAAACGAATATTGGGACTCCGAAAAGCGTTATCGGAAAATATTGTCCCAGCCAGTAGAGATGCATGACTAAAACAAAAATGATGGCAAGGCCTCTTAAAGCGTCAACTTCCCCGATTCTTTCCGAACCGTGCAACATACAAAAAACTCCTCCCTTCAATCGTTGCTTGCTCAGGAAGTAGCTAAAAGATGGCTAGTTTAATAATTAACTGATTGATTGGCTAGTTAGTTGAATCCCTCAGCGTGTGTGAGAGAGAAATTGTGAGGTTATGCGTTAGCATTGGTGCGTCCCTTGGTTTGGTTTTGGGGATAGAATTTTAATGCGCCAAATCAACAAATTGTGAGAGCACTAGACTTATGACATTAAACAGTCCCATTCCTCGGCAGCTACACAAAAAATGGTGCTATCTGAACAAAAACTACTTGAACCTGCCCGAAATCAAGTCTGCCATCGAAACTGCACAAACTTTTGCACAAAACAATATTATAGTTGCACAAAACCAAAATAACGGTTTTTCACGCGTCTTTAAAGAAAATACTGGAATTTTACAGGAGCTGGGGAAGGGATTTGAACCCTTGTGCAGCGAGTCTGCAGCCCGCCGCCTAAACCGCTCGGCCACCCCAGCTCTTCGTCGTGTGCCTTGGTTGCGGGGTTTTCCTGAACCTTTTGGTTGCGTTTGCTCTATTATCTTTTTTGGATTCTTACATCTTGACTATTTGGGCGTGTTGGACGCCGCATATCGTGATGACGGCTTCGGGGTTGACGTAGCCTTTTTCGACGGCCTTCTGGACGACGTTGGCTCCGACGAGGTTCACTATCGTGGACTGGCGGACGAGGCTCAGGGCTTCGTCGACGCTCGTTTTTACGCCTTTATAGAATTCCTCCTTGACCTCGAAGTTCAGGTCCTTCTCTTGGAACGTTTTGCCCAGAATCTCGGCGTCGCAGACGGCCAGCAGGACCTGCCTGCCCCACTTCCGCACGTTGACGTAGGCTTCCAAGCTCGGCTCTTCCGCCCCGCTTCCCCTCTTACACGGATTTGACGGACGACCGTGCTCCGCACGCCTCGCACACGAGGAAGGACAGCCGCTTCTCCTTAACTATCTTGGTGTCGGGCCTCTTGCACACGGGGCACGTTACAAACTCTTCGACGTACCTTTCCACCAGGTGACCGAAGGTGTCGGCCCCGAACTTGCCCTGAAAGATGGCTCGGTTGCCGTCCACTATCCCAGCGGTCGCCAGCTCCTTGGAGAGGAACCTCAGCACGTGAACTGGGTCTCTTCTCAATGCGCCGCAGGATTCCTTGAAGTTTTGGAAAATCGTCCTCGCGCCGAAGGTGGTGCAGAACGGTCGGGGAACCTCAAGCCGCTCGTGCTTTACCGTTTGCTGCGGCAGCTTCCCGTAGGCTTCGTCAAGCATCTTCTCGTAATCCAGAGTCATGGTTCATCGCCCCTAATATCATCGGAGACTGGTAAATATGCTTACCTAACTGCCTTCTATTTGACTTTGAGGAAGGCGGCAAACGGGGATAAAAGGTTTATTAGGTCTCGCCTCAATGAGTGAATCGGACGAGTCTGGAAAATAGGGTTCTTCCCGAGGAGAGCTGATTCGATGAAAAAGTTTCAGGACTTCAGCACGTGGTTCGACGACGTTCTGGTCAAAGCAGAGGTCATGGACAACAGGTACCCCGTCAAGGGCTTCGCCGTCTACAAGCCGTGGGGAGCCAAAATCACGAAGAAGGTAACCGCCATGGTCGAGGACGAGCTCGACGCGACAGGCCACGACCCAGCGTTCTTCCCGGTGGCAATCTCCGAGGACGACTTCGCCAAGGAGGCAGAGCACATCGAGGGCTTCACCGCCGAGGTCTTCTGGATAACGAGCGCCGGCGAAAGGAGCCTCGAAAGGAGGATGCTGCTGAGGCCGACCTCCGAGACCGCCATGTACCCCATGTTCGCCCAGTGGATCAGGTCACACGCGGACCTCCCGCTGAGGGTCTACCAGAGCGTGTGCGTCTACAGGTACGAGACCAAGGCGACCCGCCCGCTGCTGAGGATGCGCGAGTTCCTGTGGAACGAGGCCCACACGGCGCACACGGGCAGAGACTCAGCCGAGGCGCAGGTCAAGGAAGCCGTCAAGATTTACGTCGACGTTTTCAGGCGGCTGGGGCTCTCGTACTACATGCTCATGCGCCCCGACTTCGACAAGTTCGCCGGAGCGGTTTACTCAATCGCCTTCGACGCTTGGAACCCGGACGGAAGGGTCAACCAGATCGGCACGGTCCACAACTTGGGCGAGAACTTCGCGAAGGCCTTCGGAATCACGTACGAGGACGCTGAGGGAGCTAGGAAGAACGTTTCGCAGACCTGCTACGGCCTCGGAATCAGCCGCACCTTGGCTGCTATTATTGCTCAGCACGGCGACGACCACGGCTTGGTTTTGCCGCCCGAGGTTGCCCCCGTCCAGGTCGTCGTTGTGCCGATTCACTACAAGGAGTCCGAGGGCAAGGTCGAAGCCTACGCGAAACAAGTCTACGAGGCCGTCAAGAAATCTGGCTTGAGGGTCCAGATGGACAGCGGAGAAAAGACGCCGGGAGAAAAGTTCTACCACTGGGAGATGCTTGGAGTTCCTGTAAGGATAGAGGTGGGGCCGAGGGACCTGAAGGAAGGGCGCGTGACGATTTCCGAGCGGGTCAGCCTCAAACGGAGCTCCGTCGAATTCGAGAAGATAGTCACCGCAATCAACACGTTACTCGATTCCTTGACCGAGGAGCTGCGGAAGAGGAGCCAGGCAGCCCTCGAGGAGATGACCGCCACGGTCGGGGACATGGGTTCGCTGAAGAAGGCGATTGACGGCAGGAGGATTGCTAGGGTCTGCTGGTGCGGAAGCAAAGAATGCGCCGAGGCCATCAAGGAGGGGTCGGGCGGCGAAATCCGGGGGCACCGAATCGACGTCGAAGAGAAGCCCGAATCCAGATGCATCGCCTGCGGAGGAAAAGCCGAGAAAGTAGCCTACGTGGCGAAGGCATACTGACAATAAAGCTAAAAAAAATTAACCTAAGCTTAACTTGAGAGCAAATTGGTAGCTGCCAAGCTGGAAGCGCAATGCCGAGAAGCCTCAACATCGTCGTTCTATTGAAGCAGGTTCCCGAAATCGAGAAGGTGAGGTTCGACGCCGAGAAGGGGCGCCTGGACAGGAGTTCAGCAGGCGCAGTCATCAACCCGTTCGACCTGAACGCTCTGGAGGCAGCCGTCCAAGTCAAGGAGCAGGCAGGGGGCTTCGTGACCGTTCTCAGCATGGGACCCCCCAAGGCGGAGGAGGCTCTCAGGGACGCCTTAGCCAGAGGCGCAGACAGAGCCGTTCTTCTTTCAGACGCGAAGTTCGGCGGGGCGGACACGTTAGCCACGTCCTACACTCTTTCGTGCGCGGTCAGGAAGCTCGGCGCGTTCGACCTCGTCATCTGCGGGGAGAAGACCATCGACGGCGACACAGCACAGGTCGGACCCGAAGTCGCCGAGTTCTTGGG
This sequence comes from uncultured Candidatus Bathyarchaeia archaeon, assembly GCA_964580405.1. Classification (GTDB taxonomy): domain Archaea; phylum Thermoproteota; class Bathyarchaeia; order Bathyarchaeales; family DTEX01; genus JAGTRI01. The sequence goes on along the minus strand of CAZOKM010000067.1, from coordinate 3,302 downwards.
CGTCCCGCACGTTGCTTACGTGGAGGAAGTCCGAGGAGTAGACGATGAAGCAGTCGAAGTCAAGTCCAGACTGGACGAAGACTGCCTAACGGTTCGGATGCGGCTTCCGGGACTCGTCACCGTGACCAAGGACATTAACAGCCCGCGGCTGCCCACGCTGAGGGACAAGCTTAAGTCCAGGAAAGCCGAGGTTGCGGTTTGGACCGCAAACGACTTGTCAGGTTTAGCTGATGAGCGGCTTTTCGGTCTTCCGGGTTCGCCGACTTGGGTCGCAAAGGTCTATGCACCGTCCTCGGGCAAGAAGAGAGGGCAAATCTTCGAGGGAACAGCCGAAGAAAAAGCCGAAAAAGTTGCGGAGGTTCTGGCAGGCCTCAACGTGCTCAGGTGAACGACAATGGTAGGTTCAGGCAACATCCTAATCTTCGCTGAACAGAACGGCGGCGTGGTCCACCCCGTGGCTTTTGAGCTGCTCGGGAAGGGGAGGCAGCTCGCCGACAAGTTAGCCGTGGAGCTGTCAGCCGTTCTCTTGGGGCACAACATCAGGAAAAAAGCTGATGAGCTCGTGCATTGTGGGGCTGACGTGGTTTACGTTTTTGACCACCCTTCTCTCGGGGAGTTCGACGTAGTTCAATATTCGCGGAACATTATCAAGCTCGCGGAGGAGACGAAGCCGAGCGTCTTCCTGTTTGGTGCGACGCGTCTCGGGCGGAGCTTGGCGCCGAGGGTTGCCGCCGCCTTACGGACGGGGCTCACGGCTGACTGCGTCGACTTGAGCTTGGACGAGGAGGGTAACTTGGTTCAGGTCCGTCCCGCCTTCAGCGGCAACATCATGGCTCAGGTCAAGACGAGGACGCGCCCCCAGATGGCGACGGTCAGGTACAAGGTCATGAAGGCCAACGCGAAGGGTCCGAGCAGGAAGGGAAAAGTGATAATGAAGGACGCTGAAGTCTTGGCTGACACGGGGCTGCGGGTTATCGAGAGGTCTAGGGCGGACGAGGTTAACCTTGCCGAGGCTGAGGTTATCGTCACGGGCGGAAGGGGCTTGAGGAGCCCGGGGGACTTCGGTTTGCTTAATGAGTTGACTCGGGTTCTGGGCGGGGTCGTTGGATCGAGCAGGCCCCTCGTGGACGCGGGGTGGATAGGCAGGGACCGCCAGGTTGGGTTCAGCGGGCGAACGGTTAAGCCGAGGGTCTACGTCGCAGTTGGGGTTTCGGGTTCGCCTCAGCACCTTTTCGGGATGAGGGACTCGGACACCATAATAGCCATTAACAGGGACGCTTCGGCTCCGATTTTCGGCGTGGCGGACTACGGCGTCGTGGGCGACCTTTATGAGTTCGTGCCCCTACTGATTAAGGAATTGAAGTCGTTGAAGGAGAGGAGGACGCGGTGAACTTCGATGAAAAAAGCCTTGCCAAGGAATTAGCGTCAGTCGTCGGAAAAGAGTGGGTCGTCACGGACCGCGAGCTCATGGAAGCCTACCTCAGGGACGAGACGCCTGAGCCCGTCAGGCCCCAAGCTGCTGCGAAGAATCTGGTCCTCGTGAAGCCTGCGTCCACTAATGAGGTTTCGAAGGTTCTGAAAATCGCGGACGCTAGGAAGGTTCCCGTTTTTCCCGTTGGCGGGCGGACTGGGCTCGTTGGCGCGGCTGTGCCAACCGTTCCCGGCGTCATACTGTCTCTTGAGAGGATGAACGGAATCGTTGTTGACAGGGAGAACCTTATGGTTGAGGCTGAGGCTGGCGCTACATTAGGCGACTTGTTCAAGGCTGCTGACGCTGCTGGGTTGTTCTTTCCTCCGCACCCGGGGGACGAGGGCGCCCAGGTCGGCGGGTTGGTCGCCACGAACGCGGGCGGGGTGAGGGCGGTGAAGTACGGGGTGATGCGGAACTACGTGAAGGGCGTCGAGGTCGTCCTAGCCACGGGCGAGGTTCTTCGTTTGGGTGGCAAGCTGATCAAGGACAACGCGGGCTACAATCTTCTTCAATTAATCATCGGGAGCGAGGGCACATTGTGTGTAGTCACCAAAGCCACGGTTAAGCTTCATCCGAAGAGCAAGTACGGCGCGACGATTATTGTGCCCTTCGTTGGTCGCCGAGAAGCTTTGCGGGCTGTCCAGAGGGTTCTGCTTTCGGGCGTTGTGCCGTTGGCCGTCGAGTACGTTGAGCCTGCTGAGGTTAACTTGTCCGCTGGGCACTTGGGCGAGGTGTGGCCTGTTCAGGCGGGAAGGGCGCAGCTCATCATTATACTCACTGCCGACGGCGAGGAGGAGCTTCTGCAGGCGTGCGAAAGGGTTTCGTCGTCGTGCGAAGAGGGCGGCGCTGGGGAGCCTGTTCTCGCCGAGACCAGGGAGGAGCAGGACAGGGTTCTCAAGGTCAGGAGCAACATTTACACGGCGCTCAAGCCGGGGCTCGTTGACATTTTGGACGTGACTGTGCCTCCTGCGAGGCTTGGGGACCTGATGGACGCCGTGGGCGAAATCGCTGTGAAGAATGAAGTCCGTCTTCCTGTTTACGGGCACGCTGGCGACGGGAACCTGCACGTCCACATAATGAAGGAGGAGGGCAAGGCTCCGGGCTACGTGGCGAGGGTCAAAGCTGAAGTCTACGCCGCCGGAATCAGCTTGGGGGGCGTGGTGACGGGCGAGCACGGCGTAGGCGCGATAAGAGTCGAACAGCTGGCTCAGACGGCGGACAGCAAGGAGCTCAGCCTCATGAAAGCCATTAAAAAGGTTTTCGACCCGAACGGCGTCCTCAACCCGGGGAAGGTCCTCGGCTAGCAGGAAAGGATTAACGCTCTTCAGCTTCGGGTTCTGGCTTCGGGGGTGGAGGCAACATACGTCTTTCTGGTTCAGAAAAGCTTAAAAGAGCCCTTGTTAACAAAGTCTGCGTATCTGCTGATTTGGGGGTCTTTAATCTGGAGTTTTGTCCGAAGTGCGAGACTCGGCTCGTGGCGAAGCGGAAGAAGGACGGGAAGGGCTGCTACCTGTCGTGCCCCAAGTGCAACTACCGCAAGCCCGCGGACGACGACGCGTGCACAACGAAGGTCGCCGCGCCCAAGCCCAAGGAGCACCTCGTCGTCATCGGCAAGAAGGAGCAGAAGCTCCAGACGCTTCCGACGACGGCTATCGAGTGCCCCAAGTGCGGAAACAACACCGCCTACGTCTGGCAGGTCCAAACCCGAGGAGCCGACGAATCCTCAACCCAGTTCTTCAGATGCACCAAATGCAACTACACATTCAGAGAATACTCATAAACAACGCTTAGAACCAAGCTAATTAATATATCGTTGTAATACATTATTTTC
>CAZOKM010000066.1:0-9555 GCA_964580405.1 uncultured Candidatus Bathyarchaeia archaeon | reverse complement strand
GCGCTCAGAGGGCGGAGCTTGATGCGGTCGGTCAGCCCGATCATTTCTCCCTGATGAGCGACGACGATGCTGAAGGGACCGTTCATCAAGAGGCTGCCGTACGTCTGCCGGAGAGCCCTGAGAACCTTGGCTTTTTCTGGCTCGAGGCTGTCGATTTCCTCCCAAAGCGGGGCAGCCACAATTTGAGTAACTATGCTGATTGGCAGCTTCTGCTTGCGCATGAGAAGGTCGAAGGCGTAGGCTAGTACCTCGGTGTCCGTCTGCATCGTGCACCTGTAGCCGAACATTTCGAGGTAGCGGCGGTTTATCCCGTAGGACGAGAGCTCGCCGTTGTGGACGACCGTCCAGTCCAAAATGTTAAACGGGTGCGCTCCTCCCCACCAGCCCGGAGTATTCGTCGGGAACCTTCCGTGGCAGACCCACATGTACCCCTCGTACTCGTCGAGGCAGAAGAACTCGGCGACGTCCTCGGGGAACCCGACGCCCTTGAAGACGCCCATGTTCTTGCCGCTCGAGAAGACGAACGCCTTGCCCGTCTCCGTGTTGACCCGCATGACCTGTTCGAGCACGTAGTCGTCGGGGGATTTTGTGCCAAATTTTTTAACTATGGGTTGAACGAAGTACCTCCACACCTGCGGCGGGTCGCGGACGTTCGCCTCCTTCGTGGGCAGCTCCTCGTCCTCAACAACGTCGAAAGACTCCCCCAGCAGCTTGTCGGTCTTACTCTTCGACTCCTTGTCCAAGTACATTATGTGGAGCGCGTAGTCGTCCGCGTGCTCGGGGTAGATGCCGTAGACTGCGAACCCTCCGCCGAGGCCGTTGCCCCTCTCGTGCATGTTAGAGATGGCCCGGATCGGGTCCTTCGAGGAGAACCGCCTTCCGCTCAGGTTCATCATGCCGAATATGGAGCAGCCTGCGAAGTCCTTGTCGTCGCCGAACCTGCAGTTCAGTCTGGCGATGCCGTCCACTTCGATCCCTCCATGAATAGTTTCTTCCTGACGTCAGAAGGCAAGGACGCGAGGCTGAAATCGTCGGACACGAGAAGGTCCCGAAGGTCCTTCACATCGATTCGGCTATGCATCAGGTAGAATAGTATTCCAGCCCTTTCGACGTCGTTCACGAGCGTGAAGCCCACGAGGACACCGTTCCTGAAGACCACCTTCCGGTAAACGTTCCTCGCGGAGTCATGCTGAATCAGAACGTCGCACCCGTCGCCGTCCGCCGTGTTAACGGATCCGACCGAGATGACGGAGACCCCGAAGTACTTCAGGGCGCTCATGGCTGTCCCACCTGGGAACTCAGCCCTCTTCCCCGCCATGTTGTAGCCGGCGACTTTGCCTCCGAGGTGCGCAGTGTGCCATAGAGGCAGCACGCGATTCCCTTCAAACACGAAGTCGTAGACCTCAGCGGCGTCCCCGCAGGCGTATACGCCCTCAACGTTCGTGCTCATATGCCTGTCCACGACGATGCCGCGGTTCGTCTTCACGTCGGTGCCTGCGACCAGCTCAACGTGAGGAACCACGCCGATGGCGAAAACCACAATGTCGCACAGCAGTTTTCTACCGTCGCTTAGAACGACGCCGCCGACGGACGCATCGTCCTCCGGTCTACCAGTTATGGTTTTGACCGTTTGACCTGTGACTATTGTGGCTCCCGCGTTTTCCACGTGGTCTCCGACGATTTTCGATGCTGCCTCGTCGAGGATGAGGTTAAGGATTCTGTCCTTAAGCTCGATAATTATGACACTAACTCCTCGCTCAACCAAGGCGTCGGCAACGCTTACTCCAATTAGCCCGCCACCGATGACGACCGCCTTCTGACCCTTCTTCACAGTCGCTGCGATGCGCTCTGCGTCAGAAATCGTCGTGAACGTGAAGACGCCCTTTTTGTCCGCCCCCTCGGTCTTTGGAACGATGGGTTTGCCGCCCGTAGCAATAAGCAGCTTTTCGAAGCCGACTTTTTCCTCGTTGTCGAGCTCTACAACCTTTTCTTTGAAGTCAAGGTGGACTGCCCTTCGCTCCGCTTTGAGCTCAACGTTGTTCTTTCGCCAGAAACCGTCGTCGCGGTACATCATCTTGTTGAACGTGGCTTTCCCCGCGAGGAAATCCGAAATCATCGGCCGCGAATACTGGGGGAAAAGCTCATCAGAAATTAAGGTAAGCTCGCCGGCTGGGTCCACTTCCCTTATTGCCTCGCACGCGCCTATGCCTCCCGCGGAGCCTCCGACGATTACGTACTTCATTGTTCAGGCGCAACCTCCTCGAAAACTAGGGCTTCGTTCGGGCAGTTCGCGACGCAAGCAGGAACGTCTATAGTTTGGCACAAATCGCACTTGGCAGCAACGCCGCCGCCTACGGTGTCCATTGTGATTGCGCCGAACGGGCAGACCATGATGCAGGTCCAGCAGCCGATGCATTTTTCCTTGTCGTGGACCACCAGCCCGCTTTCCTCGTCGCGGCTCATGGCTCCAGAAAGGCACGCCGTGACGCACGGGGGGTCCTCGCAGTGTCGGCACTGGACGGCGAACGAGACTGGCTTGGCTTTGGCCATTTTTGTGCGGCTGAGTGGTTCGGGCTGTTCTTTTTTGTAGGCTTTAATGAAGTCTTTGGACTGCGAATGCTGGACTTTACAGTGGACTTCGCACAGGCCGCATCCCATGCAGTATTCTTCGAAGACAAGGATTTTCCTCATCGCACATCAACCATTGCTTGAGTCAAAGTCTGACCGAGTTACGATTCAGATGTCTCTGTCGAGAAAGCCGCGGTCAGACAAAAGCGACGCTGCTTGCCTTCTCACCACTTGATCCTTCGGTTGACCACAATCGCGTAGACAGGCAAGCCTCTGTAAATAGAGCCGTTCTTAGCAGCGTGCGCTATGGCTATTGGTTTCGGCTTGTTGTCCTTTAGAGTCGTGTCCAGTTTGTCCATTTTTCTTCTGAACAGGTCGCATCCCGTTCCTGGGGTGTGCTTCTTTGAGCACGAGCCCACTTTGGATATGAACTCGAAGTTCGCGCATTCGACGCAGAACCTGTTGAAGAATTTTCCGCCGTCCAGAGTCACGTCCTTAAGCCTGAACTCTTCGCAGCAGACGTAGGGTCCACTTCTTCTGGCGCAAAGGGAGGTTCTGTCTATGTCCCTTCTTTCCTCATAGTTGGCGCAGTCCCTACACGATCTCACTGCCATGGCAACCGCATCCGTTCTGAAATTGAATAAACATTTAAAGCTAATAATTTATATAACTCTAACGAAAATCATTTATATGACGAATTAGGAAACATGTATTCTATATGAAACATACGCCTGCTAAGTGATGATTATGGAAAAAGACCTCGGATACAGAAGAGTCCAAAGCACGGGGAGAGGCTCGTACATAATCTCGCTGCCAAAAGAGTGGGTAAACGATCTGGGTATAGCGAAGGGGAGCGAAGTCGCCTTCAAACTCCGCGACGACTCATCCCTAATCTTGACTCCGAGTAAAATGGTTGAAGAAAAAGTTTCGGAAAAAAAGCCTGAACCCAAGGATTACTTGGTCTTCGTGGACGAGAAGGACAATCTGAGATCGGTCTGCCGCAAGATAATATCATTGTACGTTATAAACGCGGATCTTGTGCACGTCCGTTTCAGGAATAAAATGAACGCTACCGATTATAAAACGTCCATAAACAACCTTGTGAAAAAGACTCTCCTTGGCGCGGAGATCATCGACGAGTCAAGCAGCGACATGACCATCCAGATCCTCATCAACCACCCGGAGTTCCCGATCGAAAAAGCCATACGGAGAATGGCGATCATGGCGCTCTCCGCCAACGAGACAGCCGCATCGTCGCTTAACAGAAAGGACGGGGAAACGTTCTCTGAAGTCTCCGAGTCCAAGAACGACGTGTCAAGGCTCAACCTTTACGTGATTCGGCAGCTTAAATTCGGTCTGGAAGAGAACTGGTTCAAGGAACTGGGGTTCAAGACCCCAAAAGAGTTTCTTGGGTACCGCATCGTCGTCAACGACATCAAGAGCATCGCGGACAACGCGATGATCATTTCCCGCAACATCAGCAACCTCAGAAAATTGATAAAGGATCAGATGCTGTTCCTGAAAGAAAACGTGGACGAAGAGACCTATTCGCAGATTCTGGAGCTGAACGCTCTCGCTCACAAGCTGTTCGAGGAGTCCTTGGGCGCCATGTTTAAGAGAGACTACGGGCACGCTGACAGCATAATCTCTCAAACAGAATCCCTATCGGTCAGGGAGAGCGACCTCACGACAATAATATTCAGCAAGAAGCTTGACCCGAACGTCTCGTCAATCTTCGGACTGATACTGGACAACGCGAGGCGCATCATGGAATACGCGATAGACATTTCAGAAGTCACGCTGAACAGGACGATCGAAGAAAACAACGGACGCGACAACCAGCTGCGCGAATGACTAAACCTGCGCAGCCTAGCCGCCGCTAATCAGCGTCATAAACGTCACGACGTCCCCATCCTTAAGCGAAACGTTGCCCCCTTCGGATTGGTTTTTGAGTACTCCGTTAACCGTCGTTATGAGGGTCGGGTCGAGGCGACTCTCGCCCTTCGTCCTCAGGAGAGGTCGAATTTTATCTCCATAATCCTCCTCCAGCCTCTCTAGAAGGTCAGCTAGGGAGGAGCCCTCAGCCAACTCGTATTGCTCCTCGGTTTTGCCGATTTTGCTCCTGACCAAGCCGAGGTAAACGGTTTTAACTCGCATGCTTCCCCTCGAACAACATGAGCTGCCGAAGAATGTTAAATCCTTTTCCGAAAAGCACATGCATTAAAACAGTTGAATTTTATACCGATGGAATTGATTTTAAAAAGAACTGAATTTCATTTTGGGGCAATTTCTGTTTTTTCCTCAACGTTTATTAATAAAGTTTCTCTCACCTTCTTTGTCAACGGTGTCACATCAATGAGCGCCTTAGCCACGTCATCCGCTGAAGTAGGCTTATCTCCGAGTAACGACGTTATCGGCCTCATTCTTCAGATCAGTTGGTTAGGGTTCTTCCTGCTCTACATGTTCTACGGGCAGCGGCTCCAGATCAAGATCATGCTGAAAGAGATCGAGAGTTCGCTGTACAAGCTGCAACTCATCAAGGACCGCGGGCGGACTCTAACAATCGCTACGATCAAGGAGGTCGGCAAAACAGACGGCGACCTGGAGGCAAGGGTCGACCGCCTCCTCGAGCACCTGTACATCCCGCCCGTCGAGTTGGACCCCTCCGGCATAATCAAGAGGCTGGAGCACATCATTGACATCCGCGACTTCAGGTTCAAGGACGAGGTGAAGTTGATGGTCCCGCAGGCCGACGAGACCCAGGTCAACAACCTGACCAACATGCTCGACGCGGCGCTGGCGCTCAACCAAATCTACAAGATCGTCAAGCACTTTTACCTGTCAGGCAAAAAAACTTCCAGCTTCTACATAATATTGCAGCTCCAGATGATCTTGCCCGACATTATGAAGGAGTCAGAAGCCTACGCAAGCGCCCTGACCGCCTTCAAAGCCGGGCAACCGATAGGCGACGGCGTGGGTGCCCTAGTCGCGGCTAAGCTGATGAACGGGACCGAAACCCGCGAAATCGTTAGGGATATTGTGGTGAGTGATGTTCAAATTGAGGGGCGGACGGCCTACGTCCTGAAAGCCAAGGGACCGGGAGGAAACGTCGGCAAGCCCGGCGAGGCGATCAAGCAGATTCTAGATGAAAAAGAAGGGAAAATCGCCCGAGTCATCATCATCGACGCGGCCCAGAAGCTCGAGGGCGAGAAGCCGGGGGAGGTCATGGAGGGGACAGGGGTCGCGATAGGCGGACCGGGGGTTGACAAGTACAAGGTCGAGGAGGTCGCGGCGAAGTACAAGGTTCCCCTGAACGTCGTCTTGGTTAAGGAAGGTGTGGGCGACGTCATCTCCGCCATGAGGAAGGAAATTTCCGAAAGCGTCGACGAGGTCACTGTTCGGATACGTAGGATACTTCGCGAAACCACGAAGGAGGGCGACCTCGTTATAATCGCTGGGATAGGAAACACTATGGGGATCGCGCAGTAGGGTGATGGCTGTGAAGGAAACCGCGTCCGAGGCGAGAAGGGTCTCTTTCTTCTTCATCGCCATAATCTTCGTGTTGTTTACGCTTTCGTTCATTTCCCTGTTCCAAGCGATTGAGACTTACAGAAGGACGGGAGTCACCGACTACATGACCGTGGTGCTGAGCGGGAGCGCCATCGCGTTATCGACGTATCTGGCTCTGCAGGCGAAGCAGAAGCCCGAGAGGACGGGGTTCGAGTCGCCGAAGGTCTTTGCGAAGGTCCAGTGTCAGAAATGCGACTACAACAACGTCAGAGAGTTTAAAAGCGGAGACTACATCCTCAAGAAGGCTGAGCCCTGCCCCAAATGCAGCGTCCCGACCTTCATTTCTTCGATATACAGAGAGGCCACGGCAGAGGAAAAGAAGTCGCAGGATTAGGCTGAGCGCCTCTGGTCATGTTAAAATGGTAACTGAATTCTTGCCGATGTAGACCGTGTGTTCAAACTGGGCTACTGGTTTCCGGCTGGCTTCGACGAGGACCGGGTAGGACGTTACGGCTTTCGAGGCGAGTAGGCTCGCGAACGACGCTTTGTAATCCTTTCCACCATAACTCGTCTTGAGCCACCTTTCGGCGAAGGGCAGCGTCCGGTACTCTTCTTCTATGAATCTAAGGAGATGCGTCGCCTCAGGGTCTTTGGGTGACTTCCGTTTTACGAGCCTGTAGATGTAGGCTTGCGGACCGTCCTCGACTCTGCCAGCAGCGTCCTTGAGGGTCGCGAAGGGTTCGATGGCGAGGACGTCGCCTGAGTTAATCCTCGTCAGGGAGATATGCGTCACGTTCGGCAGCGACTTCCCCGTGTGGATTACGTACCGCCCGACCTGGTGGCCCGTCAGGTTCGAGATGGGCTTGTATCCTCGGCGCTCAATGGTCTTCTGTATCTCCGAGCCCAAGTCCGAAGTGTGTATGCCCGCCCGAATCGTCCTAGTAGCTGTTTCCAGCGCCGCTTTTGATGCGTTGACCATATCTTCGAGTTCAGGGTTGAAGCACGCCGTGGCTGCGGTGTCAGCGATATACCCGTCGACGTGGACGCCGATGTCAATCTTGACCAACGACCTGTCTGGAACTACTTGAGTGTCCCCTGGGGGAGACGTGTAGTGCGCTGCGAACTCGTTGACGGATACGTTGCATGGGAACGCGGGCTTTCCGCCCAAGCTGACAATCATCCGTTCTGCCTTCTCGCAGATATCGAGTAGTGGCATCCCCTCCCTGGTTGTGCGCTTCATTTCCTCTCTGACTTTGGCTGCTATCTTTCCTGCGCGGCGATACTTCGCTAGGACTTCGTCTTCCAGCATTCCGATCGACTCACTGATATGTGATATGTCCACTTGATATTAAATTAGCACGTTATTTCCCCAGTGCCTTTTGGCATGTTTTAAACATTGGATTTTCTATGGAGAAGCCTCTGCGAAATGTTTGTGAAGCGGCCTTTTTTATTGATTATATAACTGTATTAAAAGAATGGACTAAAAAATCATAAACGATTTATTAATAAACATATACCTTCGTGGATTATCTACCGAAAGCTTTCAATGCAAAAAAGGGAGTACGACGAGTCATGAAGAAAGTACCACGAATTCTGGTCATCGACGACGATGAGGGCATAAGAAAAGTTCTGTCCAGCGTCCTAAGTGACAGAGGGTACAACGTCGACACGGCCCAATACGGGGAGGAGGCTATACAAAAAGCCAAGAGCGTCTTCTACAACCTGGCGTTGATTGACGTTCGGCTTCCGGACATGGAAGGCACCGAGCTCCTGTTGAGGCTGGAGGAAACGACCCCTAAAATGGTGAAAATCATCCTCACCGGGTACCCCGCGCTGGAAAACGCCATCGCCGCCGTTAACAGGGGCGCTGACGGCTACCTCATCAAGCCCATCAACATGACTACTCTCGTCGAAAAAATTGAGGAACACCTGAAGAAACAAAACGAGTACGTGAAGTACGGCGAAGAAAAGGTAGCGCAGTTCATCGAGGCAAGAGCTAGGCAGGTTGGGTACACCCCAAGGCAATACTAGCAAAACTGGAGAGTTAAGAGCATGAGAAGCGTCATGAAGCAAGGTGCCGAAAGAGATTATGACGCACAGATACAAAAAACCGTTCAGACAGTTATGCTAGATGTTTTTGGGGAAAAAACGCTGAACAAAATCCATAGCATACTAAGGGAAAACTATTATTTGGAATGGCAGGACATCCCAGAAAAAAGCGAAGCCTTCTCGACCGCGCTGAAGGACATCCTTGGGAAGGGTGCCCAAATCATCGAGGACCTGATCGTGGAAAACCTGTACAGCTCCTACGGAAGGGAGCTCCAGTGGAGAAAAGAGTTCAGCTTTTCCGACTACCTCCTCAGCCTTTCCCTGAATGGTAAACCTATTTTCGCATAGTTTTTTCAAACTTTAATGTACCCTCAATTATTCGCTTACATAAAAGTCGAGGAGGCAAACCTCTTTCTGGGCGGCTTGAAACCCTTTTAAACCATTCTTCACTAAACATTCGGTAGTGGTTCTATGAAGAAGATTGGGGTAGTCACGGCAGGTGGCGATGCGCCTGGAATGAACGCGGCTTTACGTTCAGTTGTTCGCTCGGCCATTTACAACCATTTCGAAGTTATTGGTTTCGAAAGAGGCTATGAAGGCATAATCGAAGGGCAAGCAAGACAGATGGGGCCACGTTCAGTCAGCGGCATCGTCAACCTTGGCGGAACCATCCTCAAAACAAGCAGGAGCGAGGAAATCAGAACGCCTGAAGGAATGGCGAAGGCTGCTGAGTCTCTGAAGAACTTAGGCATAGAAGGGCTTGTAACCATCGGCGGAGACGGGACTTTCAGGGGGGCAACCGAACTTTACAAGGTAAGCGGGATCTCGATGATAGGGATTCCCGCGACGATAGACAACGACGTGGCGGGAACTGACACGACAATCGGCTTCGACACTGCGGTCAACACTGCGCTGTCCGCGATTGACAAGATACGGGACACGTCGATGTCGCACGAGAGAATCTTCATCGTCGAGGTTATGGGGAGAAGCCGCGGATTTCTCGCGCTCGAAGTCGGGATAGCCGGAGGAGCCGAAATCATCCTGGTCCCCGAAATAAGGTTCAGCCTCGACAGCATCTGCGAAAGGCTCCAGTCCGATAGGAGAGAGGGAAAAAGGTCCGAAATCATCGTCATGGCTGAGGGCGCGGGCAACTCGAACGAAATGGTAAACTACATAATTCAACAAACTGAGTACGTAGTTCGGCTGACCACACTTGGCTACATTCAGAGGGGCGGAACCCCCACGGCTCAAAGCAGGATTCTCGCCAGCGAGTTCGGTTGTAAGGCAGTAGATCTTCTGCTGGAAGGCGAAAGCAAGAGGATGGTGGCTATTCAGAAGGGCAGAATCACGTCCGTGGACCTGGACGACGCGTCGAGAAAAACGAAGAAACTGGACCTGAAACGCCTAAAGCTAGCTGAAGTAATATCC
>CAZOKM010000065.1:0-9612 GCA_964580405.1 uncultured Candidatus Bathyarchaeia archaeon | reverse complement strand
AGGAGTAAGGTTTCAAGGGAAATCGAAATGGTCTGGAGGAAAGTCGCGAAAGGCATCGAGAACTAATAATGCGATTTTTCGATTATTACGAAAATGCTTCATTCAAATTCACCGAAATTTCTAATAGTCAGTGTGGCGAAAAGAAGAAATAATGCCGGGCAAGTTAATTCTTTGGCTGATCAGGGTATCATTGCCTAAGCCCGGTGGTGTAGTGGCCAAGCATCGGGGCCTCTGGAGCCTCTGACGAGAGTTCGAATCTCTCCCGGGCTACTTTAAAAAAAGGGGTTTTGTTCAGCTCAGAAGCCAACTACAAAATTGGTCAAAGTGTTCTGGAGCCGCGGAACAAATATTCTTTGAAAAGGTTGGTTTCCTGCAATCCGTGGCATTGTCACACAAAACAAAAAGTCCAATGTCACACAAATCAGACCAGTTAATACTTGAATTTGCGCCCTAAACCAGAAAGGGTCCACGGGGATGCCGTTTGATAATCATAATTGAAGAACGGTTGATGATCACACTAGACAAGCCTTCGCAGACAAAAAAAATTTGCCACTCAAACGCAAAAAAATTTTGACGCGCAAATCAGAACAGGTCTTTACAAAGACAAAATGATAATTAAAATTGAAAAAAGATTGATGAGCAAAACAGACCTGAAGAGCGCACAAACATAAAAACGGATAGTATAAAAAAGTTCTAATTACGTTATTCGTTGCCACCGAAGTCATTCTCTGTTTATTTGTGCGGAATGCTTAACTGCCTTACAGGGTAACATGCAGCGTGAACCAAACTTGAGGAATTAGCAATGGAGAGGAAAGAAGCTCCTAACTTTCTTTGGGTCTCATTCGAGGACACGAATCCCTGTTACGGTTGCTACGGAGACGAAGTAGCCCGAACACCCAACTTGGACCAGTTAGCAGCTGAAGGTTGCCGTTGGACAAACGCGTTTTCTACGGCTGGCGTGTGTGCACCAGCCCGCGCGGCAATAATCACGGGAATGTACCCGATCTCGGTTGGTGCGCACCACATGCGGACCACGCACACGAACCGGTTTGCGCCCGAGCTGCCCACGCCGTACCATGCGGTTGTGCCCCACTACGTACGATGCTTCACGGAATACCTTCGCGCTGCTGGCTACTACTGCACAAACAATGTAAAAACGGACTACCAGTTTGAGCCCCCGGTGACCGCCTGGGACGAACTAAGCGAGGCGGCGCACTGGCGCAACAGACCCGACGCGGAGCAGTCGTTCTTCGCCGTTTTCAACCCGACGCTTACTCATGAAAGCGGGATGTGGCCCGTAAATTGCCCCGAGATGAAGTTCGACCCGGAAGCTGTCAAGGTGCCGCCCTACTTTCCGGACACTTGGAAAGTCCGAGAGGCCATTGCAAGGATGTACACGAACGTCGAACAAAGCGACAAACAGTTAGGAGAACTTCTAAAACAGCTAGAGCAGGACGGTCTGGCGGAGGACACGATTGTTTTTCACTGGAGCGACCACGGTCCGATGCCCAGGGGGAAACGGTGGCCCTACGACTCGGGAATCCACGTGCCCCTGATCGTGCGCTGGCCGGGGCACCTGAAGCCAGGCAGTGTCAGCGAGGACCTCGTGAGCACGATTGACCTTGGTCCAACTGTTCTCTCACTGGCAGACATTGAAATTCCGCTGCACATGCAGGGGGAACCGTTCCTTGGCCCCCGAGCCAAGCCGCCCCGCGACTGCGTGTACGCGACGCGCGACCGGCACGACGAGTCTTACGACATGGTCCGCGCCGTACGGGACAAACGGTTCAAGTACATCCGCCACTACTACCCGGGCACCCCTTACCTTTCCTGGATCCCTTATCGCAACAGGCACCCGATCATGCAGGAAATGTGGCGGCTCTACCTAGCTGGTAAGCTGGAAGGACCCCAGCTGCTAATGTTTCAGCGCCGACCCGCTGAGGAGCTTTACGACACGAAGGATGACCCGCACGAGGTCAACAACATCGCCAAGGACCCCAAGTATGAGCTAGAGATTAAGCGGCTGCGGAAAACGTTGGACAAGTGGCTACTTGACGTTGGCGACATGGGTCGCATTTCAGAATCGGACATGGTTCGTTCCTGGTACCCTGATGGAAAGCAGCCTGTGACCGCTGCGCCGATTTTTGTTCCAATTTGCGAGGACAACCCCGGTCTCGAGCCGGCCTCAAAAAGCGCGGTCCTCAAACATCCAGTTCTTATACAAATCTATTGCTCAACGCAGGGCGCCTCAGCAGCGTACACGTTTGACCAAAGCCCTAACCCACGGTGGCTTCTGTACGTTGAACCAGTGCAGTTACCCTTGGGTAAAACCGTCCTCAGGAGCAAGGCAGCCCGCATCGGCTACAAAGAAAGCCAGGAGACGAAGGTCATTCTTCAAGTTGAATAGTCCATCAAACGTGCAGGTTTCAAGCGTCCTCGTGAAGCCCGTTTCCGCAGACTGCAACCTCGCATGCAAGTACTGCTTTTATTCCCCGAAGACTGCGCTTTTCGCTGAAAACGGTCAATGCAGGATGAGTGACCGTGTTCTTCGAGAGCTCGTCGCGCAGCTCATGAGTATGAACCCAGAGCGGGTCTCTTTTTGTTGGCAGGGCGGCGAACCCACGCTGGCTGGGCTGGACTTTTTCAGGCAAGCCGTCGAGCTCCAAGGTTTGCTTCGTGCGCCAGGGCAAATCGTCGAGAACAGCCTGCAGACCAACGGAGTCTTAATCGACGATGAATGGGCGAAATTCCTCAGCCGTCATGGATTCCTAGTGGGTGTGAGCCTTGATGGTCCCGCGGAGCTTCATAATCGTTATCGAAGGGACCGCAACGGCGGTTCTTCCTACGAACGGGTCATGAGGGGCATTAGGTGGCTGAGGAGGTACAACGTGGACTTCAACATTCTGGTGGTGCTGAACGACCGCAACGTATGGCGTCCGCGGGAGTTATACCGATTCTTTCTCAGCCAAGGGTTCCGCTATCTGCAGTTCATTCCATGTGCTGAACGAAGCTCCGAAACAGGTGGGGTCACCCAGTACTCCGTCACGCCTGAACAGTACGGACACTTTCTGTGCGAGGTGTTCGACGAATGGGCGGGGAAGGAAATCCCGACTGTTTACGTACGGGACTTCGAGGACCTTCTAATTTCGTACGTGACGGGAGAAGCGGCTTCGTGCGTGTTCGGCAGAGAATGCGGAAAATACGTCGTGGTCGAAAGGAACGGCGACGTTTACCCCTGCGACTTCTTCGTGGAACCCGAACGCCTTCTGGGCAACATAATGGAGCGCCCGCTGGAAGAAATAATCAAGAACCCAAAGTTCGCGAAATTCCGCGCACAGAAAAGGCAGCTGGCTGCGAAGTGCAAGGGTTGCCTTTGGCTCAATCATTGTAACGGGGGGTGCCCCAAGCACTGGATACAACTAGGGCTGAATCACAACTATTTCTGCGAATCCTACCGAATGCTGTTCGAACATGCAGACAGAAGACTCCTTGAGCTAAAAGCGTATGCTGAAAATAAAATGACTAAAAACGTAGGTTAATGGCAATTAGATTGGGCTAAATGAAACGTAAATTAGCAACAAAGACTGGAAAAATTGGGAAGGGGGTTCCGTTCGGTTCAGAAGTCAACTACAAAATTGGTCAAACCATTCTGGAACCGCAGAACAAAGATTCGTTTAAACGGTTTGTTTTCTTTACTCTGCGGAATTGTCACACAAAACAAAAAACCTAATGTCACACAAATCAGACAGGTCTACTCAGCTTGGCGTTTGTTGTTCAAACAAAAAAGAAAAATGTTAAGCGAACCAGACCAGAAGAAAACGTAGAACCGAAAATTACGTCACAACAAAAAATAATGGTCAGCTTTTATGGGCTTCCACCTGTACGCTTGAAACTTTGAGCTTCAGCTTTTTGGTGACTTCCACGTTTTGTGCCGTTTCGCCGACAACCTTCACGTCGTTGAATCCTGCCTTCCTTATGGCGTCAAGGTACTGGGTCTTCTGCAACGCGCCCGCCAGGCACCCCGCCCAGGCCCTGAGGTTCCTCCTGACTATTTGGGGGAGTTCTCCCTCCGTCACGATGTCCGAGATCAGGATTCTGCCGCCGGGCTTCAGGACCCTGTAGGCTTCGCGGAAAACTTTTTCCTTGTCCGTGGACAGGTTTATCACGCAGTTGCTGACGACGGCGTCCACAGAGCCGTCCTCAACGGGCAGGCTCTCGATCTCGCCCAGACGGAACTCAACGTTCCCGTAGCCGTGCTTGGAAGCCGTTTCCCTCGCCCTGTGGATCATCGCCTCGGTCATGTCGACGCCGATCACTCTGCCGCCTGCGCCGACCTTGTTGGCCGCAATGAAGACGTCGATGCCGCCTCCGGAGCCGAGGTCTAGGACGGTTTCGCCCTCTTTCAAGCCAGCCAGAGCCACGGGGTTCCCGCAGCCCAAGCCGAGAACCGCGTCTTCGGGTACGCCCTTCAGGTCCTCCTCCGAGTAGCCTACGTTTATTGCAGATTCGAGGGATGAGCTGCACCCGCATCCGCACGATTGGCAGCATTCGCTGGACGACTCGGCGATTTCCCCGTACGTTTTTTTGACTATTTCCTTAATTTCTGCTTCTTTCATTCTTTCACTCAACTAATTATTGGATGCCCAATATTTCCTTTCGAAATATATAAATGTATCGGAAGCCCAATACTTAGCCATGAGTGGAAACCAGTCCGTAGAGGTTCCCGAGTGCTGCGACATGCGGGGCATGCTGTCCTTCTACATACTCTGGCTCCTCTCTAAGAAGCCCATGAACGGGCAGGACATCTCAAAGGAGCTTGGAAGGAGGAAGGGAACCAAGCCGACGGCTGGAACAATCTACCCCGCGCTGAAGGAGCTCCGGAAGAGGGGGCTCGTTGAAATGGAAAGACGGGGCAGAACCACGACCTACACGCTTTCGGACGAGGGCAGACGCGGAATCGAAAAGGCGTGCAAGTACTTCTGCTGCGTCTTCGACGAAATCTTCCAGCAGTACAGCCCGAAACGAGAGTGACTTTTTTTCATTACCTTTTTTGGGTTAATGTAATCCAAGTTCGCTGTAAACTTTGGATTGCAGTTCCTCTGGCAAAATCTTTGTTCCCCGCTTCAACAGGCTCTCATCAAATTTTTTGGTCTTAAGAAATTTTATTATGGGCTCGTACCTTTCTGGGCGGTTTCTATACAATTCCGTGATGAGGCGGAGCTCGAGCTTCACCGTCGGAACCTGGAACGGTCCGCAAGGCAGTGATACATAATGGGTCCATGGTCCAGAACCATAAGTTTCAATCCAGTCCGCGTCAGTCTCGATTTCCACGGTGCTGACGTCTACTTCAACGCTGTCTATTCTGTGCTCAGCGTAGTACTGCCTCATGTCCTCCAGAAATGTGGGCGCCATTAAGCACTCAAACCTTTTGAGCCCTTTACTGAACACGTCGACTCCCCTACGCTCCTTCACCAAAATGTCGATGTCCCCCGCAGGCATCACTACACCGTAAAGGAGAGCTGCGCCCGTTCCCAAAAAACGGTATTCAACGCCCTTAGCCTCAGGTTTAACCTCGCTTAGAACAGATATCAGCGTTTCCTCGACCAGTTTCTTGTCAAGCATTGGACTAGTGTGCACTTGAACCATCCCTAAACAGTGACTCGTTGGGTGTGCCTATGTATAAGATAATTGCGGGTCAAAATTTTTAAGTTAGCTGCTGTATTTCTAACATTTATGCCGTATGCTGCTGTGTGCCGAAGGTGCGGGGCGTTCATGATTGGCCAGATGAAAGCGGACGTGGCGGCAGAGATACGCAAGCACTACCGAGGCACCCACGACCAGTTCCCGCACCCCGACCCGATTTACCTGGACCTCGGCGACTTCGAGCCCAACGTCGTGTACCTGGTCGACGAGTCAGGCAACCGTTCGACCTTCATGTCCGAAATCTTCTGCTCGAAGGAGTACTGCCTCGCGACGATATCCCCCAAGGACTTCGACGCCTGCGCCCTAGGACAGAGGACCCAGCAAGCCTTCGAGCCGCTGCTTAAGAACTATTTCCCGCCCGTATAAATAAGAAAAAAGACGGTTTTAACAGCAATCAGACTGCTGCCTGCTTCCAGATCTTGTCCATCGATTCGCCGACTTTTCTGACCGCTTCCTGAGCGGGCATTTCAGCGAGGCTTTTATCGAAGGGCTCGGGAGTCACGGGTCCATCGTAACCTATCTGCTTCAATGCCTTAAGGAATCCTGCGATGTCGATTACTCCCGTCTCTCCGGGCAGCCTCCTGACCCAGTCCAGCTGCTCGTCGACTTGGACTCCCGAGGGCGCGTCGTTGACGTGAACGTAGACCACGTCGCCACTTTTTAGCTGTTTAATCTGGTCGACCGTCGCGTGCGAAGTGTACCAGTGCCAGCAGTCCAGGAGCAGCCCAGCGTTCTCGGCTTTCATCGCCTTCCGCAGCTCGAGGATGCCGTCCATCGTGTGGATGAACTCGTACTTGCGGTTTAGCCGCGAAGTCTTGGGGCCGACGAACTCGAGACCCAGAACGCACCCGTAATCGCTGAGGATTTGAGCTACTGCTTTGAGCCTCTCAACGTGCAACTTGAAATGCTCTTCGAATGTCAGAGTGTCAGAGGCAGGCATAATCCACGTGAAGACCCTCAAGCAGCCAACTTTCTTTGCGGCTTCAGCGAGAGACGGAAGCCTTTCAAGGTCCTTCCTGAAGGTTTCGTCGTCCTTTCGGAACTCGACGGGCAGCCCCCAGCCTCCCAGCTTCAGCTTGTTCTTTTTGAGCAAACTTTTTATTTCCTCTGCGGACTTCGTTTTGAGGACGTTTTCCATTTCGAAGACATCAATGTCTAGGCCTTGGAAGCCGCCGACCTTCGCCAGCTCAACAGCCTCGAAAAACGTGGCCTTAACGCCCAAGGCGCCAACATTAAGGTTCTTGAACATGCACTCACTTACCACTCCAGCATTGTTGTTCCTCTCCGAATTTATGCTATGCGGAAAAAGCGCCCGCACTCCGTTTGATGGAACGTTTAAATTCCCTCTCGCCTTTGAAGGGATGAGGAAACATGCGCGTGGATTGAACCCCTTGACGATTATTGTTGACCCCGTATTAGTCGAAATTCGCGCGGACGACGTCCTTCGGACAATGAGGATTGTGCCCTCGAAGCAGCAGGAGGCACAGTCAACCGTCGAAAAGGGTCTCGGCCTGATTAGCCCCAGAGCGGTCTACGCGTTCACCGAGGTCAAAGCCGTCGAAGAAGCGCGGGTCACGCTGGAGACTGGGCAAGCCGTCCAGAGCATTATCCTCTCAGACGTGCTCGAAAAGGGGCAGACCGTCGCACTGTTCGTCGCCACGATAGGCGAAAGCCTCGAGAGGGAAGCCTCCGCGCAGGGGAAGACGAGCATCCTCAACGGTTGGGTTCTCGAGCAGACGGGCGACTACGCCCTCAGGCAAGTCTCAGCCTACGTTAAAGCCCGCGTGGAGGAGGCTCTTGGAGCGAAGGTCTCCGGCTTCAGCCCGGGCACGGGGACGGGCAAGCTCTTCGGCATCGACCAGCAGAAGGCCATTTTCGAAGCTCTCGAGCCGCAAAAGAACATCGGAGTAAACCTCACGCCCAGTTTTTTGATGGTTCCGCGGAAATCGGTTTCGGGAATCCTCGCGGCGACTTCTAAAGAGTACGACGCCTGCCAGTACTGCCCGAGAGAAAGGTGCATGAATAGGAGAAAGCCGTTCAGCGGCGAATACTTCCCGCTAGGCTGCGAGCACTGAGTCCGCATTGAGGAAACGAAAGCCTTTTTGAGGTCGAAGCCGTCCTTAACCTGAGGAATGCGCGTACATGTCCAGTGTCGTCAGGCAGTCGGAGAAGCCGAAGCTCAAGGACCCCGTGCTGGTTGAGGGGCTCCCAGGAATTGGGCTCGTGGCGAACATCGCAGTCGCCTACCTGATAAAGAAGCTAGGCGCGAAGCGCTTCGCTGAAGTGAATGCTGTTTCCTTTCCTGATGTTTCGATTACCGCTAAGGACGGTTCGCTGAAGTCTCCGTTCTGCCATTTGTACTACCACAAGGCGGACGACAGGTGCAGCCGAGACCTGATTCTCCTGTATGGGAACACCCAAGCCCTCACGCGGCGAGGGCAATACGAGCTCTGCGGCAGTATACTGGACATCGCCGAAAGCCTAGGCTGCCGTTACGTCATGACCCTAGGCGGTTATAGACCCGGACGAAAAGTGAGTGGGCCAACACTCTATTTCGCAGCGTCAGACGCCGAAACCGCGCACGAAGCATCAAACCTCGGCGCCCAGAAATTGGGTGGCGAAATCTACGGTATAGCAGGCCTCCTCATCGGGCTGGCTGCCATCCGAGGGATGAAGGGCTTCTGTCTTCTGGCTGAGACTCAGGGAACCAGTCTTGATGTTGAGGCTGCGAAGGCCGTCCTAAAAGCGGTTTCTGCGCCACTCGGATTAAAGCTCGACTTCGACGACCTGAGGGACGCTGAGGAGTTGGCTGACTTCCTTTCGCCCTTCGACTTCGGCGCTTTAGCTAAGGAGCAGAGGGAAAAGGAACTCAAGCCCGAATGGTTCATTTAAAAGCCTCAAGCATTATTCTGTCACACAGTCGAACCTAGACAGCACAAACGAATTAAGCATTATACGTTACATATTTTCTGTTCAGGTGTTGGATTTGGTAAAAATCGTCATCATCGGCGCCGGAAGCCACGTTTTTTCGAGGAATCTGATCACGGACTTCCTGTCCTACCCCGAATTCAAAGATTCCACGATTTCCCTGATGGACATCAACCAAGAAGCCCTAGACATGACGACGGCGTTCGCCAAGAAGCTCATCAAGCAGCACGACTTGGAAACCAAGTTGGAGTCGACCACCGACCGCAAAACCGCCCTTGAAGGGGCTGACTATGTTGTCGTCTCCATAAGGGTCGGGGGGCTGGAAGCCAACGTTCCTGACTTAATGATTCCCGCGAAGTACGGCGTGAAGCAGGGTGTCGGCGACTCGATCGGCCCGGGTGGAGTGTTCTATGGGCTTCGCCACATCCCCGCCCTCCTGGACATCTGTCATGACATGGAGGACGTTTGCCCAGACGCTCTGCTTATCAACTACACGAACCCGATGGCGATGCTGTGCTGGGCGATGAATGATTATTCGCGCATAAGAAACGTGGGCCTGTGCCACAGCGTGCAGGGAACAGCTGCTGAATTGTCCAGATACATCGGGGTGCCGTTCAATGAGGTATCGTATTGGGTCGCGGGCATCAACCACATGGCGTGGTTCCTCGAGTTCAAGTGGCGCGGGCAGGATGCGTACCCGCTTCTGAGGAAGAAGTTCGAGGACCCGAACGTTTACTCGAGGCCCGACGCCCACTGGGCGGGACCCGACATCGTCCGAGCTGAGATTTTCAAGGCCTTCGGGTACTTCAACACCGAGTCGAGTCAGCACATGTCCGAGTACGTTCCGTACTTCAGGAAGAGCCCCGAGCTGTTCGAGAGGTTCAAGCTCAGGGACCCGACGAAGAGGACCAGCAACATGAGCGAGGACCGCAAGAGGCAGGACGAGGAGACGAGGCGCATAGTCGAAAGCGACGAGGTGAT